>JANOAF010000090.1:0-6669 GCA_031411015.1 Opitutaceae bacterium | reverse complement strand
CTACATCGAAACGACTGCCGCGCATATGGGGTATTGTCCGACCACGACTCCGGGTGACCGGGTGCCGGTGGTGCCACCGGCATTGGAGATGATTTTTCCTCCGGGTAGGTCTTCACCCCAGGCACCTCTCCTTGCCACCGGCTACAGACATTATGCACTCGAAAGCGATCACCACCGCTCGCCCTGCCCAATATGCTGATATGCGGACGCGAGCGGGCTCCTCGTTTTCGTGCGGTCGATTCGATATCAATCTAACTCCAACCCACCTTGAAACGATCGACATCTCGGGCCAAGCCCACTGTTGCCACTGGGCCCCGAGCGAACCGCGTTTCGCCTAAGAGCCCTCCACATCCCGTCATCGCCATGGCGGCCTCGGCCGGTGGCTTGAAAGCCCTGTCGGTCATTCTCAGCTCCTTACCGGCGGGATTCCCGGCCGCCATCGCGATCGTGATGCACCTTTCGCCCGATCATAAAAGTATTCTGGCCGAGATCCTCAACAACCGTTCCGCGCTGACCGTGAGGCAGGCCGAGACGGGCGATGCACTTTGCCCGGCGTGTGTGTATGTCGCTCCGCCGAACCACCACTTGATGGTGGGCGCAGACGGTCGCCTTGAGCTGTCTTCTCCCACGGCGAAAAAAATTAATTTCTCCCGTCCGTCCGCCGAGCCCTTGTTCGTTTCGGTGGCCAACGTCTACCGCAAGAATGCCATTGCGGTCGTGCTCACCGGTGGCGATGGCGACGGGTCATTCGGCGTGCAGGTCATCAGCGCGAAGGGCGGCAAGGTCATCGCACAGGACCGGCCCACGTCGCAGGATTTCAGCATGCCCGAGACCTCGATCAAGACCGGCGATGTGGATTTTATCCTGCCCCTCGATGATATCGCGCCGAAGTTGATCGCGCTCGTCGGGACCGGCCGTGGACCAAAGCCGCGCCGGACGGCGGCGTTGCAACCTGCTCCGCGTCGGCGCAAGCCATAGGGGCATGAAAAAGAAATCCCCCGCCCCCCGCCGCCCCGCCCAGCCGCCGGGCAAGACCGCCGCCGCGAAAGTCTCCGCTCCTCCGCCGTCCGCATCTCTCCGCATCGTTGGCATCGGCGCGTCGGCGGGCGGACTCGAGGCGTTGGAACAATTCCTCCGGCACGTGCCGGCGGGCAGCGGGCTGGCGTTGGTCATCGTCCAGCATCTTGATCCTACGCGCAAGGGCATCATGCCCGAACTGCTTCAGCGCGCGACGAAGATGAAGGTCGTCCAGGTCAAGGATCGCACCAAGGTCCGGCCGAACTGCGTCTATCTCATCCCGCCGAACAAGGATCTTTCGCTCCTGCACGGGGTGCTCCATTTGCTCGAGCCGACCGAGGTGCGCGGGCTGCGGCTCCCGATTGATTTTTTCCTGCGGTCGCTCGCGCAGGATCAGCACGAACACAGCATTGGCGTGATCCTTTCCGGCATGGGCTCCGACGGCACGCTGGGGCTGCGGGCGATCAAGGAGCAGGCGGGCGTAGTGCTGGTCCAGCTGCCGGCGAGCGCGAAATTCGACGGCATGCCACGCAGCGCGATCGATGCGGGCCTCGCCGACATCGTGGCACCGGCGGAAGAGCTGCCCGGAAAAATCCTCGCCTTCCTGCAACGCACGCCGCTCACCGCGAAACCCGAAACGCCCCTTGAGGACAAGGCCCACAGCGCCTTGGAAAAAGCGATCATTTTGCTGCGCGCACGCACGGGCCACGATTTTTCGTTCTACAAAAAGAACACGCTCTACCGCCGGATCGAGCGCCGGATGGGCCTCCACCAAATCGCCAAGATGGCAGGCTACATCCGCTACCTGCAGGAGAATTCGCAGGAGGTGGACCTGCTGTTCAAGGAGCTGTTGATCGGCGTGACGAATTTTTTCCGCGACCCCGAGTCCTGGGAACACCTGCGCAAGCACGCGATCCCGGCGCTGCTCGCCGACCGGCGGCCCGGCGTGACGCTGCGGGCGTGGGTGGCCGGCTGCTCCACTGGCGAGGAAGCCTACTCGCTCGCGATGGTGTTCAAGGAGGCCATCGACGAGATCAAGCCGCGGCCCAACTTCACGCTGCAAATCTACGCCACTGATTTGGACCCGGACGCGATCGACAAGGCGCGCCACGGCCATTTCCTGGACAATATCGCGGCCGACGTCTCCCCCGGACGGCTGGCCCGCTTCTTCACCAAGGAGGAGCACGGCTACCGCATCCGGAAGGACATTCGCGAGATGGTGATCTTTGCGCCGCAGAATCTGATCATGGATCCGCCGTTCACGAAGCTGGACATCCTGACCTGCCGCAACGTCCTGATCTATCTCGCCCCGGAGATTCAGAAAAAGTTGATGCCGCTGTTTCACCACAACCTGAACGCCGGCGGCATCCTTTTCCTTGGCAGCTCCGAGGCGGTGGGCGGCCACACGGATTTGTTTGCGCCGCTGGACAACAAATCGCGGCTCTTTCGGCGGACCGAGTCGGCGTCGCGCGTGGCGCTGGTCGAGTTTCCCTCCACGTTCAACACCCCCCTGCTCGGCGGGACGACCGCGCGCCCCGCGCCGAAACCCCCGGCCAGCCTGCAATCGCTGGCCGATCAACTGGTGCTCCAACGCTACGCGCCGCCGGCCGCGCTCGTGAACAATCAGGGCGACATCCTCTACATCAGCGGCCACACCGCCCAATATCTTGAGCCCGCCGCCGGCAAGGCCAACTGGAACATCTTCGCGATGGTCCGCGAGGGGCTGCGCTACGAACTGACCGCCGCCTTTCAGAAAACGCTCCGCAAAAAAAACATTGTCTCCTTCCTAGGCCACACCAGCGGGGCCGCCGGCCAGGAGCGGTTGGTCAAAATCACGCTCCAGCAACTGGAGGAGGTCGGCCCGTTGCAGGGGCTCGTGATGATCGTGTTTACCGAAATGCCCGCGCCCGTGGCGCTCAAAGTGCCAACTCGGTCAGCCAAACCGGCCGTATCGGCGGGCCGGGTGGCGGAGTTGGAGCGCGAACTCCAGGCGGCCCGCGAACTCGCCCGCACCACGCGCGAGGCGCGGCAGGCCGCGCAGGAGGAACTCACCTCCACCAACGAGGAACTGCAATCCGCCAACGAGGAACTCCAGTCCACCAACGAGGAACTCACCACCTCAAAGGAGGAGATGCAGTCGCTCAACGAGGAACTCCAGTCGGTCAACACCGAGCTGCAGAACAAGGTGGATGAACTCTCGCGCGCCAGCGACGACATGAAAAATCTGCTCAACAGCACGGATATCGCGACGCTGTTTCTGGACAAGGAGCTCAACGTCCGGCGCTTCACCCCGCAGGCGACCAAAATCATCAAGCTCATCCCGAGCGATGTGGGCCGGCCCATCACGGACCTCGCCACGGAACTCAGTTACCCCGAGCTGGCCGACGACGGCCGCTCCGTGATCGAGACGCTGGTGGCGGCCGAGAAGCCCGTCGGAACCAGAGACGGCCGCTGTTCACCGTGCGCATCATACCCTATCGAACGCTCGACGACCGGATCGATGGCGTCGTGATCACCTTCGCCGACATCACAGCGGCCCGGGCGAAAGCGGACAAACTTGGGGACAAGCACGCGAACCTGGAGAAACGGTTCACGCAGCAGACCGCAGACCTCGTGAAATCCCGGTCCGGCGCGACCGCGCCCGCTCGTGACCCCAAAAAAAATCGCGGCGGGCGATCCAAACCATGAGCCGCCGATTTTTCCAAAAAATGCCCGCCGGCCGAGACGATCCCAAGGCCCCAATCCGGGCGAACGCCGATGGTGCCGGTAGTTTCGAAACGCGATGCCTTTCTCCGCGCCGTTCCGGCTCAAGCGCCCTCCGCAAACCGCGCGCGTCCGCCGCAAACCGGGCGTGGACGAGCCACGCCCCTACACAATCAACGGCAGATATTGCCACCAGTCGTAGGGGCGTGCCTTGCGCGCGCCCTCAAGCGCGGACGAGCCACCCCTCTGCGTCGAGACCGTCGCCCTGAGCCTGCGCTACGCTAGAATTTTCCCCATGCCCCCCAAGTCTTCCACCCGCACGCCGACGCGCCGCACCCCCGCCGAGTTGAGCGAACGCCGCCTCGAGCAGGAGCACTCACCCATGATGGCCGAGCTGCGCCGCCGTGCGGAAAAACAACTGCGCGCCGAAACCGGGCAGCCGATCGCCCGTAACGGTCATCGTCAGCCCAACGCCCCCCCGCAGCGGGCGCTCCACGAATTGCAGGTTCACCAGATCGAGCTGGAGATGCAAAACGTCGAACTCAAGGAAACCCGCGACCGGATGGAAGACGCGCTGGAAAAATACACCGACCTCTACGACTTCGCGCCCGTCGGCTATTTTTCCCTGACGGAGGAGGGCCTCATCCTCGACGCCAATCTGACCGCCACGATTTTGCTCGGCGTGGAGCGCAACCGGCTGCTCCGCCGTCGGCTGCAGGATTTCGTCGCGCTGCCGCAGCGAACGGACTTCGCGGTTTTCCTCAAAAAGGTTTTTGCGCATCCGCTCAAACACGTCTGCGAAGCGCCGCTGCTCAAGGCTGGCGTCGCCTTTAGCGCGGAGTTCCAGGCCGTGGCAGCGGTCTCGCTCAGCCCGCAAAAATGGTGCCGCGTCGCGGTGTCGGACGTCACCCCGCTCCGGGAGACGCAACAGATTGTGCGCCGCCATGAGGCGATCTTCTCGACTCTCTTCCATCAGGCGCCGGTCGGCGTCTTTGTCGTCGATGAGCAGTTGCGCCTGCAACAAATCAACCCCCAGGCCCTGCCAGTATTCGAGGGTGTCCGGCCATGGAAAGGCCGCTCATTTTCCGAGGCCATCCACATCATCTGGCCGCCCAAGGTGGCGGATGAGGTGATGAGGATCTTCCGGCACACGTTAAAAACCGGCGAGCCGTATCGCTCACCGGATTTTTCCGCGCAGCGCCAAGACATCGGGGTCGAGCAGGCCTACGAATGGCAAATCCAGCGTATCATGCTGCCGTCCGGGATGCACGGCGTCGTGGGTTTTTTCACCGACGTCACCGAGCAGAAACGCGCGGAGGCGGCCCGGCTCCGCGGCGAGGTGCTGGCCGCCTCGAACCAGAAGTTGGAGGCCGAAATTGTCCGCCGTCAGGCCGTCGAGACCGACCTCACGCGAAACAAGCGCAGCCTCAGCGTTTCGCTGGACGAGGCGCGCCAGCTGCAAACCCGCATGCGGCATCTCTCCCATCAGTTGCTGCGGGCGCAGGAGGACGAGCGCAAACGCATCAGCCGCGAGCTGCACGATGACATCGTGCAGACCTTGGTGGGCATCAGTGTCCATCTGGAGAGCCTGACCGTGGCCGACGCGGTCGACCCGGCGGAGCTCCGGCGCAAAATCAAGCGCACCCAACGCGTCGTGAGCGGTTCCGTGCAGGCCATGCATCGTTTTGCCCGCGATCTCCGCCCCACCCTGCTGGACGATTTGGGCCTGATCCCCGCGCTCCGCTCCCATCTGAAGGAGTTCAGCCACAGCACAAAACTCCGGGTGCGTTTCACTGCTTTTCCTGGAGTGGAACAACTCAGTGAAAACCGACGCACCGTGCTCTTTCGCGTGGCCCAGTCTGCTCTGTCCAATATCGCCCAGCACGCTCAGGCCACGTGCGCCACCATCAGCCTGACC
Organism: Opitutaceae bacterium; assembly: GCA_031411015.1. Classification (GTDB taxonomy): domain Bacteria; phylum Verrucomicrobiota; class Verrucomicrobiia; order Opitutales; family Opitutaceae; genus ER46. Next base: position 1,031 of record JANOAF010000090.1, on the reverse strand, counting down.
AAGGTCGGCGCCACCGTCCGGCTCGAGGTGCATGATGACGGCAAGTCCTTCAACGTGGCCCGGGTGCTGACCGCCAAGCGCCAACAGCGCCTCGGGCTGATTGGCTCCCGCGAACGGGTCGAAATGGTCGGAGGGAGCTTCAGTGTCGAGTCCGCGCCGGGCCAAGGCACCACGCTGCGTGCCATCGTGCCTTTCGGTCGCGGTGCCAACCGATCTGCTGGGGAGAGACGAGTCCCCGAAAATTGATCGGGCGCCCGAACTCCAACCTTCCATGAACCTACACCGCCTCACCGTGCTGCTGGCCGAGGATCACGCCGTCGTCCGCGAGGGCTTGCGCTCGTGGCTGCATTCCGTCGGCGATTTCGAAGTCGTCGGCGAAGCCGCCACCGGCCGGGAGGCCGTGGCCCTCGCGTGCCAATTGCGGCCCGCGGTCGTCGTGATGGATATCTCGATGCCGCTGCTCAATGGTTTCGAAGCCACCCGGCAGATCTTGCGCGCCGCACCCGGAACCAAGGTGCTCGTGCTCTCGGCGCACTGCGATGGTGAGTATGTCGCCCGAATGGTGGCGGCCGGAGCTTCGGGTTATGTGGTGAAGCAGAGTCCCATGCCGGTGCTCGCGCAGGCGATCAAGACCGTCGCCAGTGGGAAAGCATTCTTCAGCCCGACCATTTCCAATCGGCTGCGCAAGGTCGCGCGTCCCTCGGACGGCGGCTCATCCCCCGCCCCGCTCACGAGCGCGCTCACGTCGCGGGAATCGGAGGTGCTGCAACTCGTGGCCGAAGGCTCCGCGAATAAACAAATCGCCGTCGAACTCGGTATCAGCCCCAAAACCGTCGAGAAGCACCGGCAGACATTGATGGACAAACTCAACATCCACGACACCGCCGGGCTGACCCGCCACGCGATCGCGACGGGCGTGATCGATAACCGGGTGTAAACACCGATCTTTGTCGCCACGCCGCCGGCGGTCGTTCCCAGGCAGATGAGCAAAACCGGGTTTGTTGTCGGGCGGGGTCGCCGAACCCCGCGGG
>JANOAF010000089.1:0-10072 GCA_031411015.1 Opitutaceae bacterium | reverse complement strand
CGATTTTTTACCTCGCCGGTCTCTCGATCGCGTTGTGCGATCTACAGGGCGCGGTGTTTGCCTTCGCACTGATTTGGGCGGTGAATCCCTCGCTGCCGAATGCCCGGGCGTTTCTTTTAATCTATGCGGTGCTCATGGTGGTGTTTGGCCGGTTTTTTGGGGGAGCTGGGATGCAGTCGCTGCTGCTGGCGGCGGGGCTGACGTTTCTGCCGGTGCTGCTTAGTCTGCTGGCGAACCGCCCGCTCACCGTCTTTTCGCGCAAGACGCACCGGACGGGAACGCACTCGTGAGCGAGCATCCCGTGAAAATCTGGCTCGGCGCGATGCGGCCGCGCACGCTGCCCGCCGCCGTCGCGCCCGTGCTCACGGGCTCCGCGCTTGCCTGCCACGACGGCGCTTTCGATCTCGCGGCGGGGGCGCTGTGCCTCGGCTTCGCGTTGCTCGTGCAAATCGGAACTAATTTTGCGAACGACTACTACGACTTCATCCGCGGCGCGGACACGGCCGCGCGGGTGGGGCCGCGGCGCGCGGTGGCGGCCGGACTCGTGGCACCGGCCACGATGAAGCGCGCGATGATCGGGGTGTTCATCGCGGCGTTTCTCACGGGGCTCGGGCTCGTCGCGTGGGGCGGGCCGTGGCTGCTCGCGATTGGTGGCGCGAGTATCCTGTGCGGTATCGCTTACACCGGTGGGCCGTGGCCGCTGGCCTACGTCGGGCTCGGCGATGTGTTCGTGTTTATTTTTTTCGGCCTCGTGGCCGTGGGCGGCACTTATTTTGTGCAAGCGGGCCGGCTCACTTTCGAGACTGTGCTGGCCGGCGTGCCGATGGGATTGCTCGCGGCGAATATTCTCGTTGTGAACAACTATCGCGACGCCGAGACCGATGCGGTGGCGAACAAGCGCACGCTCGTCGTGCGCTGGGGCCGCGGGGCCGCGCGGGCACAGTTCATCCTTTCGCTGCTCGTGGCGTTTGCGGTGCCGGTGGCCTTTCTTGCGCGCGGCTACCACGCGTGGGTGCTGCTGCCGTTGGCGCTAGCGCCGCTGGCGTGGCGCCACGTGCGGAGGTTGCGCGCCGATCGCAGCGCAGGGGAACTCATCGCCTTGCTGGGTGACACCGGGAAACTACTCGCGTTGTTCGCGCTGCTGTTTTCCACAGGGTTGGTTTTGTAGGCTCTCAGCTTGCTGAGGCCGAGGCGCGAGCGAGGTCGCGCCCTACGCGATCAATCGACGTGCGCGGCGAGTGTCGAGTAGGGCGGGTCGCTGATCGGCCCTCTACCATTAGCGCACAAAAAAGGCGGGTCAGAGACCCGCCCAGCTTTTCAATTGTAGCGTCCCTGCAGTTTAGCCGACGTGCGCTGCCAGCTTCGCCTTGATGGCGGCCTTCGGCATCATGCCGACGAGGGTCTCGACGGCTTTGCCGCCCTTGAAGACGATCATCGTGGGAATGGCGCGGACGCCGTATTTCGCGGCGACGGCGTCGTTGTCGTCGATGTTGACCTTGGCGACCGTGAGTTTGCCGTCGAGTTCGGTGGCGATTTCCTCGAGGATGGGCGCGATGGCTTTGCAGGGGCCGCACCACGGGGCCCAGAAGTCCACGAGGACCGGGGTGGTCGCGGCGGCGATTGTGCTGTCAAAGGAGTCGGTGGTGAGATTGGCGATTTTTTCGGACATGGAGTTAGCGATTTAGAAATAACAGAAGGGAAAACAACGCGGACGCAACTGCAGCGACGCCACAGATCCCCACGACCCAGGACGGCACAGCTTCCGCGGATAAATCGCGGTGGTCGTTGTCGGGCGGGCGCGGCTTCATGGCGAGTGACTCAGGCAGAACGAGGCGGATTGAGGTGGAGCGTGTTGACCCCTACGCGCTTGGTGCGAGCGCGCATTGAGCAGCGCGTTGGGGTCAACGCGTTCCACCCCCGGCAGACCACTTCTGCGTCGCGATGTCGTTCTGACTGCATGGATCGGCGTCAGCGGGGCTGGGCTTTGTGGATGATCTCGCCCAGCTCTCGCGGGTCGACGGACTCGAGGTGTTTGTCGCGGCGCTTCAGCTCCTCGAAGGTCTTCACCATCGTCTCGGTCATGCGCTCGTGCGTCTCCTGCGAGCCGCCGAGGAGCACAAATTTTTCGCCGGTCGTGATGCGCTTGTGGCCGTCCTCGTTGTCGAGGCCGACGCCGATGATGCCGCCGAGCTTGGGCTGGCGTTTTTTGCGCGCGGGTTTGCGGGAGTCTTTGCTCACGCCGTCACCGTGGGTGCGTTGGCCGCGGTTTCAAGCGGGTTTTCCAGAATGACCGCCTCGTCCACGGCCTCGGCGACGATGTCGGCAAACGCCTCGTGCTGGCGAATGCGCAGCTTGGCCAAGCGCGTGAGCTCAAGCATTGCGAAAAAGGTGGCGACAAGCCGGCGCAACGTGACGCCGTGCTCAAACAACTCGGAAAACACGAACGAGCGGCGCGTGCGCGTCAGCTCCAGCAGCCACTCCATCTGATCGGCGACGGTCACCTGCTCGTCGTGGATTTCGCCGACGACCAGTTTCTCGGCGAGGCGGCGGAGCACGATGTTGAAGGTATTCCACAACTCGATCCGATCGACGGCGCGGAGCGGACGGTCCGTGTCGCCGCTGGAGAGCGCGGAGACATGGCGTGCCATCAAGTTTTGTTTGGTCGCCGCGAGATCGGCGAGGGTGGCGGCGGCCTCCTTGAATTTCTTGTATTGGAGGAGCTGGTGGACGAGCTCCCAGCGTGGATCGACCTCCTCGTCGTCGGCGTTGGGATCGACGGCGTGCAGGCCCTTGGGGAGCAGGAGCCGGCTTTTGATTTCCATCAGCGAGGCGGCCATCACAAAAAATTCGCCGGCCACCTCGAGATCGAGCTGCTGCATGGCGTGCAGGGCGTCGATGTATTGCCGCGTGACCGACTCGATCGGGATGTCGTAAATATCGAGCTCGTTCTTCCGGATAAGAAACAGCAGCAGGTCGAGGGGACCTTCAAAGATCTGGAGCTTGATGCGGTAGTCGGCGTCGGGAACCACGGTCAGGCGAGCGTTGGGCGGCAGGAAGGCGCGGCAAGGGAATTTATTTTCGGCGCAACGAGGCGACGAAGAAGCCGTCGGTGTCGTGCCGGGCGGGGAGCACAGTGAGGTTACCGTCGTGGGGTTGGAAACCGAAGGTGCGGGCGAACGGCTCGGCTTGAAACTCCGCGTGAGACGCGAGGAACGCGGCGACCCCGCGCGCGTTTTCCTCGGGGCTGAGTGAGCAGGTCGCGTAGATGAGCCGGCCGCCGGGTCGCACGCAGGCGGCGAATTTCGCGAGTAGTTTCTCCTGCAAAATCGCGCGCTCGGTGATCAGGGCGGGTGTGGTCGTCCACTTCAGATGCGGTGAGCGGCGCCATGTCCCGGAGCCGCTGCACGGGGCATCGACGAGCACACCGTCGAATTCGTCGGCACCCGGTGGCTGGAGCGTGGGGCGCACATTCCCGAGGCGGGCGCGCGCGGCGCGGACACCGAGTTCATCCAGCGCGGCGCGGCGGATGTCGTGGGCGACGACTGTGCCGGAGGGTCCGATTAGGCGCGCGAGTTGGAGCGATTTTCCGCCGGCACCGGCGCAGGCGTCGAGCCAGCGACTGCCGGCGGTAATGCCGAGCGTTTCGAGGAGGAGCTGAGAACCGAGGTCTTGCACTTCGAGCTGACCGGTTTTCCACGCGGTGGTTTTCGTCACATCGACCTCGCCGAGCAGTTCGACCGCATCCGGCACCACCGTGGACGCCCGCCATGACCAACCGAGTGACGCGAACTCGCTGAAAATATTTTCCGGCGCGGAGGTTTGCAGTCGGAGCCAGAGCGGCGCGCGGCGGAGCTGCGCGTCGAGTTCCGCACCGGAAAAAATCTCCGGGCAGTGAGCGCGGAACCACGCCGGCAACAATTCGCCGCGATCGCCGCTGGGCGGCTCGCCTTTCGCGAACTCGGCCCGAAACGGCGCGGTCGCGGGCGTCTCGGCGGCGAGGCAGGCGACGCGGCGCACGGCTTCATCCTCGTCCGTGTCGAGTAGCGGCTCAATCCACGGGAGGTGGCGGAGTGTGGTGTAGATGAGTTCGCGGTAGAGCCGGCGATCGCGCGAGCCGAAGCTGCGCTCGCGGGCGAGCATGGTTTGGATCGCCGTCGGCAAAGCGTGGTCCGTGCGCCAACGGCTCCGGAGCTGACGGAGCAGCCCGAGAAATGTCCGCGCCTGATTCGCCGCGACGCTCATGGGCTGACGGAGAAGCTGAGCGTTGAGAGCTGAGAGCTGAGCGTCCGAACCAAGGAACCAGATGCCGACATTTGGTGGGAAGCGGCAGGCTGCACGATGGCGTTGCTCTCAGCTTTAGGCTCTGGACTCCGAGCTTCCGTCACGGGGATCAATACCGCAGCGTGTCGATCTGCACGTTAAAGCCGAAGCTGCTCTCGCGGCGGCGGCCGGAGTAGAGACTGACCGTGTAGGAAATGAGCCAGGTATTCCCGAGGTTTTGGGCGATGCCGTAGGCCTGTTCGTTGAAACGCCGCTTCCGGGCGTCGTAGTGCAGCCGCGTGACGGCCTCCAACCGCTCGTTGATCCGCGCGCGGCCGTCGATGGCGTAGTCTTCGAGCTGACGGCGGAGGAAATTATTGCTGAAGCGCAGCGACCACACGCGCCCGTCGCGCAGCGTGACGCCGGAGTTGAATTCGCGCAGCGTGAAGGTGCGCGGGGCGAAGCTTTGGTAAACATCCACCTGCAGCCAGCGCGCGGGGGTGAGCGCGAGTTCGGTATGAACCTCGGAAAGATCGCGCACGCCGGCCGGGCGGCGGAAGCGAAAATCGGTGGCCACATTGAGCATCACCAAATCACGCGTGCCGAGGACGGCGTCGCGCGTTTGCAGGATGTTGTCGAGGCCGAGGCGGACCGTGTTGGTCGCGTGGAGGTCGTCGATATTGCGCACGTCGCCCAGGCCGAGCGGCTGGAGATAAGTCGAGAAAGCCTCGCGATCGATTTGTGGGATGCGGGCGCGGCCACGCTCGGCCGAGGGGATGTTGCGGTAGCTGAGCCGCGGCGTGAAGAGGTGGCGCAGGCCGTCGATTTTCCATTGGGGATTTTTGTAGTCGAAGGTGCCGCTCATCCGCAGCGCCGCGTCGAGGCCGACCTCCCCGAGCGTGCGCGTGTAGCTCCCGCTGCGGAGCGTGGAGCCCGTGGTGTCGGTGTAGTGCGTGACGCGTCCGCCCGCGACCGGGGTGAACGCGAGCCACTCGGCGGCGGCGATGGGACGGGAGACTGAATAGTAAGCATCGAGCCGGTCGCTGCGCAGCCCACGGCCGACGCCGCCCACGGGGTCTTCGCGCAATGCGGCGGCGCTGGCGCTAAAGCGCTCGTAGAAGCCGTTGCCGACCGCGAGGGGCAGCAAATCGAAACGAATTTCCGGCAACCGTTCCTGCACGCGGTGAAAGTGATTCGGCTGCACGCGCGCGAAGGCGGACACGAAATAATTTTCCCCGGCGTAAACCGCCTCAACGAACGAGTCGGGCTCCTGCACGGGGAAAAACGCCCGCGGTTTGAAATCGCGCAGCACCTCGGAATCACGCCACCAGTTGAGTTGGGCGTTGAGCGTGAGATTCGGCGCGAGCACCTGCTGGTGCTGCCACTCGGCGAAGGCGCGCTCCTCTGGCACCGGTCGCCCGAGAAGATCGGTTTTTTTGTCACCGTGGTCGTTGATGAAACCGCTGTGGATGCTGCCGCGCAGCCGGTCCGGGTCATCGGCGTTCGCGTAACTCGCCGCCGGTCCGGCCATCACGCCGCGGCTGGTGTAGATCCCGAGATCGGCGCCGGCGCGGAATCCGGGCGAGACCGGGACGAGCACGCCGGCTTCGGCGAAGGCGCCGAGCGAGCGGCGGAAGCCGCCGTTGAGCGTGACGCTCGCACTCGCGCTGAAGGGCTGCTGGAAGTTGTGCTGGAATTTCGGCACCGGCACCGCCTGAAAGTGACCGATCCCCGCGACCACGCTCTCGGTGCGCAGCTGCTGGCCGGGCGCGATAATCACCGTGGCGGCGGTGAACGTGGGCTGCCACGGGCCCGGCTCGCCGTAGCTCACGCGTGCGCGGCGCAGGATGATTTCCTTCGGCGTGCCGTCGGCCGACACGGCCTCGGCGAAATACGGATAGCTGCCGAGCCGGATGTTCTCCCCGGTGAAACTGCCGCCGGCGCGTTTGTAGGTGAGCCGGTCGGCGAGCAACCGCAGGTTGTCGCGGGTGAAGACGACGTGGCCCTCGGCGAAGAACGTCTCGGTCTTGTTGTCCCGCCGGATGAGATCCGCGGTGAGGACGTAATTTTCGCCGCGCACGATGGCGTTTCCCTGCATGATGCCTTCGCCGTCGTTGCCGAACGTGCCGGTCAGGTTGTCAGCCGTTATCGTCGGCGGGGCTTCGGCCGCTCGCGCGGTCGCACCGCAAAATGCGGCAAGGAGAAAAATAATTCGGCCAATCACGCGCGCAGCAAAGGCGGCGCGCGGAAGGCAAGCAAGCCCGCGCACGGAACGGAGTGCTGGCTCACGAGCGTGACGCCCGCGCATCGGTGCTAGACGCCGCGCACCTCCTCACCCACGCTTCCGGCAACCCTTTAACCTTTGATCCTTCCCAAGACCGAACTCGCCGCGCTGCTCGGCGCGAAGCACGCCACGCCTCACTCGGTGCTCGGCATGCACCCGCTGACCTATAAACGCAGCCTCGGGGTCGTGGTGCGGGCGTTGCTCCGCGGCGCGACCGCGTGCGACGTGATCGAGTTGGACGCACAGCCGCCCAAGATTCACCCGATGACGGGCCTCGCGCCCGAGGGGGCATTCGAGGTGTTCATCGCGAAACGACCGGCGGTGTTTCGCTACCAGCTGCGTGCGACGTTTGCCAATGGTGAGAGCCGGCAGTTTTTCGACCCGTATTGTTTCCTCCCGACGCTCGGCGAGCAGGATCTTTATCTTTTCAACGAGGGCAACGAGCACCGCATCTACGAAAAACTAGGCGCGCACCTCCGCAACCTCGGCGGCGTGGCCGGCGTATCGTTTGCGGTGTGGGCGCCGGGAGCCGCGAGGGTTTCCGTGGTCGGAAACTTCAACCAGTGGGACGGCCGCTATCATCCCATGCGTTCGCTCGGCGCGTCCGGCGTGTGGGAACTCTTTGTGCCCGGCCTCGGCGCGGGTGAGCTCTACAAATTCGAGCTGCGCGATCAGCGCGGCACCGTCCGGCTTAAGACCGATCCCTACGGCGCGTATTTCGAGGGCCCCCCGAACAACGCCGCGATCGTTTTCGATCCGAAGAAATTGCAGTGGACTGACGCGGTCTGGCTGGACCGACGCCGTGCTGACGCCGGAAAACCGGACCGCCCGATGTCCGTTTACGAAGTGCATCTCGGTTCGTGGAAGCGCATGCCCGCGGATGGCAACCGCCTTCTCACATATCGCGAACTCGCGGTGCAGCTCGGCGATTACGCGGTCGAGATGGGTTTTACGCACATCGAGGTGATGCCGCTGGCGGAGCATCCGTTCGACGGCTCGTGGGGCTATCAGGTCACCGGATTTTTCGCGCCGACGCATCGCTTCGGTTCGCCGGAGGATTTCGCGTGGTTCGTGGATCATCTGCATTCGCGCGGCATCGGCGTGATTCTCGACTGGGTGCCGGCGCATTTCCCGCGCGACAGCTTTGCGCTCGCCGAGTTCGATGGCACGCACCTCTACGAGCACGCCGACCCGCGGCAGGGTGCGCACATGGATTGGGGCACGCTCATCTTCAATTACGGGCGCAACGAAGTCCGCTGTTTCCTCATCGCGAACGCGCTCGCGTGGCTCGACCGCTACCATCTCGACGGCCTGCGCGTCGATGCGGTGGCGTCGATGCTCTACCTCGATTACTCGCGCAAGGAAGGCCAGTGGATTCCCAACCGCCACGGCGGCCGTGAAAATCTCGAGGCCATCGCCTTCCTCCGCCAGACCAACGATCTCGTGCACCGTTATCATCCGGGGGTCGCGATGATCGCGGAGGAGAGCACGTCGTTTGGCGGCGTAAGCAAACCGACGGCGGAAGGTGGTCTCGGCTTCGACTACAAGTGGAACATGGGCTGGATGCACGACACGCTCCGCTATTTTTCGAAGGAGCCGATCGTCCGCCGCCATCACCAAAATGATCTCACGTTTGGGATGCTCTACCAGTATGCGGAGAATTTCGTGACGGTGCTTTCCCACGACGAAGTCGTGCATGGGAAGGCCTCGATGCTCTTCAAGATGGGCGCGTGGCACATCGCGGAAAAGGCCGCCAACCTCCGCGCGCTCTACGCGCACATGTGGATGTGGCCGGGCAAGAAACTCCTCTTCCAAGGTGGTGAGTTTGCGCAGTCGCGCGAGTGGGCGCACGACACGAGCCTCGATTGGCACCTCTGCCAGTATCCGGATCACGAGGGGGTGCGCCTGCTCGTGCGCGATCTCAACAAGCTCTACACGGGTGAGCCCGTGCTGAGCCAAAACGATTTCTACGCGCAGGGTTTTCGCTGGCTGAGCTGCCACGATGCGGACGCCAATCTTGTCGCCTACCTGCGCAGCGATGCGGCCGAGCAGGTCCTCTACGCCGTCGTGTGTCACCTCGGTGGCGGGCAACGCGAACACCGCCTCGGCGTGCCGCGCCGTGGATTTTGGCGCGAGGTGCTGAACACCAACAGCGAGTTCTACGGTGGCACTGGCCTCGGCAACGATGGCGGCCGCACGGCAGACGACCTGCCATGGGACGGTTTCAGCCAGTCAATCAAGCTCACCCTCCCGCCCCTCAGTGTGTTCGTGTTTAAGTGGAGCGGGGGAGAGTAGGGCGGGACGAACGGAGTCGTCGCGCAGCTCGGCCGCCGCGCTCCATTGTAGGCCAGCTCGCAAGCGAGCTGGCCTACAAAACCGAAGGCCGCTAACTCAACGGCAGTTGCCCACTGCAGGTGTTTGAAATGCTCTGTCATTCTTCGCTCCGCTCGGAATGACAGGCCAAGGAATTGTTTTCGACGCCTTCTCGTCGGCAGTTAGCGGGCAAACCGGTTTTTCATTCGCCGGAAAACCGCCCGTCGGTGGAGCGACTTGACCGCAAGGCGCTGCAGTGGCTCCGGGCTTCACCCCAGCGCGTTGAGGTCAACGCGTTCTATCTTTCGACTGCGTCGCTTCGGCTCAGACTTTATCTACAATCCGATCCGCTAGGCCGTAGGCGATGGCCTCGTTCGCGTTCAGGTAGAAATCGCGGTCCGTGTCCTTGTTGATTCGCTCGATGGGCTGGCCCGAAGTGGTCGCGAGGATCTGGTTCAACTCGGCGCGAAGTTTTTCCATTTCCATCGCCTGGATGTTAATGTCACTCGCCGGTCCGATCATGCGGCCCGAGATGAGCGGCTGGTGGATGAGCACGCGCGAGTGCGGGTAAAGCAGACGACGGCCTTTGGCCGCGCCGCAGAGGAGAATCGAACCCATGGACGCCGCCATTCCGGTGACGACGACGGTGATCGGCGAGGTGATGAGCCGCATCGTGTCGAAAACCGCCATGCCGGCGGTAATCGAGCCACCGGGAGAATTCAGGTAGAAAGTGATTTCTTTGCCGGGCGCGAGGCCCTCAAGGTAGAGCAGTTTTTCCGTGAGATCCTTGGCGGTCTCGTCCGTGACGGCGCCCCAGAGAAAGATTTTTCGCTGCTCGAGAAACTTGCGGGAGATGATCATCGCGACCGGGCCGCCGCCCTTCTTTTTCGGCGCGGCTTCCGGGGAGCCCTCGTCGTCGTCATCGTCGTCGTCGAGACGCGGGAGCGGGGCGGAGAGCGCGGGCTGGAGATTATCGAAATGCATAGGGCGCGAACGATGCGAGGCGTCGGACGTTTGGCAAGTTTGTGGTGGGAAGGGGCGAGACGTGCCGAGGGGAGGGCGTGAGCTTGCTCGTCGCCACTTGGGACTCGCGCACTAACTAGACCGACGGAACGCGGTTGGATTGGGGTAGGGCGGGTCTGTGACCCGCCCTCGAACACTCAACGCGCGGAATTGGCGGGTCACAGACCCGCCCTACTCCCGACCGGCGAGCTT
>JANOAF010000088.1:0-5432 GCA_031411015.1 Opitutaceae bacterium | reverse complement strand
CGCTTGGGCGAGGTGCCGCTGCCACCCTACATTTCGCGCGATTCAGATTCCACGGCTCATGACTCCACGCAACGCGCTACTGATCTCGACCGCTATCAAACCGTCTATGCCGATCCAGCGCGCACGGTGGCCGTCGCCGCGCCCACCGCGGGCCTACATTTCACGCCGGAACTGCTCGCCGCACTCGGCACCCAAGGCGTGCTCGCCGCCGATCTCACGCTTCATGTGGGGCTCGGGACCTTCAAGCCCATCACCACGGAGACGGTCGAGGCGCACGAGATTCATCGCGAACTCTACGAGATTCCCGCAGTGACGCAGCGGATATTATTTCCCCCGCACCCGGGCCGGCGCATCGCCGTTGGCACCACGGCGGTTCGCTCGGTGGAAGATTTTCTCGCGAAGCACTCCGCCGCCCTCCCCGGTGCCGGCTCGTGCTTTGGCGAGGCCGCCATCTTTATTTATCCGCCGCGGGTATTTCGCGGCGTCGATGCGCTCATCACCAATTTTCACCAGCCGCGCTCCACCCTGCTCTGCCTCGTGTCCGCGTTTCTCACTCCCGGCTCCACCGACGGCATCGCCTGGCTGCGTGAGATCTACGCGGAGGCCATCGCCCGCAACTACCGTTTTTTCAGCTACGGCGACGCGATGCTGATTCTGTGAAGCCCCGCCTAAGGCGAGTTGCGTTTTAGAAGGTTTAAGATCTCTTCACGCCCCGCTGCATGAAAAAAATATCCGCCCTTCTCCTCACCGCCCTCGCCGCGCTTGGCTTCGCTGCCAGTGGAACCCGCGCCGCTGAAACCTACGTCATCGATGCCGTCCACTCATCGGTGGCCTTTAGCATCCGGCATTTTGTCTCCAAGGTGCCCGGAAAATTCAATCAGTTCGCTGGCACCATCAGCTTCGACGCGGCCAATCCCGCGGCTAGCTCCGTCGAGGCGACCATTCAAATCGCCTCCATCGACACCGCGAATCAGAAACGTGACGACCACCTGCGCAACGCCGATTTCTTCGACGCGCCGAAGTTTCCCACGATGAAATTCAAGAGCCGCACGTGGAAAAAAACGGGCGAGAACACCTTCAATGTCGTCGGCGATCTCACCCTCAAAGACGTGACCAAGGAGGTCACGCTGAAGGTCACCTCCCTCGGTTTCGGTCCCGGCATGGGTGGCGCGCAACTCTCCGGCTGGGAGGCGACCACCAAAATCAACAAGCGCGCCTTCAACGTGAAGGGCCCCGCGATGCTCGAAGCCGCGCTCGGCGACGAAATCGCCATCACCATCAATATCGAGGCCGCGCAGAAGAAAAGCTGACGCCACTTCGCATCCGCAATTTTCAAGGACGGCCCGCAAGGCCGTCCTTTCTTTTTGTTGTTTCTGTTCCCACACTGCTGCCGTGACCAGTGACGAAATTCAGACCCTGATCGAGGACGCCACCGCCGACTACGCTCTCGGTGAAACTGATCCCGCGCTCGCGAAACTCGCCCGCGCCACCGCCGCCGCCCCTGAGTCGTTCGAGGCTTGGCACGCACTCGCCGAGGTAAATTTCTCGCTGCGCCACCTCGACGCCGCCCTCACGGCCGCCGAACGCGCGCACGCGCTGAGACCCGCCGATCTATTCATCAACACCACGCTCTCCCGGATCTGGATGGAGCGCGGCGACAAGGCCCGCGCCGAGCACTTCGGGGCTCAGGCGAAGATCGCCGATTGGCGGGATCAGCTGAAGAATCCCGAAGGCCGCTGATCAGCCCGGGCTTGTCTCGCCGGTGCGGTTGCCGTGCTGTCATCGCGGTCCCGGTCTTATCCCAACCCGACACGACTATGATGCGTTTCACCTGTTACCTGCTAGTATCGCTTGTCCTGTTCGCCAGCGCGCGAGCCCAGACAACCGGCGGCACGATCGAAGGCCGGGTCCTCAACCTCGGAACAGGCGAATACCTCGAGAACGCCCGGATCACAATTGAGGGCACCGGTCTCGCCACGCTCACCGACAGCCTCGGCCACTATCGCTTCGCCGCTGCCGCCACTGGCACATCAAAGCTCAGGGTATTCTTCACCGGTCTCGCCGCCGACACCGCGACGGTCGTCGTCAAAGCCGGCCAAATCACGACGCAGGATTTTAATCTCTCGCGCCTCGACACGGTGAAGCTCGACAAATTCGTCGTCGCCACCTCGCGGGAGATCGACGGCGTCGCGATTGCGATTAACGAGAAGCGTTTTGCCGCCGACATCCGCAATGTGATCGCGGCGGATGAGTTTGGACCGATGGCGGACGGGAATGTCGGCGAGCTCTTGAAAACGATCCCCGGCGTCGCCCTCGACTACGTCGGCGGCGCAGCGATGAACATCTCCCTCAACGGCGTGCCCTCCGGCTACGTGCCGGTGACGATGAACGGTTTTCCACTCGCAAGCACGACGGCGAGTTCGCCGACCGGTCGCGATGTCGAACTCGTGAACGTCGCGACCAACAATCTCGCGCGCATCGAGGTGCTCCACTCGCCCACGCCCGAGTCGCCTGGCCACGCCCTCGCCGGCTCGGTCAACATGGTGCCCCGTTCCGCCTTCGACCGCGCCAAGCCGCTGCTCCAAACCAATCTCTATCTGAGCGCGCGCGACGACGCCCGCGATCTCCGCCGCACGCCGGGCCCCACGCTCGGCACCACGCACAAGGTTCTCCCCGGTTTCGATTTTTCCTACGTCGCCCCCGTCAACTCGCGGTTCGGCTACACGCTCTCCGGCGGCACCTTGCAGCAATACCAGCCGACGTATTTCGTGCAGACCAACTGGCGCGGCGTGAGCGCCGCGACGAACGGCACCACGCTCCCGAACACCACCCCCGGCAACCCTTACCTCACCGACTACCTCATCCGCGAACAGCCGCGGCTGTCGCGCCGCTCCTCTGCCAGCGTGACACTCGACTACAAGTTCAGCCGCACCGACCGCGTCTCTGTTTCGCTGCAAGCAACGCGCTTCGATGCGCAATACAACCAGCGCGATCTCACGTTCTCCATCACGCGCGTGCTGCCGGGAAATTTTTCGACGGCTTTCACGCACGGCGCGCCCGGCGGCGGCACGCTCACCCTCGCCAACACCGGCGACCGCGACCGCCGCAACGCCAACTACTCTCCTTCGATCGTTTACCGTCACGACGGCCCGCTCTGGAAAACCGAGGCCGGTGCCGGCTGGTCGCTTTCCACGAGCGAGATTCGCGATCAGGGCAAAGGCTTCTTCAACTCCGTCACGGCCACCCGCACCAACGTCACGGTCGCGTTCGACGACATTTTCTATCTGCGCCCGCGCGGTATCACCGTCACGGACGGCACGACCGGCGCGCCCGTCGATCCCTACCGGCTCGCGGGCTACACGCTCCAGACCGCGGGCGGCAACCGCTACGGCGCCGACACCGTGCTGGGCCGCGGCCCCGGCGACGGCATCAACAACCGCACCGCCGACATCGCGCGCAACGCCTACGCGAATCTCAAGCGCACCTTCGCCGCGCCCACCCCTTTCACGCTCAAAGGCGGCCTCGACCTGCGGCAGGCCATGCGCGACTACCGCGGCGGTGCATCGACCTACACGTTTGTCGGCCCCGATGGCCGCGCCGGCTCGGCCGACGACGTCGCCGCCCCATTTCTCGATCCCATCTACTCGGCGCGCGAGGGCGTCTTCGGTTTCCCGAAGACCGAACGCATCGGCGGTGGCCTGCTCTACGATTACTTCCGCGCCAACCCGACCTCGTTCGCGAAAAACGACAACACGATCTACCGCTCCGCGATCACGCTCTCGAAATTTGCCGAGGAGATCGTGTCGTCGGCCTACCTGCGCGGCGACGTGGCGTTTTTCGAGCGGCGCTTGCGGCTGATGGGCGGCCTGCGTGTCGAGCAAACCAATGTCCGCGCTGAGGGCCCGCTCACCGATCCCAGCGGCAACTACCAGCGCGATGCGCGCGGCGCAATTCTGCTCGGCGCCAACGGCCGCCCCCTGCCGATCGCGCCCGCCACCGACGCGCTCGGCGTCTCGCGGCTCACGTTCCTCGACCGCGGCTACCACGCCCGCAAGGAATACCTGCACCTCCTCCCGCGCCTCAACGCCAGCTACAATCTCCGCGAAAATCTCGTCGTGCGCGCCGCTTACTCCCACGCGCTCGGCCGTCCGAACTACAACCAGTATGCCGGCGGCCTCACCTTGCCCGACGAGACGCTGCCGCCCTCGGCCGGCAACCGGATCACCGTCAACAACGTCGCGCTCAAGCCATGGACCGCCCGCTCCGTCCAACTCTCGATCGAGCGCTACTTCGAGGGCGTCGGCCTTCTTTCGGTCGGCGGCTTTCGGCGCGATTATAAAAATTTCACCGGCACGACCGTCTTCGCCGCGACGCCGGAGTTCCTCGCCAACTACGACCTCGATCCGACCGCCTACCGTTCCTACGACGTGGCGACGCAGTTCAACGTGCCGGACGCCGTGCGCTCGGAAGGCTTCGATGTGAGCTACAAGCAGGCGCTCACGTTTCTGCCCGGTTGGGCGCGCGGCGTGCAGGTCTTCGCGAATGGCGCGGTGCAACGCTTCACCGGCACGGAGACGGACAATTTTGCGAACTTCATTCCGCGCACCGCCACGTGGGGCGTCAGTCTCAGCCGCGAAAACTACAGCCTGAAAATTAACTGGAATTACAAGGGCCGCCACCGCCGCGCCGCCATCGCCGGCGCGAGCATAGAGCCCGGCACCTACGCGTGGGGTTCGAAGCGGCTCTTTGTCGACGTGATCGGCGAGCACAAGCTCACGCGGCACCTCGCACTCTTCGGCAACATCCGTAACCTCGGCGACACGCCCGAGGATTTTTCCCGCGAAGGCCCCAACACTCCTGACGTCGCCAAATTCCGCCAGCGCGACCGCTACGGTGCGCTGTGGATTTTTGGGGTGAAGGGCACGTTTTAATGCACCGCTCCTTCACGCAGGATTCAAACCGGTGAACCGCTAATCTCCGCCAATGAAATCATCCCATCGCGTTTCTCTCCCGCGCTTCGCCGATTAGGCGAAGCACGCACACACCCGCCCGCCCTCGCATCCGAACATTAGCGAAGATTAGCGGTTTGCTCCTCCTTTCCTCATTCCTCCGGCGTCCTCCGGTGGTCGCTATTTGCCACCCCGCCCCGCTCGAGTTCATCTCCCGCCGCTCCACCGCGCCACGCCTTCGGCATCTTTGCGATGCAGCCTGTGAAAAAAATCATTTTCAGTTTCTGTGTTTCGACGGCATTGGCCGCCGCCCCGCTCCCCTCGCTCGACGAAGCGCTCGCTTCCAAGCGTGACCTTTGGGGCGAGGCCGCGATGGCGCAGCCCAATGGCGCGAGTTACGAATTCTTCGCGCCGCTCCTGCCGCCGCCGCGCTACGTCAACGCTGACTTCCGCCACTACCCCATCGTGCTCAGCGCGCCGAAT
>JANOAF010000087.1:0-36437 GCA_031411015.1 Opitutaceae bacterium | reverse complement strand
CTCAGAGTGGGTCGAAAAAGGTCTCCTTCCTTGTGATTCTGAGCGGAGCGAAGAATCCAGCAGGACATGCGCACCCCTGAAATGCCGCGTTTATCCTGATCCAAGTGGATTCTTCGCTCCGCTCAGAATCACAGACCCATTTTCGACGCCCTGTCAGTGGTAGGGGCGTGCCTCGTGCGCGCCTTCCGAAACCGGGCGTGGACAAGCCACGCCCCTACGCAATCCACGGCATACTGTTCGGGCGAATTTTCGGCCTTCGGGCGAGACTGGGCGCCGGTGAAAATCGCGGGGCACTTTCTTTCGTTCGGGTAAGACCCCATGGCAAGTCGCGGCATTCTGGACTAGAATCTCGCTGAGAAGCACCCACACGCGCGCCGGCCCACACGATTTCCTCACGCATAGTTCGCTAATACCGTTTGCCACCCGTCACGATGCCCGCGAATGAAAACTAAGCGCCAAGAATCTCCCTCTCCGGCGACAAGTTTGCCGAAGTGCCGGACCGGCATCCAAGGTCTCGACGAAATCACCGGAGGCGGAGTGCCGCGGGGTCGGCCCACCTTGATCTGTGGCGGAGCGGGTTGCGGCAAGACGCTGTTCGGCGCGGAATTCCTTGTGCGCGGGGCCACGCAGTTCGACGAGCCGGGTGTGTTGATGGCGTTCGAGGAAACGGAAAAGGAGCTGACCGCCAACGTCGCGTCGCTCGGTTTCGATCTGGCGGGCCTCGTGCGCCGCAAAAAAATCGTGGTCGACTACGTCCACATCGATCGCAGCGAAGTGCAGGAGAGCGGCGAGTATGATTTGGAGGGATTGTTCGTCCGGCTGGGTTACGCGATCGATTCCATCGGGGCCAAGCGCGTGGTGCTCGACACGCTCGAGGTGCTGTTCGCCAGTTTGCCGAACGAGGCCGTGCTGCGCTCCGAGCTGCGCCGGCTGTTCCGCTGGCTGAAGGAGAAAGGCGTGACCGCCGTCATCACCGCCGAGCGCGGGCGCGAATCGCTGACACGCCACGGGCTCGAGGAATACGTGTCCGACTGCGTCATTCTGCTCGACCACCGGGTCAACGATCAGGTCGCCACGCGGCATTTGCGCGTGGTGAAATATCGCGGTGCGCTCCACGGCACGAACGAGTTTCCGTTCCTCATCGGCGCCGAGGGCATCAGCGTGCTGCCGATCACTTCGCTGGCGCTGAACCACAAAGTGTCCACGGAGCGGATCGCGACCGGGATTCCCCGGCTCGACGCGATGCTGGGCGGGCAGGGCTTTTTTCGCGGGAGCAGCATTTTGCTCACCGGCACCTCCGGCACCGGCAAGACCATCATCTCATGTAATTTCGCCCAGGCCGCCGGGCGGCGCGCCGAGCGCGTGCTTTTTTTCTCGTTCGAGGAATCGCCCAACCAGATCATCCGCAACATGCACTCCATCGGCCTGAACCTGGAGCCGCTGGTGAAGCGCGACCTCCTGCGGTTTCATTCGGCGCGCCCCTCGCTCTACGGCCTCGAAATGCATCTGGCCACGATGTTCAAGGAAATCGCCGAGTTTCAGCCGCACGTCGTCATCATCGACCCCATCACCAGCCTGATGGATCTCGGCACCGACTCCGAGGGCAAGGGGATGGTGACGCGGCTGATCGACTACCTGAAGGCCAAGCAGGTCACCTCGTTCTTCACCAGCCTCACGCAGGGCGGCAAGGCGCCGCAGGAAAGCGAAGCGGCCATGTCGTCGCTCATGGACGCGTGGATTTTGTTGCAGGACTTCGAGGGTAACGGCGAACGCAACCGCGTGCTCTACGTGCTCAAGGCGCGCGGCATGAAACACTCGAATCAAATCCGCGAGTTCCTGATTTCCGACCACGGCATCGACGTCGTGGACGCCTACATCGGCGCCAGCGGCGTGTTGACCGGCTCCGCCCGCGCGGCGCAAAACGCCCTGGAAAAAGCCGCCGTGCTCGCCGGTCAGCAGGAAGCGGCGCAGCTCAAGCGCGAAGTGGAGCGCAAGCGCGGCGCGCTCGAGCGCCAGATTGGCGATCTGCGCTCCGACTACGAATCCGAAGCGGCGGAATTGCGTCGCATCGCCGAACAGGTCGGCACCCGCACGCTCCTGCTCACCACGGAGCGGGCGGCGTCCGGCCTCCTGCGCCAGGCGGATGTCAAGTCAGCGGTCGTCACGCGCGGCAAATTGGGACCGCGCCGGAACGGAAAAAAACACTCATGAAAAACAAATTGGAGAAACGACGTGGCGCCGGCTTCCCACGCCGGCCCGCCCCACTCTGGCAACTACGCCTCTACGTGATGGACCAGACGGCCAAATCTGTGACGGCGTTGGCGAACCTAAAACAGGTTTGCGAAAGCCATCTCCCAGGCCGCTATCGCATCACGGTGATCGATTTGCGGGAACAGCCCCAACTGGCCAAACGCGACCAGATCCTCGCCATTCCCACCGTCGTGCGCCATTCGCCGAAGCCCAGCCGGAGCGTCATCGGTAACCTTTCCGATCCCGACCGCGTGCTCGTCGGCTTGGATTTGCACCTGCACCAAGCGGCCTAACCGAGACGAACAGCCATGAAGCCAAAAAAAATCAGCGGCGCAGAGCAGACCCACGAATCTCCGATCGTAGGGGCGCGCCTGGTGCGCGTCCAAGGGCGTGGACAAGCCACGCCCCTACTCGTGCCGGAACCGACCGTGGTAGGAGCGCGGCTCGCCCGTGCCCGGTCCATCCGAGGGCGCGCACCAGGCACGCCCTTACAAAAATCTCCGGCCGTCGCGCCCGCGGCCAAAATTATCCTCCGCCTGTTCGTGGCCGGGACCACGGCCCGGTCACAGCAGGCGATCCTGCGCGTCCGCGAGTTCTGCCGAGGGGAACCGCGCGACACGTGCGAACTGGAAGTGATCGATATTTATCAGCAGCCCAAACTGGCGCGCGACCACCAGATCGTCGCCACGCCGACGCTCATCAAGGAATTTCCGCGGCCCGTCCGGCGGTTCATCGGCAATCTGCTCAACACCGCCGGCCTCCATCTCGAATTGAACTTGGTCCCAAAGGTAGCGTGATGCTTTGAAAACCTCCCCCCCCCCCCCGATGTCGTCGGCTGAGATCAGCGAACTGCGCGTGCGCTTGGCGGAGGCGGATGAAACCCTGCGCGCCATCCGCACCGGCGAAGTGGATGCGGTCGTGACCGACGGCAAGGAAGGCCTCCAGGTGTTCACGCTGCAAGGCGCCGACCACGGATATCGGGGGCTCATCGAATCGATGAACGAAGGGGCGCTGACGCTGACGGCGGACAAAACGATTCTCTACGCCAACGCGTGCTTCGCGCGTCTCGTAAAGAGCCCGCTGGAGCAGGTCATCGGCAGTTCCTTTCGCCGCTTTCTCTCGGCGGTGGACGCTGCCACGCTCCGGGCCCACATGAAACAAGCCGCCCGTTCCGGCACAAAAATGCAGCTCATGCTGCAGGCGGGCGACGGTTCGCTCCGGCCGGTGCAAATCTCGGTGCGGGAACTGGCCGGAAAAAATACGGACGCCGTGATCATCGGGATGGTGGTGACGGACATGACCGAGGCGCGGCACAATGAGGAAAGACTGCGGGCGCTGACCAACCGGGTGGTGCAGGTGCAGGAAGCCGAGCGCGGGCGCGTGGCGCTGGAATTGCACGACCACATTACGCAACTGCTCTGCGGCATTGCCTTTCGCAGCCAAGCCCTGGTGGAAAAACTTTCGGAGCACGACGGAGCGGCCAAACAGGAAGCGGAGAAACTGCACGAGCTGCTCGCCGGGGCCGCCGAAGAAGTGGAGCGCATCTCCCGCAACCTGCGGCCCAGCTTGCTGGATCATCTGGGTCTCGATGCGGTCCTGCGCGTAACGAGCCGGGAGTTCGAGCAACGCACGGGCGTGCCAGTCGCACTCGTCGGCGCGCCCTCGTCGCTCCGGTTGCCGCCCGACACCGAGTTGGCGCTCTACCGCATTCTGCAGGAAGCCTTGAAGAACGTGGAGAAGCACGCGCGCGCCCGCCATGTGGCCATCGGCCTGAGCCTGGGCGGCACCGCCGTGCAGATGACGATCAAGGACGACGGCATCGGTTTCGCCACGGATCGCCCACCGGTGACGGAAAAGCAAAAACGCGGCCTCGGCTTGCTTGGCATGCGCGAGCGGGCCGCCTACGTGAACGGCACGCTCACAGTCGAATCCGCCCCGCGCGCCGGCACCGAAATCCAAGTGCGGATTCCGTTGGCGTAGGGGCGCGGCTCGTCCGCGCCCGGTTTGGTTTCGCGGCGTTCGTGCACGGGCGTCCGCGCGCAGGCGTCCTGAGGGCGCGCACGAGCCACGCCCCTACTCGATCGTCACCTGCACGCTGCTCTCGATCACACCCGCGGCGATCGCGTAGCGGGTGAGGCCGGCGGTGTCGTGGATGTTGAGTTTGTCCATGAGCTGCTGGCGGTGCTTCTCGACTGTCTTGATGCTGATGCCCAATTCGGCGGCGACCTGCTTGTTGGCCGAGCCCTCGGCCACGAGTTGCAGCACCTCGCATTCGCGCGAAGTCAGGCGCGCGGCGTTGGCCTTGATCAAGCCATTCCGATCGCGCTTGTTCGCATCATTGCCCATCCGCTTGGCGATCGCGGGGCTGAAAAACCGGTTCCCGTTCGCCACCTCGCGGATCGCTTTGGTCAGAATATCAGCGGAGGTTTGCTTCTCGAGGAAGCCCGCCACCCCCGCCGCATTCATGCGCTCAACATACGCATCGTCGCTGTGCGCGGAGAGGATAACGACTTTGGCCGCGGGATTGGCGGCGAGAATCTGCCGGGTCGCCTCCAGGCCGTTCAACAGGGGCATGGCGATATCCATGAGGATCACGTCGGGCTTGAGCGTGCGCGCCATCGCGACCGCTTCCCGGCCATCCTGCGCCTCGCCGACGACCCGGAACTGCGCGTCGGCCCTTAACAGCGCACACAGGCCCTGGCGCACAACGGCGTGATCTTCGGCGACTAAGACGGTGGTGGGCTTGGGAGTTGTCATGTAAATTTAATTTCGGATTCGAAGGGAATTTCCGCCCGCACCGTCGTGCCTTTGCCGGGCGTCGACTCGACCGCCAGAGTGCCGCCGACCATCTCGACGCGCTCGCGCATTCCGACCAGGCCCAGCCGCTGGAAGTTTTTCGCGAGGAGGACCTTCTCGACCTGAAACGCTTTGCCGTTGTCGCTGACCTCCATCCGAATCGCGCCGCCGACCTTGCGGATCGTGAGGCCCACCTGGGTGGCCTGCGCGTGGCGCACGACGTTGGTGAGCGCCTCCTGCGCGACGCGAAACAGCACGGTCCGCTTCGTATTGCCCAAGGCCTCCACGCCGCCGAACGCGGTCAGGTGAATTTTGAGTTTTTTCCGCGCGGCGAGGTTCGCGCTATAAGCATGCAGCGCCGGGATCAGGCCGAGATCGTCGAGCACGGCGGGGCGAAGTTCCCGGGCGAAACGGTGCACCTCGTTGACTGAGTTTTCCACGAGCCGCTGTGTGCGGGCAATTCTGTCCTGCAACATCTCGAGACTAACCGCGGATCCCCTGCTCAACGCCGACAACTCGACGTTGATTCCCACCAGTGTCTGCACGACCTCGTCATGCAGCTCACGGCTGATTTCCTTTCGCTCCTCTTCCTGCGCCGAAATGATCTGGCGGGTCAGCACCCGGAGTTTGCGCTGCATGATCTGCGATTGCAAATAGAGCTGCTGATACTGCGCCTTGTCCTTTTGGATCACGGCCTCGCCGGCCTTGCGCAGCTCCACTTCCCGGGCGAGCTGCCGGTTTCCCTTGGCCAACGCCGCGGCGTGCAGGCGCAGCGTTTCATTGTGCTGCCGCAACAGCCGGTTGGCCTTTCGCGTCGCGCGTTCGGCGGCTTCGATGGGAACGAGCGCCTGGGTAAAAAAGAACGCCGCCCGCTTGATCGCGCCGGCGCGAGCATCGGAGAAATCATAAACCGACGCCAGCGCCACGATGGCACGCTCGTGCATCTCGGCCAGCTCGCGCGTCGTCACGCCGGCAGCCAGCGCCGCGCGCCCCAAGCCTTGCGCGCGGTCGCCATTAGCGGAGCGTTTGGGGTGAAGGTGGCGGCTAAGAGCCGCGAGATAGGCGGCGGGCGAGGTGGCACGGACGTGCTTCATCGACCTTGGCTTTCCTGCGGCGCTGCGAGAAATCGTTGGCAAGAGTGCGGGTTGATGGAGTGGCGCGGGCAACGACCCCTCGGGGGGAGAAGCCATCCGGCTCCCGTGGTTGATGGCAGGTGATCGGCGAAAAGCGATGGGGTATTTTCCTACCCTGTTGGTCCCGCACTCAACGCGCCACGCCCGGCGCCGAGCCGCGAGCAACCACGGATGATATGCTTAGTTCACCCCATATCCCCATCCGTGTCGGGCGAGTATGCTCACCCCGCCGAGACCGCGACCCCCGAGTCGGCGAAAACCAAAAAACAGAGACCAAATAAGGAACACCATGCTACGCTGGACACTCATCTTTCTCATCACGGCGATCATCGCCGCTCTTTTCGGTTTCACGGAAGTCGCCGGTGCCTTTGCGAGTTTAGCGCGGATATTCTTCTACGTCTTTCTCGTGCTGTTCGTAATCACGTCGTTACTCCATCTGCTGCGCAGCAGCGGGGTCGACTGAGAAGGCCGACGCGGCCAAGCCAAACGGCCTCGGCCCTGCCGCCGCAACGACCTGAGTCCAAAACATGGCGGTAAAATTCAAAGACTACTACGAGACCCTCCACGTCTCGCGCACGGACACGCCGGACGAAATCAAAGCGGGCTTTCGGAAGCTCGCCCGCCTGCACCATCCCGACGAGGCGCAAAACAAAGCCACCGCGGAGGAGAAATTCAAGGAGATCAACGAAGCCAACGAAGTGCTGAGCGATCCGGAGAAACGCCGGCGCTACGACACGTTGGGCGCGAACTGGCAGGATTCCGCCGCCCCACCCGCGCCCGACGGCATGCCCCGGGGCCGCGGTGCCCCGGCTGGAGCCGAAGGCGAATTTGAATTTG
This sequence comes from Opitutaceae bacterium, assembly GCA_031411015.1. Classification (GTDB taxonomy): domain Bacteria; phylum Verrucomicrobiota; class Verrucomicrobiia; order Opitutales; family Opitutaceae; genus ER46. The sequence goes on along the minus strand of JANOAF010000087.1, from coordinate 29,421 downwards.
GTGGCACTGGATTCAGCGATTTCTTCGAGTCATTTTTCGGCAGCGGGCGCCAGGGGTTCGGTTCCTCCCGGCGCGCCCGTCCCGGCGCGGGTGACGAACCCGCGTTCACCGCGCGCGGTGAGGACATCGAGGCCGACATTCTCGTCACGCTGGAGGAAGCGCTGCACGGCTCGCCCCGCAAAGTCACGATGCGCCGTCCCGGAAACAATGGGACGGCTGAGCGCACCGATACCTATCAGGTGCGAATCAAGCCCGGTGCCCGCGAAGGACAACGCATCCGCCTCGCCGCCCAGGGCTACCCCGGCCACGGCGGCGGTCAGCCGGGCGATCTCTATTTGCACGTGCGTCTCGCGCGCCATCCCGATCTCAGCGTGGAAGGAACGGATCTCGCTTTCGATCTCGAGCTCGCACCGTGGGAGGCCGTCCTCGGCGTGCAGGCGAAAATCCCCACCCTTGACGGCACCACCTCGCTGCGCGTGCCGCCCGGCACCGCCGGTGGCAGCCGGCTGCGGCTACGGGGCCTCGGCTTGCTGGGCGAAGACGCCGTTCGCGGCGACCTCTATGCGAACGTGAAGATTCAAACGCCGTCCGCCGTGTCCGCCGAGGAGCAGGCGCTTTGGGAGCAACTGGCGCGCGTTTCTCCCTTTAACCCCAGGAGCAAATCATGAGTGACGTGATGTTTTCCCTACCCGGTCTCCTGCTCGTGCGTGCGTGCGAGCCGGAGCGAATTTTCTATTCGCTGGAAGCGGCCTCCCATCTCACCGGAGTGCATGCCGACATGCTGACGCACTACTGCCGGATGGGATTGCTCGGGGAAGCGCGCGTTCAGCCGGATGCCGAACTCACGTTTGACGACGACGCCCTCTACACTATCCGCCGCATCGAACATTTTCGCCGCCACCACGGCGTCAACCTGAGCGCGCTGCCGCTCGTCTGCGCCATGGCCGAGGCACTCGGACGTCAGGCAGCTGAGCTCCGCTTCCTGCGGAACCGCTGACGAAATCAGCCGCCCGTTCTCATCCCAGAATTTTCCCGAGTAAAAATCCCGGGGTATTTGATCAATCCTAGCATGAGACCCTCGAACCCTGCCCGTCGCCGCGAGCGTGAGCGAGTGGACGGACCACCCCTCGCACACGCTCGCGGCTATTTCCCAACCAAATCGCAGCAAGCTCCGGAGTATCGGACCCAAAACGAATGAACACGCGCGGCGACCAGCCCCATCCAGCAACGGGCGACGACGATCACGGCCGTCGCATCCAGACCTTTGTGCTGCTCGCAGCCACGGTGTTGGGCCTCTACCTTTGCTACCTGCTCACCGTCCCGATTCTGCCGACCTTGATTTGGGCGCTGGCGCTGGCGGTGCTGTTTGCGCCGATGCATCGGTGGATTGAGCGGCGGACGAAGCACCCGAATATCGCCGCGATGATTTCCGTGCTGCTCGTGGCCGTAATTGTGGTGGTGCCGGCGACCCTCGTGGCCGGACAGCTCATCGCCGAGGCCGGGCGCGGCGTCGAAACGATTCGATTGAAGGTGGCGGACGGCGAATGGCAGCGCGTCATCGAAGCCAATCCTCGGCTGGCACCGCTCGGCACCTATATCGCGCAGCACCTGGACTTGCCCGGGATATTCAAGGGGATCGCCGGCTGGCTCACCACGATCGGTGCCTCGTTCGTGCGGGGCTCTGTGGTGCAACTCATCGGAGTCCTGCTGACCTTTTATCTGCTCTTCTATTTCCTGCGTGACCGCGTCGCGGCGCTAAAATCGCTACGCGAGTTGTCGCCGCTTTCAAAAGCGGAAATGAGCCGGCTGTTCGCCCGCGTCAACGACACCATCCTTGCGACCCTCTACGGCACGCTGACCGTCGCGATCGTGCAGGGCGCATTGGGCGGGTTGATGTTCTGGTGCCTCGGCCTCTCGACTCCGCTGCTGTGGGGCGTGGTGATGGGGCTGCTGGCCATCGTGCCGGTGCTCGGAGCCTTCGTGGTCTGGATTCCCGCGGCGATCTTTCTCGCCCTCGAAGGCAATTGGGTCAGCGCCGTCGTGCTCGCCGTGTGGGGCGGAATTGTCGTCGGCGGAATCGACAACCTGATCTATCCCATCCTCGTCGGAAATCGGCTGAGGATGCACACCGTGATCGCGTTCATATCGGTGGTCGGCGGACTCATCGTGCTCGGCCCATCCGGCCTCATCCTCGGTCCGGTGGCGATGAGCGTCACGCTGTTGCTGCTGGAAATCTGGCGCACCCGTTGGGCGCAGGAGCCCGCATGAAAACTTTTCGCTGGACTGCGCTCGTGTGGCTGGCCGTCGGCGGCTGCGCCTGGCAGGCGATCTGCGGCTGCGCCACAGTTGCGCCGCCGCATGGCATCCCGCATTTCGCCCAAGTCACAGCGGGCGTGTGGCGCGGCGGCCAACCCACGGCGGCCGGTTGGAAATATCTGCAATCGCTCGGAGTAAAATGGGACGTGAAGCTCAACCCCGAGGACGAGTCGTCCGATGCCGAAGCGGAAGCCAACGGCATACAGATTATCTATCTGCCGATCACGCGGGTGCATCAAACCATCGCGAAGCCCGCCAAAGCCACGCTCGATGCCGCGGTCTCGGCCCTCACCCGAAACGGCACCTTCGTTCATTGTGAACACGGCGAAGACCGCACCGGCCTGGTGGTCGGCGCGTATCGCGTGAGAGTTGAGCACTGGACGAAGCGTGCCGCCTATGCGGAGATGAAAGCTCACGGATTTCATCCGCTGCTCCTCGGCCTGCACGCGTCATGGCAGCAGGACGTGGTGGAGGCGCCGACCGCAACCGAGTCCGCCGGCAGCGCCGGGGCTCCGTTGCCGTAGCGCTGGCGCGGGTCGGCGAAGAACTCAGTCCGTTGCGATTTGGGGCGATTGCGGCGTCGCGTAGAAATCCCGTGCTTTCGCGAGCAGCTGCCCGTCGGTCAGATGATGTTCATCGACCACGAGCGAACCGACAATCCGCCGGGCAAGTTCCGGGTGATGGATGTGCAGCCACGCCACAAATTGCTCCATCTCGCTCGAAGTGCCGGTGCCGCTGCCAAAGATCAGGATTTGGTGCGCCCCACTCAATCGCTTGGCCACAGGCTCGAAGAAACTGCCGGCGTCGGGCTTTTCCCGGCCCCGCGAAAAATCCTTCGCGTGCGGGGCATGCCGGAAAAAATCGTCGGGATCGTGGGGCAAAACCTGTTCGAAAGCGGCGCCCCGCACGACCGAATGGAAAATCCGGATCTCGTGGTGATTGATGATCACGAAACACCGGGTGGTGGATCCGTCCAACCCCGGCACCGACGATTCGGTGCGTTCCAAAAAATGACGGATCTTAATTACGTCCTCGGTCTCGCCCACGTCTTTGGTCCGCGGCGCCGGCAGCACGAGGGATTGACCGTTGCGCGTCACCAAGAAGCTGCCATTGGGCTTCTCCTCGACTTGGCCCAGCCGCCGAAACAAAGCGTGCACGTCGCGCCACTGCAGATTGTGCGAAATCGGGTGCTGAAAAATAGTCTGATACGTGCGCAAGTGCGACCCGGAGAGTCCGGCGGGCGACTCGCGACCGCCCGTTGCTTTCGGCACGGCCGGCTCGGCCGCGCGCGCGGCAATCCCCCCGCTCTTTTCCCCCGTGGAAGCGCTGACCGTCGCGGAGGCAGGGCGCGGCGGAGTCACGGCCTCAGTCGCCGGTGCCCGTCGCGCGTCGTTTAACCGGCTTTCGGCTTCGAGCCAAATGGCCTCGTCGCGACCGGTGGGCTGCCCCCATTGCGTCCAGAGCTCACGGGCGCAGTGAGTGATGTCGTTGTGGGTCGGCGCTCCGGCGGGCGGAATGGCTTCGATGACGGGTGGCAGTTTCATGGAGTGGAACGAGCTGGACGGATAATTCGATGCGAGCAACGCATCGGGAAATGGAACGCGGAGCATGCCGCTTCGCGCGTCCGAACGCCATGGGGCATTAACCTACTTCGGCCCTTCGCCAGCCAATCAACCGGCGGAGATCACCGCAGTTCGGCGGAATAGGGCGCCTCACGCTGCACCGTAAACTGATTGTCGATGCGGCGCGTAAAATCCAGCGGGTCGCCCACCCCGACCGTTCCGCGCGGCACTTGATACGCCCACACCTGAAAGTAGGTGAGTGTCGCGCCCCCAAACACGGTCGAAAACGCGCCGTCGACGGCATCCTGGCCGCAGGAAATTTTGATCCGGCCAATGCGCGGGACGTGAAAACGCGCATCCGTCGTGAACCAGTGACCGCCCACATACACCTCCGCGTAAGCATGAAAATCCATGTGGTTCTCCGGATCGGGAAATCCGATGTCGGGCAGATGCCCGGTCACATAACGCGCCGGAATGTTAAACGTGCGGTTGAGCGCGATCGCGAGATGCGCGAAGTCGCGACACACGCCGTAGCCCCGCTGTAACACATCCCACGCCGAGAGATCCGTGCGACCGGACATGTAGCGATATTCCAGATTGTCATGCAGCCACCGGCTGATCGCGGTGACTCGCGGGAGACCGTGCTCGACCTGACCGAATTTTTCCCACGCGAAATTCGTCAGTTTGTCGGAATCGCAATACCGGCTCGGCAGCGTGTAGCGCATCAACTCGGAGGGCAGTCCGTCCGGTGTCTCGGGGATGACACCCGGCAAATCAAAATTATCCGGCTGCGAAGAAAGCGCGACGATGGCGTCGTGCCGGATAAAGTTTGATCCCGACGCGAGTTTCACTCGTCGCACGTGGTTGCCATGCGTGTCGGTAAACTCACTGGCCCGAAGATCATTTCCCAGTGTCAGGGCCTGAAAGACGACCGCGTGATTCCGGTCGGGCAGCGGCTGCACGTTGAGCAAGATTGAGGCCGTGCCCGTAACCTCATAGGCAAGGCTACAGCCGACGCGGACCGTGAGGTCGAATTTTGGAGGAGGAATCACGCTTAGAGTGGATTGGTGGTAAGCATAATCCAGGCCCGGTTCCGCCCTATCCCCAATTGATCTAGATCCAATTTCTCCGGCCCACCTTAAAACTCCGCCGCTCTGGCCGATTTGAAGTCCGGCCGCACGGCAGTGGCAGCCAGAAGCATACAAAAAAGCCGGCCTAAGCGGCCGGCTCGTAGTCCCGGAACAATTCCCTGACGCCTATCTTTCGGCTTTCATCATTTTCCCGTCGTGCGACATCGAGTCGCCGTCTCTCATCATCATTTTCTGGCCGTCGGCCATCATGACGTTGCCGTCCATCATCACCTGCGTGCCGTTGGACATTCTCATGTCGTCCGTCATCGCCATGGTCTGGTCGTTTTTCACAACCATCATTTTGCCGTGCTTCATCATCACGGCGTCTTTTTCATCGAATCGTCGTGGGCCACATAGGAAAACGAGACCAGGCCCAGCGAGAGGACGAACATTCGTTTAAGCGTATTTTCCATTGAGTTCTATTTTTAGTTTTAGCGGTGTGTTTCGCGTGGATTGGCCGGCTCAATCGAGGAAGTAAACTTCCCCCTACCGCGAAGGTGCAACGGAGGGTTCAACCCGCCGGGACGGCGCGCGGCCGGCGGCCGAACTCAAAAAGCCGCGCCTCGCGGTTGGCGCGTCCCAGCAACCGGTCCCGCAGGATGCGCGCGGCCGTCAGGCTGTAGGTAATACCATTTCCGCCGTAGCCCAGCGCGAAAAACGTGTGCGGCACCCCGCGATGCACGCCGATGAAGGGCAGGCCGTCCTTCGTCGTCGCAAACGTCCCCGCCCACGCAAACGCGACCTCAAGCTTGATCCCGGGGAACCAGCGGCGAAACCGCCGCACGAGCGCGGCGGTCTTCGCGCCCAGGAGTCGGTCGCGCTCGACGGGATCGCGTAAGGGCTCGTCGAACCCACCCAGCAAAATGCGCCCGTCCACCGTGGTGCGGAGATAGACATAGGGCTCGGCCGTTTCCCAAATCAGCGCGCGGTCCCCCGGCCAGCCGGGAAACGAGGTAACCGGTTCGCTCACGAGCGCGAAGGTGCTGTGCAGGGCCGTGACTTTCTCCGGCAGAAACGCGTCGGCCTCGTAGCCGGCGGCGATCACCAGGTGTCGCGCGCGCACCCGCGCGCCGCGATCGGTGGTGAGCACCACGCCCCGCGCCGTGCGGCGCGTGTGCGCCACCGTGGTGCGGTCGCAGATGATCGCGCCGCGGGCGCGCGCGGCGGCGAGCAGACCATGGGTGAAGCGGTAGGCGTCGATCTCCGCGGCCTCGCCGCGCTGGGATAGAATCGCCGCGGTGTGCGGCAGCGTGCTGCCGGCCGCGATTTTTTTGCGATCCCACCACTCCACGGAAAATCCGGCGGCCGTGCGCGCGGCGAATTCGCGGCGGAGCGCGCCTTCATCCCGCGGCCGGCTCGCCAGCAGCAGGCTGGCGCGCGGGGCAAAATCCGCCTTCAGCCCCAGCCGCCGCACCAAGGCACCGATGTGCCGGACGGAGTCACGGCACGCGCGATAGCTGGCAACCGCGTCGCGTTCGCCGATCTGGCGGCTCAGTCGATGCAGCGGCACATCGATCTCGTATTGCAAAAACCCCGCGCTGCCCGCCGTGCTGCCATGTGCGACCTCGCGCCGGTCAAGCGCCACGATGCTGAAACCCGCCTCGGCCACATGCAGAGCCACCAGCGCGCCCGTCACGCCCGCGCCGATGATCGCGACATCGCATGCGACATCTTTCTCCAGTGGTGGAAAATCGCCCGGCAGGCCGTGGCGGAGCGGACTAAAGGGGGTGGAGGACAACAAGTCCATCGGCCTGCCTCGCCTTCACCGGGGGAGATCGATCTTCACGTGGTCAGCCTGCGGCTTCGTGGGCAGACCGCCGGGCGCCGCTTGGGCGGACTGATAAAGCACCGCCATTTGGTTGGAACTCCCGTCCCAATATTCCGCCCGGTGCGGAATAATCTGCACCAGGCGCACCGCGGGATCAGCGGGGCCCTTTGGAAACCAAACTTCGACCCACGGATTCCACAGCTCCCACGCTTTGGTCTCGTCCCGCACAATGCGCGCGGTCCCGGAAATCGCCACGTAGCGTTGGTGTTTGGAATCGGAGAAGCCGAGCGACACCTCCTGGGTGGCGCCGATCTCGTCGGCCTTGGCCGAGTCGGCGGCGGTGAAAAACCACAGCTGTTCGAGCGTCGGATTGCGCTGCACGGCCATCGGCCGCGTGTGTAGCGAGCCGTCTTCGGCAACCGTGGTCATCATCGCGATGCGGATTTCGCCGATGAGCGCTTTAAGTTTTTCAACCGAGCTTTCCGGTTCGGCGGGAGTAGATGGTGTCATAGTAGATTAGATTGAGATTTTTCGCCACGGTCGGGTGGCACGTGGCCCAGCACTCTGCGCTTTTCCGGCTTTTTGATACCCGTGGCCGACGACAAAGCTGCCCGCATGTTTCCCCGGGAAATATTACGAGGGTCGTCACCGCTTTTACTGCTCGACCGATCTGACCAGGTTGCGCCTGAACGCTACGCGTTTCGTCCGGATGGCCCAACGCGATATAGACCATGTCCTGCGTATCGCCGACGTTGATCTTGCCGCGTTCGAGACGCTTCTGCGTCGCAGTCGATAGAGAATCAAACGTCGCCGATTTTTCTTCGGACCGGTGCTTGAACGTGTCGCACCCAGTGAGGAGAGCGGCGATTCCGAGCGCCAAGCCGACCGCCACCGCCAGTGGAAACAAAAACTTCATGGGAGACATAACCCAGAGCTGACCGTCGCGCCATCGGTCGGTGCCTAAGTCCGGTGGAATTATTTCACGCCTCCGGTCTGTGGCCGACCAGAATTTGAATAAAAACACGTCGCGGAGTGAACCAACGGGCCGGCGACGCTACTATAATTACGACTATGAAAACATCATCATTCAAACCCATGGCGCTTGCCGCCCTGTTCACCACCAGCTTCGCGCTCCTCTCGTTCACGGGCGGCTGCGCTTCCACCGCCACGCAGGAAAGCGCCGGCGAATACGTCGATGACAGTTCCATCACCGTCAAGGTGAAGGCGGCCTACGTGAAGGATCCGTTGGTCAAGGCTATCAGTGTCAACGTCGAGACATTCAAGGGCGTCGTGCAGCTCAGTGGTTTCGTCAACACAAGTGCGGAGAAGGCCCAAGCGGGTGCCCTCGCGGCCGCGGTCAAAGGCGTAACCAGCGTGAAGAACAATATCGTCGTGAAGTAGGAAACCTCTTCCGCAATTCACCCTTCCTTCGCCGACGCCCCGGATTGGGGCGTCGTTTTTTTTGCACCGGCTCGGCCAGTCACGCTCGCGGGGGCCAGCAGGGTGCAGGTCTGCGGTGGCGGTGTCCGCACGGATTGGGTGATGCGGAACGCGTCACCCCCGCATCCGCCGCTCGCACCGAACCGAAGACTCCAGCTCACGACCAAATACCGTTCGATCGAGTGGGAGCCGCGGTGGTCGTCGCAGCCGACTTCAGTTTTTCCAGAGCTCGCTGGTCGTGGGCTCAAGATTATCGAAGCCTTTGACCAGTCCCGTGAGAACCTCGGCAGAGGTGGTGAACACCAGTTGTGCCTTCGGATCGCTGACTTTCCCAGCGTCAGCGCGCAGGTGATCGATGAGCCTGATCATCTCAGTTTTGAGTTTATGGACTTGATTGAGCTGAGGACTGGCGGTGGAGGTAATCATCGGGAGAGTGGCACGGCGGGTTCAGAGGTGAGAAATGATTTCCGCAGGTGCTCGGCGGCGAAAGCGACGGCATCCTTCGCCTTCGGCAGCACCGCACCCATGCCGAAGAATTCATGCGTGACTCCGTCGTAGTTGCGATACGCTACGGCCACGCCGGCCGCCGATAATTTCTTTCCGTAGGCCTCACCCTCGGAGCGCAGTGGATCGATTTGGGCGGTGATGACGGTGGCGGCAGGAAGCCCCGCAAAATCCGGCGTGCGTAACACCGCGAGCTTGGGATCGTTGGCGTCACTGGGCTCCGCCGCATATTTGAAAAACCACTCCATGAGCGCCTTGTTCAGCGGCTTCGCGTTCTCATTCTCCATGTAGGAGACCGTATCGGTCCGTGAGTCGGCGACGGGATAAACGAGGAGCTGGTGCACCGGAAGCGGCACGCCCTGATCGCGGGCCCGAATGCAGACGGAAGTAGCGAGATTGCCGCCGGCGCTTTCACCCGCCACGGCGATGCGACCCGCGTCGCCTTTGATTTCGGCGGCGTGGGCGAGCGTCCACTGGTAGGCGGCAAAGGCGTCGTCGTGCGCGGCGGGGAACTTGTGCTCGGGCCCTTGGCGGTAGTGGCTCGACACCACGACAGCCTGCGCGGCGTTGGCGAGGGCGCGCGGCGAGGAATCATAGGTGTCGAGATCGGCGAAGACGAATCCGCCCCCGTGGAAATAGAGAATCACGGGAAACGGTCCGTCGCCCTTCGGGGTATAGACGCGGATTTTTATCTTTCCCGCAGGGCCGTCGATGGAGCGGTTGTCCACACCGCCGACTGCTTCGGGCGCGGCGCTCTGCCCACGGGCTATCAGCAGGGCCTTCACGGCATCGGCGGGACTGGGCTGCTTGCGCGCCTCGGCGGGCATGAGCGAGGGGATCGGCTTGCCTCCGAGTTTGGCGTGTTGATCGAGGACGGCCTGCATGTCGGCGTCTGTCTGGTTGAGGGAGGAAATATTCATGATGGGACGGATAGATTGAGCGCGGAGAGCGGAGCCCTGGCCGACGGAGATGGCGGCCGCGGCCACACGGCCCCACAACAGGGAGAGTGGGTTCAGGTTCATCGGCTTAGTCGGAGACGCGGAAGTGTGCCGGATCAGGCGTGCTGCCAATGAGGCTGCGTATCGACCATCCCGGCGGCATAGGCCTGTGCGCGAAAGCCCAGCTCGCGCGACTGCAGGAAAATGAGGTAGTCATGCCACGCATCCGCCCAGCGGCCGAATGCCTCCTGCAATGCCACGGAGCCGAGGAGGACGGCGATTTCGGCCGCTTCCCGGGCTTTCGCCTGCAGGTAAAGTGCGACGTTGCGCAACACGCCCAAGGTGCGAGTGCAGACCACACTCCACGGCTCGAACAGGTTCTTGCGGGCTTCGGGCTGAATCGTCGCGAGCAACGCGCCAACGGATGCGTCGTGGATCGGCGAGAGCACGAGACCTTCACTGAGCAGGATTGGGGGCAGATGCGGCAGACACGCGCGACTCGCTGCGGACAAACCGAGCACGGCCTCACGCATGACAATTTCCTCGGCCGGCAGACAGGGGTAGAGAGAATGTGCCGCCTGTTTCGCCTGACAGGCACCGGAGACGAGCGCGGCCACATCCTGCACAAACAGCTCGTAGAGATTGCCGGCACCGTAGGAACCGGCCGGCGCCGATGGCGCGGACAGGGTCCAGAACCGGGAAGTGATATCCCCGTCCGAAGTGGAACCAAATGCGATTGCAGACATGGGGCGGTATGAGGTCGCTATGATAATCGGAGCTAGGCCGCGATAGTGGGAAAATGAGAAACGGGAGCCCGCGCGCGGGCTCCCGATGTCGAATCCGGTGGAAGGATGTTTATCGTCACCGCGCGGCTGCGACCGCGCGATTCCGCTTCGCGGTAACCGGGGCCCGATTTGCGCGCCGGCTATTCCCCAGCGGATTTACGGCCGGCTCGTCCGCTTCTGACTCGTCGGATTCGCCCAGCGCGTCCTGGTTGTTTCCCGCCCGGGCCAAATCGGTCAGCGATTCGTTGGCTGCTTTCTCCTCATCAAGGATGGTGAGCAAAAGCGCGGCCGCCGTTTCGTTGCCGAGCAGCCCCGCCCACTCGTGCAGGCAGCCATACGAGGCGATTTCGTAGTGTTCGACTTTTTGCGCGGCGGAAATGAGCGCGGCGTTGATCGCGGGCGAGCCCTTGAAATCAGCTGCGATTTCATCGCCCTCTTCCAGCAGCCCCACGGTGGCTTCGCACTTCTTGCCCTTGGGCTTTTCGCCGCAGGCCTTGAAGACCTTTTCGAGCTTGGTGACGTGGCCTTGGGTTTCTTTCAGATGGGAACGAATCGCCGCCTGCAAGGCCGGGGAAGTGGCGGCCTTGGCCATCTTCGGCAGCGCGCGCACCAAGCGTTGTTCGGCGTCATACATGTCTGCCAGTTCATCCAAGAACAGGTCTTCGAGTGTTTTCATGGGTGTTTCTAACGTAGATTTAAAACGGGGAAATATTTCCCGCGGCCGAGCGGTCCCGGCCACGGGAGTTATGGTTCAGCTGCGATAGTGCACGGCCGACTCGGACTTCTGCGGCGGGCGGGCGGTTAGATGGTCCGTGGGACGGTCAGACGGATTGTCGGACAGACGGTCGGCCGGACGAACGATGGGACGATCCGCGGGACGGTTTTTGTCCTTAGGTGCGTCGGGAGCAGACGACTCGCCCGTGGTGCAGATGTCCTGCGCGCCCGCGTTCTTGAAGATTTCATTGGCGCGCTTGATTTCATCCGAATTCTCGGTGTGGACAGAGATCAGGATGTTGCCCTCCTTGATTTTCCCCTCGTAGCGCTTGGCTTCGATCTCGGGGATGCCGAGACCGATCAACCCGCCGGCGATGCCACCGACGGCGGCTCCGACGGCGGCGCCGCTGAGCGCCGCAAGAATCGGGCCGGCCGCGATGAATGGACCGACGCCCGGAATCGCGAGTGCGCCGATGCCGGCAATCCAGCCCAACGCACCGCCGACGACGCCGCCCGTGCCCGCGCCGGCGATCGCGCCTTCCGGTGCCTTCGTGCTCTTCTCGTGGGCGAAGTCCCGCGTGGTGCTCTTGTCGGGGAAGAGCGCCGAGATCGAGTTGTTTGAGAAGTTCGCATCCTTCAAGCAATCGACGATGCGGTCGGCCTGGGCGTGGGAGGTGGCGATACAGAATACAGATTTCTTAGACATGGTTATTTGCTGTTTTATATTGTTTCAATGCAGGGGACCAAATGGGCGGCGAGGGAGATCGCGCGTCAGTTTATCGCGAGTCGGAGCTCGTGGTTTTTACTTCGAGTTGGTTGTCGACGTTCTCCATCCGCGCCGCGTTGTTCGCGATTTCGCCGATCAGGCGTTTCTCCTCCTCAGTGCCAACAGGTCCGCGCAGCGTCACCCGGCCGTTGGCGGTGATGACCTTCACATTGCGGGCGTTCATCGACATGCCCTTGGCCGCGATGATGTCCTTGCGAATTCGGGCGGTGACATCGACGTCGGCCTTGTTGTTGCCCTGGTCGAGCGGCGTGAGGGAGTTGTTATTGCGATCACGCACATTGCGCGCGGTGTTGTCCGCATCCGACCGCATCCGGGTGGTGGTGCCCGTCGGGGGACCGTTTTCCGAGTATTCGCTCGAACCTGATGAGGTCATGAAATACGGCTCAGCCTTGTAGGCGCGGTAGACACTTTCCGTGTAAGCGGCTTCACCGAGGTTGGGCCACTCGTTGGACTTGAAGTGCGGCGCATTGCCCAACGTCTCTTTCGAGACATCGAGTTCGAGGACGTCGCGCTTATCGTTGAGACGGAGCGCCGTGGGTGGCACCGCACTCAATTCATCGCCCATGCCGAGAAACCCGCCGGAGGAAATGATCACGGCGACCACGCGGCCCGCCGGAAGATCCACCATGAGGTTTTCCACTTTGCCGAGCTTCTCGTCCTGCCGGTTCTTGACGGCCAGACCCATGACCTTGCTTGCCCGCTGGACGTAGCTCACTCGCGATCGCGCGTGGGTGGCGTCAGTCTCCCGCATCATGCGATCCTTCTCCTGCGTTCCGTCCCGCGACCGGGCTGGCATAGCCGTCCGATCCTCGCCGGCCATAGCGACAGTGAAGTCGGGCTCCGCGCCATAGTGGCGATAGATGGCCATTACATGATCGGAGTCGGAGAACTCACGCCACTTCGACATTTCGAATTTCGGCGCAGCTTTCAGCTTTTCTTTGTCCGCATCCAAATGGACGACCTTATTGGCGACATCGTGGTGCAGCGCTCCCGGCGGCACAGCGTGCAGCGAGTCACCCATGCCGACAAATCCGCCGGTAGAAAGCACGACGTAAACCACCCGGCCCGACTGCACATCGACCGCGATGTCCTCAACTTTGCCGAGCTTGTCGCCCTGCAGATTTTTCACCGTGAGCCCGATGAGCTCGCTGGCCTTCGTCGCACCACCCAGCTTCCCCATCCTGGCTCCGTGGGTCATGGTCGGGGAAGATTGACGGGAGGAGTCGGTCGCGCTCCGCACCGAGTCCGACTTTTCCCGGGGGACGTCGGCGCCACGCACTGCCGCGGTGATTCTGACATTCATCGGCCGCTGGAAGCGTGGCGTCTCTTGGGCAAATACGGCGAACGTCACGAGGGGCGCTGCCGCGGTGAATAAAATGATGCGATGTTTTTGTTTCATGATACGTTTCTTATTCGGGTTACTTTTTTTGTTTCTCCGGAAGTTTTTCCGTTGTTGATGTCAAGATAGTCAGCGTGCTTTGGGTTTGGTTCGGCGGGTGTTTCCCTACTTTAGTGGTGTGTGGATGGGTGCCGTCCGGCACCGTGTTCGATCCGTCGCCGTTCCCGATTACGCCGCGCCCAATTTCGTTCGCTGCAAAGTGTCGCCTGCGGTGTCCAGTTGCCATCGGCCGCGACGGGGCAGACGAGGCCACGGCTGCGGTGACGGTGAGGCAGTCCAACTAAAACTGATCCCGACGGGGCAGCGCTCAACTACGCGCAGGCACCAATCCGTTGGCGGGTTAGCGTCCGAGCATTTTTGCGAGGATGAAGATCAGCACGGCGCCGCCGAGGCCGCCGCCGAAGAGAAGATAGACAAGCGAGTAGCCGGCCGCTGCGATAGGGAGGAAGAGATCCATTGCGAGTGTGGTTTGAGTGTTGAGGGTGAGAAACAATTACGCGTGAGAGTGGTTAAACGGAGTCCATGTCCGCTTCGGCGCGCTTGTAGGCGCAGGTTCCGCCATGCTTGCCACCCATGGCGGCGGAGACCGCGCCAAGCACGAAGGCGGCGAAGGCGCAGAGCGAAAGGATGGACAGCGTTGTCGCGGTTTTCTCCGCCATTTCGCGAGCGCGCAGCTCCAGTTTCTCCCTCGCAGCCTGGAGGTCGGCCTTCAAGTTCTGATAGGAGGTTTTCCATCCGTCGACCAGCTTGACGGCATCGGCCTCAGTCATGCCCTGATTGTTCACCAGCAGGGTGACGACCGCCTGCTGATTGTCGGCCATCGCGGCCGGATCGCCGGTGAAGAGGCGCGTCACCGCGAAACTCAGTTCGCGCTTCCCGCGGATGCCATCGGCCGCGCTTTTGCCTCGCGCGACGTTGCTCAGGCCCTCGTCCACGAAGCTGCCGAGCATTCCGCCGGTCCGCTCCAGCGAATTTTTCGCCAAGTCCGTCACCCCACCCGCCGCCGCTGCCATGGGTTTTCCCGCCATGGAAAGTCCGCCGCCGACGATCTTGCTCAAATCGCCGAGTGCCCAGCCGGCTCCGACCGTCGTCACGACGATCGCCGCGACCGTCGCGAGACACCAGACCATGAAGCCATGCAGGCAGCCGGCCTTCAGGCCAGACCGACCGGTGAACCGGCCCGCCACCCAGCCGCCGGCCCACAGGGAGACCACGGCCGCCAAGCCTTGGATCACCGCCGCACCCGTCCCGAGTTCGGCAATCGGATTCTCGTCGGTGATGGGATTGTAGAGGGCGAGTCCGAGACCCGCACCGAGCATCATCAGCACCACTTGCAGCGCGAGGGCCGCGACCGTGCCAGCGAAGATCGCGCCCCAAAAGGGGGCGCGCCGACGGCAGCCGCACGCGGCGCCGGTCGCACGGTTGGAGAAAGCATCTGAGGACATTGTGGAATTCATAGTTCGACGCGGGTTTTTTATTCAGGGACCCAAGCTGCGGGTTGGTTTCATTCATCATGCCCGTTTCTGCGGCGGCGCGCTATGGGCTATTTACCTACTGCGTCCGGGACTAATCGGATACACGCGCTCCCACACCGTCCGCGATCGTCGGCAGCACGCGATGGGCGGAGCCGCAGAGATTCCTTGGTGGCGTGGCATTTTTCTTTTGCCGGCGAACCAACCACCGAAATTGAAGTCTATCGTTTTGGTCCCGCTCCTGCTTCCCACTGAATCACGTTTCCGATCCCGGCTTCGTGGCTTTGGATCTATCGCCCATGAATTCCTCGAAACTCATCACTATCCTCCTCGCCGATGATCATGCCATGGTGCGCGAAGCCCTGCGCGCGTTGCTTACCGCCGCCGGAACTTTTCAGATTGTCGGGGAGGCCTCCAATGGCCGCGAGGCCGTGGACTTGGTCCGGACTCTGCGTCCGGCGGTCGTCTTGTTGGATATCGCCATGCCGCTGCTTAACGGGCTGGAAGCGACCCGGCAAATCCTCGCGATCAATCCCGCCGTGAAGGTGATCATCCTTTCTGCGCTAAGCGATTACGAATACGTCGAAAGCCTGAGCGCCGCCGGTGCGGTGGGTTTCATCGAGAAACAGACGTCGGCCTCGATTGTCTCTCAGGCGATTCGTGATGTCGTCGCGGGGAAGACTTTTTTCAGCCCCACCATCGTTCGGCGGCTGGGGCCCAACCTTTCCAAGATACGTGAGCGGGATGGTTCGTTCCGACCGAACCGTCGGCGGCTGACTCCCCGGGAGACTGAGGTGCTGCGGCTCGTGGCCGAGGGCTTCGGGAACAAGCAGATCGCCGAGGAAATCCGCATCAGCGTGAAGACAGTGGAGAAGCATCGCCAACAGCTCATGAACAAGCTCGATATCCACGAAACCGCCGGCCTCACCCGGCACGCGATTGCGGTTGGCGTGAGTGCGAGCAAGGTCCGCGTCACGCTGGCTGCAACCGCACCCGCCGACTAGAGCCAGCCCATGGGCATCGGCGTAAGCGGAGCGCGGCCCACCGGCGATGAAACCGACGGCACCAGCAAATACCCGGCGATGGCGTCGCCCCCTCGTCCGACTCGACGATACCGCGCGAGAACCGGCCGCGTTCCGCCCCACCAAATAAAATTTGCTCCTGCGCCCCTGCCCCGGCCACGATCGTCCAGGTATTCAGCGCTCCCACCCGCAGTTCGGTGGGTGCCCTCTCTCTCCATTCCATGATGATTCTCATCGTAGACGACCAACCGAACATCGCCCGCGTAACCGGAGTAGCATTGCAGACGCTCGGATGCCAGGCCCTTGTCGCCTCGTCAATCCGCGCCGCCAAGCACCTTCTCGCCACCGAGAAAATCGACGCCGTCCTGCTCGACGTGCACCTCGCTGGCGAAAGCGGTTTGGACTTTCTCTCGGAACTCAGCGCAAGCCCGGGACCATTGCCCGTTGTGATCTCCACGGCGCTGGCCGGACCCGAGATCGCGGGTGAGGCGCGGAGGCGCGGCGCTTTCGATTGCCTCGCGAAACCCTACAGCCTCGATGATCTGCGGACGCAGATCGCGGCCATCGCGGATTTTCTGCATCGAACCGCCGCGACCCCCACCGCGCCACAGCGGGTGGCACCATGAGTAAATCCTCCGATCAGCAACTCCGGCAGGAAAACCTCCGGCTGAAGGGCGACCTCCTCTCCGTCGCGCGCCGCTTCCGGCACGATCTACTCTCGCCTGTCGGGAGCATTCAGATCGCCGCTGAGGTGCTGGCGCAAATGCGGCCGGAGGATACAGCGGAGATCCCAAACATGGCGGAAATTCTGAAACACTCGGGCGGAGAAATTTCCCAAATGGTCGACCGCGTGAGCTTCCTGCTTCTGGCGTCGGCCCAGCCTGCTCCCTTGGTCAAAATCGATATGGCCACGATCCTCACGGAGGCGCTGCGGGAGTTGGAGGAGAACATCGGCCGCGGCACCGCTCGGGTCCAGTTGCCCGCGACCTGGCCCGAAGTTTACGGCGTGGCCGCCTGGCTGCACGTGGTCTGGGTCAACCTCCTGAACAATGCCGTCCGCCATGGCGGTTCCGCTCCGAAAATCGTGGTCGCGTGGAGGGCCGAGCCGGGCGGTTTTCGTTTCAGTGTCACCGATGATGGTCCTGGTGTGCCGGCGGCCAGGCAGGCCGCGCTCTTCACTCCCTTTGACCGCCTTCACACGGCCGTCGGGGTCGGCCTCGGGCTGTCGATTGTTGAGCGCCTCATCGCGCTCCAGGGCGGCCGCTGCGGCCACGAACGGCCCGCGAATGGCGGCGCGCACTTCTATTTCACGTTGCCTGCCGCGACGCGCAAAACCCCGGACAGCCCTCACCCCCCATGATGTCCCCATCTGCCACCTTCCGCACGAAAACCGCGTCCCGCCTCTGTGCGATTGGGGCGGGCGCCATTGGCGCGACTGGGCTGATGGGCTGGATTTTCGACGTTCCGGTGCTGCAACGCATCCATCCGGCGCTGGTGACAATGAAGGCCAACACTGCCATCGCGCTGATGCTCGCCGCACTCTCGCTGTGGCTGCTCCAGGAGGAAAACGTGGCTGGGGTGAAGCGATGGTTGGCTCAGGGCTGCGCGGCGCTGGTCGCGCTGCTCGGGCTGGTGACGCTCGGCGAAATCCTTTTCAGCTGGGACGCTGGCATCGATCAGCTTCTATTTCGCGAGTCACTGGCCGCGGCCGCCAAGTCGTTTCCCGGCCGGATGGGCATCATGTCTGCGCTGGTGCTTTCTTGCGTCGGTCTCGCGTTGTTGCTCTTGGACACGAAAATCGCCGGGCGCCATTGGGCGGGCGTGTTGGCGTTCGGAGCAACGTTCGCCACGACCCTCGTCTTCCTCATTTATTTTTACGACATCGCCCTGCCCGAGCCATGGGCCAAGTATCTGACCATCGGGCTGCACACCGTCCCGGCCTTTTTCGGCTTGAGCGCGGGCCTCCTCTTGGCGCGGCCCCAGCGGGGTGCCATGGCCGCGCTGACCGGTTCGTCCACCAGCTGCGTGGTCGCGCGGCGCATGTTGCCCACTGCGTTCTTTCTGCCGATCCTCCTCGGTTGGGTCGTCCGGCTGCTGACGCGAGATTTCGGCTCGATCGGGCCGGGGGTCGATCTGGTCATTTTCGTCGTGATCACCATTTTGCTTTTTTGCGGCCTGGTGGTGGGGACAGTGCGCGCGATTGACCGGCAGGAAGCGCTCACCAAAGCGGCTCAACTCGCCCTGCAGCGAAGCGAGGCCAACCTCCGGGACTTCGTGGACAACGCCACGGTGGGCCTGCACTGGGTGGGACTGGACGGCACCATCCTTTGGGCGAACAAAACCGAACTCGACACCCTCGGCTACGCGCGCGCCGAATACGTGGGCCACCCCATCGCGAAATTCCATGCGGACGAGGCCACGATCAATGATATCCTCGCGCGTCTGACCAGGGGCGAGGCGGTGCGCGACTACGCCGCGCGGGTGAGGCGCAAAGACGGCGCGATCCGCGATGTCGTCATCAGCTCCAACGCGCTTTTTGAAGACGGAAAATTTATCCACACGCGCTGTTTCACGCGCGACATCACGGAGCAGAAAATAGCGGAGTCGGCCCGGGCCCGACTGGCCGCCATTGTTGATTGGTCGAACGACGCGATCATCGGCAAGACACTGGAGGGCATCATCACCAGTTGGAATTTCGGTGCGGAAAAAGTGTTTGGCTATACCGCCACGGAAGCCATCGGCCAATCCATCCTCATCCTCATCCCTCCCGAACGCCAGAACGAGGAGCCGGAAATCAGGGCGCGGATCGCACAGGGCGAAAGCGTGACTCCCTTCGAATCGGTCCGACTGCGAAAAGACGGCTCGCGCATCCACGTTTCAGCCACGATCTCCCCGGTGAAGGATTCCGCCGGGAACGTGATCGGCGCATCGAAAGTCGCCCGGGACATCACCGACCGCAAGCAGGCTGAAGGCGCGCTGCGCGAGTCGCACGAACGCACGGCCAACATTCTGGAGAGCATCACCGACGGATTTTGCGCGCTGGATCAGAATTGGCGCTTCACTTATTTGAACGGCCAGGCGGAGCTGATCCTGCAGCCGCTGAAAAACAACCGCGCCGCCTTACTGGGCCGGAACCTGTGGTCGGAATTCCCGGACTTGGTCGGCACCCTCGTCGAGAAGAATTTCCACCGCGCGCGCACGGATCAGACGACGGTGCACTTTGAAATGTTTTATCCCCCGCTCGCCGTGTGGCTGCAGCTGCGGGCCTACCCGTCGAAGGATGGACTGTCGGTTTACTTCCAAGACATCAGCGCCCGCAAGGAAACCGAAAGCCTCTTGCTGCGGTATCGCCTGCTGGCGGAAAAAGCCCGAGACATTGTGTGGATGGCCCGGCTCGACGGCGAAATCGTCGAAATCAATCAGGCCGCGGTGAATGCTTACGGTTACAGTCGGGAAGAACTTTTAGGGATGAATCTCCGCCAGCTGCGCGACCGCTCCACCCTGCCCCAATTGCCCGGGCAACTTGAAAAAGCCGCGACCGGCGGCGTGCACTTCGAAACCATCCACGTCCGCAAAGACGGCACGCCGTTTTCCGTCGAGGAGAACGCCACCAGCGCGGAGGTCGGCGGTGAAACGCTGATTCTGAGCATCGTGCGCGATATCACCGAGCGCGTGGACGCCAGAGAAGCCCTCCGCGAGAGTGGCGAGCGCTTCCGCACGATGGCCGACAACATGGCCCAGTTCGCCTGGATGGCGGACGCCACCGGCTGGATTTTCTGGTATAATCAGCGCTGGTTCGACTACACCGGCACCACGCTCGAGGAAATGCAGGGCTGGGACTGGAAAGCCGTGCAGCATCCCGACCACGTCGACCGGGTGGTGGAGAAAATCGCGCGCCACTGGCAGAGCGGCGAGGTGTGGGAGGACACCTTTCCGCTGCGGGGCAAGGATGGGAACTACCGCTGGTTTCTTTCCCGCGCGATCCCCATCCGCGATGCGGGGGGAAACATCCTCCGCTGGTTCGGGACCAACACCGATGTGACCGAGCAACGCGACGCCGCCGAAGAATTGGAGGAGGCTTTGCAAAAAGTCGAAACCGCCTCGCGCGCCAAGGACGACTTCCTCGCGGCCCTCAGCCACGAGCTCCGCACGCCGCTGACGCCGGTGCTGCTCTGCGCCGCCGCCCTGCGGGACGACGAGCGCCTCCCCTCTGATGTCCGCGAGCAGCTCGCCATGATGGAGCGCAACATCGCGCTCGAAGCTCGGCTCATCGACGATCTTCTCGATCTCACCATGATCGTGCGCGGCAAGCTTCCGCTCCGCCCGGAGCAGTGCGACGCCCACTCTCTCATCGGCCTCGCCTTGGAAATGGTGCGCGACGCCGCCCGTGCCAAGGACATCGTCATTGAGCGGGCCTTCGCCGCGAAACTATCCGGGCTCACCGTCGACCCGGCGCGGTTCCAACAGGTCATCTGGAATCTATTGCGCAACGCCGTGAAGTTCACCCCGGAGCACGGCCGGATTTCGATCACGACGCGTAACGAGACAAATCTTTCGGGCGCGCAGCGCCTGCACATCGAGGTCGCCGACACGGGAATCGGCATCGAGCGGGCGCACCTCGCCCAAATTTTCCGCCCCTTCGATCAGGGCGGGCACACCGGGAGCCACCGCTTCGGCGGCCTCGGCCTCGGCCTCGCGATCGCCCGCGCGGTCGTGGAGCTGCATGGCGGCATCATCAGCGTCCAAAGCGAGGGCGCGAATCGTGGCACCACGTTCTCCGTCATTCTGCCCGATGCGGTCGCGCCCCATTCGGGCCTGACCGACAGCAGTGAGCCATTCGCCGCCGCGGCGACGGCCAATTCCTCCCCTGCTCCCAATTCCGCGCCTTCCGTCGCCTCCCTCCGGCTGCTGCTCGTCGAAGATCACGAGAGCACGATCAAGACTCTGACCTTGCTGCTGCAACGTGACGGCCACCGGGTCGTCGCCGCCCGGACCGTCGCGCTCGCGCTTGAGGCGGCGGCGCACAACCCGTTTGACCTCGTTATATCCGACCTCGGCCTGCCCGACGGCACCGGCAACGAACTCATGGAAAAATTGCGGGCCGACTACGGCCTGCGCGGCATCGCGCTCAGCGGCTACGGCATGGAGGAGGACCTCAGACGCTCGCGCCAGGCCGGCTTCGCCGCCCACATCGTGAAGCCGATCCCGATCGCCGACCTGCGCCGCGTGATCGCCGCGCTGACGGCGGCGGGAAAATGAGGGGCGCTGTGTCCGTCATCTCCTCCCCGCTCCTCAGAATTCCCCGGCAAACGAAGATCGTGCGCTCTCGTCCGCCCATGGCAAAAAAAAGAAAACAATTTCGCAACTCCCGGAAGGTCGGCCGCGATGAAAAAACAGGGAAGATCGCGCCAAAGATTTCTCCTCAGCAGGGCGACCCGAGTGAACCCAAGCGCACCGAGCGCGAGAAAGTCGGGCACCACTACGGCGAGGCCATTCTGCGCGCCGTGCCAGTGCCCTTCCTCGTCCTGCGCCCCGACCTGCGCGTGAACACCGCGAGCGAGGCGTTCTACGCAACCTTCCGCGTCGCGCCGGCCGCGACCGAGGGCCGCCTCGTCTATGAAATCGGCACCGGCCAGTGGGATATTCCCCAACTGCGCAAACTGCTCGAAGAAATTCTCCCGCAGCACACTATTTTCACCGACTTCGAGGTCACGCACGAGTTCGAGCGCCTCGGCCGCAGGACTATTCTCCTCAATGCCCGCCGCACGTCCAACTTGGAGGGGATGCCCGATCACATCCTGCTCGCCATCGAGGATATCACCGCGCGCCGAGAGGCGGAGGTGTTGCAGGCCCGCCTAAGCGCGATTGTGTCATCCGCCGATGACGCGATTCTGAGCAAAACGATGGATGGCGTCGTCACCACTTGGAATGCGAGCGCAGAGCGGATGTTTGGCTACACCGCGGAAGAAATCATTGGTAATCCCCGGCTGCATCTTACCCCGCCCGAACTACGCGCCGAGGATGAGCAGCTTTTGAAGCAAGTCCGCGCCGGTAATCCGATTAAGCACTTCGAAACCCAGCGCATGACGAAGGACGGTCGCCGCCTGCCAGTCTCGCTCACCATTTCCCCAATCAAGAACGCGAGGGGAGAAGTCATTGGCGCGTCAAAAATTGCCCGCGACATCACCGAGCGCAAAACCGGCGAGGAAGCACTGCACCGCGCCCTCGCCCAAGCGGAGCGCGCCTCCCGCGCCAAAGACGACTTTCTCGCCGCGCTCAGCCACGAGCTGCGCACTCCGCTCACGCCCGTGCTGCTGAGCGCGGTGGCGATGCGCGACGATGAACGGCTGCCGGCCGACTTGCGCGCGCAACTCAGCATGATGGAGCGCAACATCGCGCTCGAGGCCCGCCTCATCGACGACCTGCTCGACCTCACGACGATTTCACGGGGCAAGCTCCAGCTCCGCCCCGAGCGGTGCGACACGCACGCCCTCATCGGCCTCGCGATCGAAATCGTGCAGGCCGAAGCGAACGCGAAGGAAATCACCCTCGCCCGCATGCTCGATGCCCCGCACTCCGGCCTTGTGGCCGATCCCGCTCGTTTCCAGCAGGTGATTTGGAATCTCCTGCGCAACGCCGTGAAATTCACCGCGCGCGGCGGGCGCATCTCGATCCGGACGAGCGAGGAAAAAACCCCCGGCGGCGCGCGGTGGCTGCGTATCGAGGTGGCCGATTCCGGCATCGGCATCGACGCCGCGCAGCTCGAGAAGATTTTCGCCCCCTTCGAGCAGGGCGGCCTCACCGGCGACCACCGCTACGGCGGTCTCGGCCTCGGTCTGGCGATCGCGCGCTCCGTGGTCGAGCTGCACGGCGGCCGGATCAGCGCGCATAGCGAAGGCGCCGACCGCGGGGCCACGTTTGTCGTGGAACTGCCGGGCGCGATCGACGCGCAATCCGGCTCGCCCGCGAGCATCACTCCGGTTGTCGCGGGTGCCGCGTTTCCCCTCCAGCCGCTGGCCGCCCCCTCCGCCCCGGCCGCCGGGCTGCGGCTCCTGCTGGTGGAAGATCACGAAAGC
Organism: Opitutaceae bacterium; assembly: GCA_031411015.1. GTDB lineage: Bacteria > Verrucomicrobiota > Verrucomicrobiia > Opitutales > Opitutaceae > ER46. The sequence goes on along the minus strand of JANOAF010000087.1, from coordinate 6,508 downwards.
ACGCTGCGGACCCTTGCCTTACTGCTGCGCCGCGATGGCCATCACGTGACCGCCGCCACCACCCTCGCCGCCGCAGTCGCGGCGGCGGCGGCCGAGCAGCTTGATCTCGTGATTTCCGACCTCGGCCTGCCCGACGGCACGGGTAACGAGCTGATGGAAAAATTGCGGTCCGCCCATGGTCTGCGCGGCGTGGCGCTAAGTGGCTACGGCATGGAGGAGGATCTGGCGCGCTCGCGCGCGGCGGGCTTCGTGGCCCACCTGGTCAAGCCGATCCAAATCGCGGAACTGCGCCGCGTGATTGCCTCGCTCGCGCCGGGCAAATAATACTCTCATGAAACGCAAACAAACCCAGTTGAAATCGCTCCCGCGCGAAAACAAATCGGATCCCGCCATGATTCTCGGCGGGCAACCGGAAAACGATGCGGACGCCCGCGGTGCCGGCTTAAAATCGGCCACCCCGGAACCGGCAGCGAAGCCGAAGCGCCGGCCTCCCGGCCGCTGACGGTGCGGAAATCAGCGGACACCGGAACGCAGCGGCTCCGGGGCGTCGCGCCCGTCCTCAAGTTCGACGATCCGCGCCACTCCGCTCCGCGGCGTGAACGCCGTCTCCGGGACCGGTGCGATCACGTTGTAGTGCTGCAGTGCGAGTCGCCACCACTCGGCCAGTTCGGCGGCGGGGGCGGACCACAGCGCGTGGTGCAGCGCGTTCATCGAATCCAAATCCATCAGGAGCGCCACCCGGTCGCGCGGCGTGAGCGCCTCGGGGCCGTCGCGCAGCAGGGTCGCGCGCAGGCCCACAAAGCGCTCCTCGCTCGCGGCCGGCTGCTCGTCTTTCGCGCGCAGGAGCGAGACGTGCACGGCGTTGACGTAGGGATCGATCACGGCCTGCAACAAGCCGTAGTTCGCCGCGAGCACCGGCAGCGGCTGCGGTCCGCTGCGCCGCGCCGCCAAGGCGGCCGCGAGTTCGACGAGTTCGGGCAGGGGCCGGCTTTCCTCGGGCGTTTTGAAAAGTCCCTCGCGCCGCAGCGCCCGGCCCAGCGGCAACGAGCCGGTGAAATACGACAGCGGAATCGAAAAAATCAGTCCGGCCAGAATCGGCGCCATCCAGAACGCGAGCGTCCCGTCGATCCCCGTGACAATCACCCAGCCGATCACGCCGACCAGCGTGTGCACCCAGTGGGCCGCGATTGATTCGCCCAGCGTCGACTCGCCGCCGCGGCGCTGCGTGCCCCACGCAATTTTTTGCCGGGCAATCGTCAGCCCGATAAACACGGTGTGATACAACATCAGCACCGGCGCCAGCAGCGTGAACACGAACGTCTCCAGAAAAACCCCGCCGACCAGATCGCCCCAGCCGCCGAAGGCCGCGACCTCCTCCCGCCGTGCGCGCAGGTCGAGCAGCGCGAGCACCTTCGGGACAAAAAGCAGCGCGAGCGTGAAGAGCGAGAGGAGCACCGCCTGGGACTGATAACTCCAGGGCAGGTAGTCCGCGAAGCTGTGCACCGGCCGCAGCGCGACGCCCGTCGCCCCGAAGCGCCACGCGATCACCGCCGACACGATCAGGAAAGCCAGCCAGAGCGGCGACGCCACATAGGCCAGAATGCCGAGGGCGAAATGCACGCGGTTCACGGCATGAAAGCCTTGCGCGCCCACCAGCCGCGCGTGTTGGAGATTGCCCTGCAGCCAGCGGCGGTCGCGTTGCGCAAACTCGATCACATTGGCCGGGCACTCCTCGTAGTTGCCCTCCATCTCGGTCGCGAGCCAGACCTCCCAACCCGCGCGCCGCATCAGCGCGGCCTCCACGTAGTCGTGGCTCATGATGCGCCCGCCGAACGCTCCTTCGCCGGGCAGCTCGGGCAGCGAGCAATGGGCAATGAACGGCGCGAGCCGGATGATCGCGTTGTGCCCCCAGTAGTTGGCCTCGCTGAGTTGCCAATAATTCAGCCCCGCCGCCGACACCGGGCCGTAGAGCCGCGTGGCGAATTGCTGCAGGCGCGCGAGAATGGTCTCGCCGTTCACCAGCACGGGCACGCCCTGAATGATCCCGACTTGGCGGTTGCGCTCCATCAACTGCGCGAGCCGCACAATCGCGTCACCACTCATCAGACTGTCGGCGTCGAGCACCACCATGTAGACATAGTGCCGGCCCCACCGCCGGCAGAAATCCGCGAGGTTGCCGGCCTTCTTGTTGATGCCGCCGCGCCGCTTCCGGTAAAAAATCCGGCCCTGCGCGCCGAGCTGCTGTGTCAGCGCGAGCCACGCCGCCTCCTCCGCGATCCAGCGGTTCGGATCGGATGAGTCGCTGAGGAGAAAGAAATCGCAGTCGGCCAGCTTCCCCGTGCGCAGGACCGACTGATACATCACGCGCAGCCCCTCAATCACGCGGCTCACCTCCTCGTTGCAGATCGGCATGACGACGGCGGTGCGCGCCGAGACGATCCGCGCCGCGTCGTCGGCGTCGAGGCTGGCCGTGATCCGACAGGGATCGCCCCCGCGCCGACGCAGAAAGAATCCGATCAACGCCTGCGCCGCCCCGAGCGCGACGAGGGCGAACAAAATCGTGAAGAGCACGAGGTGAAACAATTTCCAGCCGTCGTAGCCCGTGCGCCAGTGCAGGTCCGCCATCACCAGCACCGCCGGCCCGGCGATCAGCAGAACCAGCGTGAAGAGCCGGTGCCGCCGCCGCGAAATTTCCTTCGCGTCGAGCAACGCGGGGTCGAAGTGGACGACGTTCATGGCGGACTCAATGGCTCGCCGCCCACACCACGCCGAGCAAGCCGACGACCGCCAGCCACGAGCCCCCCGCGCGCATGAGAAACCGGCCGCCGCGGTTGGGTGGCTTGGGTTGGCCGGCATCGTTGAAGCCAAATTCGAGCGGTGCCGGAGGCATGTTGCTGAAACGAAGTTCGGGGCCGGGCTCCAGGGTCGCTGACGACAGTGCCGCCGTGAGTTCCCGTGGCACCGGTGCCGTCGCGAGGAAACAATTCGCCCAGCGCCCTGGCAGATCCGCCAGCACCAGCGTGAGCCGGTCACCGGCGCGCACGCGTTCGTTGGACCAGTCGCCGTCACGGCCCGCCCGTGCAAACCACGCCCCGATGCGTTCGTGGGTCACGCTCAGCGCGAGCGTCACGGGTGCAACGTCGGGATTTTCCCGCGCCCGCTCCCGGGACTGCGCAATAATTTCGGTGGCGAGGTGGTTGAGCAGCACCCGACTTTCCAAATGATGCGCGCGCAGATAACTTTCCACGCGCAAAAACGCCTCGTCCCAGTCCGAGCCGGCGGGCACAGCCGCGGCGGCAGCGGAAGAATTTTCCTGAGGAGAGGTCGGTGGCATGTGACTGCTCGCGTGACCGCATTACGCCCACCCCAGTTCCGCGCCCGGCGATTTCTTGCGAAACATTTTCCGGTCGGGGGCGCAGGGCAAACGAGGCCTCCGTTCGGGCTGCCCTATGCGGCCTCGAGCCGGGTAAGCTCCGGTCGGAGCTTGAGTAGTCCACGCCGAATGCGCGCCTTCACGGTGCCCACGGGGATGCCGAGCTCCCCGGCGATTTCGCCATGGGTCAGGCCGCCAAAAAACGCCAACTCAATGGCGCGCACCTCGCCCTCCCCGAGTTTCGCCAAGGCGGTTCGCACGAGGCACTTTTTTTCCCTTTCGGTGAGAGCGCCGGCGCCCGTGACCGGGTCGCTTTGTTCCCCCTGCAACCGCAGGTCGTTTTCGACCCACTTGCGCTGTCGGACGGTGGCCCGGATGCGATCGATGGCCTTGTGCCGCACGATGGCGGTCACCCAGGCAAACGGCGATGCCAACTCCGGCCGGTAGCCACCAGCCCGCGTCCAGACGATCACAAACGCTTCCTGCAAGATATCCTCCGCCTCCACCGGGCAGTGCACGATTCGCACGACCAAGGAAAACATCGGACCGGAAAACCGATCGTAAAGCCGTGTGAACGCCAGGGGATCGCTGCGCGCGACTCGGCTCAACAGGACGACATCTTCCCGCCGGCGATGCGCGGCCGAGTCGACCGCTGAGGATCGGTCATCGGGCGGCGATTCGGTCCGTTCGTCGGGCAAGTCGGACGGTGCGGAGAGGATGAAAGGCATGAAGGGATGGAGCGTGCTGCTTCGGTTGATGCAGCGAGTGACCTGCTGACACTCTAGGCTTTCGCACGTCAACCGGCCATCAGGTGTTTCCCTACCGCGACCGTCGATCCAGCGTGAGAAACGCGATCTCACGAACTTCGGTCATCGGTATCCTTAACCGGTATCACCCGTGGATCGAATCCGGGTGTGGATCGGAGCTGGCTCTTGCAGTCGCCGCAGACGACACGATGGGCGGCTCAAAGAGAGAAGCCGGTTTTCCCCATGCGCCGGTGAAGACGAAGTCGCCGGCCGGCTTGCGCTCTCGGGGCGCACGGTCGCGGTCCTGCAAAGCCCCGGACTGGGCTTCGCCGTTCCCGGCATAGCCGACGGCCATCGCTGTCCACGCGTCGAAGTTTTCGGTAATCTGGTAGAGTTCACGCGCGCGGTCCGGGAAAATTCCGATCATCTGGTGGACCGAGAGACCACGCGCGGTCGCCTCCAGCGACAAATTGGCGGAAGCCTGCCCGAGATCGTGCAGGGCCGCGCGGTTCGCGTCTTGTGATTTCGAAAACCGTTGGCCCACCACCGTCAAAATCAGCACGGGCGCAGCTTTGGCCCACACTTGATTGGACGGCACCAAGCAGGAGAGCAGGCGAGCGAATTCCTCTTGGTTCTCTGCGGTCGCGACGAAATACGCCCAAGGCTGCTCGTTATACGAGGAGGCGGACCAGCGCGCCGCCTCAAACAGCGAAACCAGATCGGCATCGGCGACCGGGCGATCGGAGAAAGCGTAGGGACTCCAGCGTTGCGCGAGCAGTTCGTTAATCGGATGGTCGGGCGAGGCGACTTTGACGGTCGGGGAAGCAATGGCGGTGGTATTCATGGAGGCGGTTTGAGCGACGGCGGTGAGACAGAGACTGCGGATGTGGAATTGAGTGCGAACGAGCGAGCGCTAGGTGGCCCGGTGCCAGCGGCCGGACTCGATCGCGGAGGTCGGCTCGCCCGCACCCTCCGTCCGAACCCAGTGGACAATCGCGAGAGCGCCGAGGCCGAAAAAGATCAGCACGCCCAACACCAGCCAGAGGTTCACTTTGCTGGTCCACCGACGAAAGTTAACCAGCGGCCGGTTGCTGTTTTGATCGAAGCCCATGCGAAAAGATAAGGTGGCGACCCGGTGGCGCGTTTGCCTTCAGTGCTGGCCGACCTCGGCCTGCGCGACATCGTCGCGGGTGGTTTGCTCGATGACTTTCCTGCTCAGATTAACCAACACCCTGGAATCTTCGTAGCTAATCCGGGCGATGTCCTCGGGCAGGATCAAAACGGTTTTGTCCGCATACCACGGGCCGATTTCGACGACCAACTCCCGAATCGTCCAACTGCGATCATGCACTACGAAACTCCGCACCGTGCCGACGAGCCCATCGGTCCCATGAACGTGGTAGCCCGTGACCGCTTTGGCACTGCGAAGGTGAATGCCGTCATGCCGGGGCGGTGCGTGTTGCGCGGCGCTGCCCTCGGGGGGCCGCACCACCACGGGGGCCGAGGCTCCACTCCACGCGGCACCGTCCTGCCAATAGACCGGCCAGCCATAGTAGCGGTGATATTCCGCCTCGAACTGCCGGGACACCGACCGATGCGAATCGAGCGACGGGCTGTTTTCGATCTGTTGCCGGGTCAGGTTCGCGGGCAGCACACCGTCGTCCGAGCTGGAAATCACCAGCGCGGTCGGCGCAAAAACATGGGGCGGGAGCAACACCTCGCGGCCGCCGAGCCACAAGCCGGTGTCCACCCCGATGTAACGGATCGACCAGGTCTTGTCGTCGAAATAGAAATCACTCACGTGCCCGACGTCGCCGTCCGTGGCACCGATTTTTTTCCCGTAATATTTTTGAAGGTTATGAAACATGGCGCAGGGTCGTCGGACCGGAACCTTGGCGGGAAAGTATGAGGTCAAACTCCCCAATCCCCTCTACAAATAAAAATTGCCCCCACACCGCATCCGGCCGGTCTGCCACACAATTCGGCCGCGCAGCGAGCGACAGTCGGGCGAGTTTCGGAGGAAAACAGCCCCGACCGGCTTGAGTTTGATTGAGATAAATTGCGCCGCACTAAAAGCCGGGCCGGGCATTCGGATCGATGGAGCTTCAATGGCAGGCTATCCGCTTTCGCAGCGGGGAGGGACCATGCTTGAGCATAATACGCATAATACGCTGACAGTGCCGGTGGCGGCTTCACCGGACCGAGTTATTTCCAATAGCCCTCGAAGAATCGGAACGCACCGCCCTCGGGTTCCCAGCGCGGGTTCATCCAAGCCAATCGTTGGGGGAGGCCTAAGGCATAGCGAACGAGTGGACGTTTGTCTTCATCATTCATGCGCGCCTCATAGCCTTCAATCAGGTCCTTCAGCACCGCATATTCACTGGCGGAA
>JANOAF010000086.1:0-22601 GCA_031411015.1 Opitutaceae bacterium | reverse complement strand
CTTTCCGCGATACGCGGCCAGGAGATCGACGTAGGTCTCGGTTTTACCTTTGTAGGCTTTGTCGAGATCGAGGAGCACGGTGCCGGCGGAATTCGTCTTAACGCCGTAGCCGATGGTCGGGGCGGAGCGCCAGCGGACGGCGCCGCCGACGTTGAAGCCTTTCAGGCGGCCTTCGTTGAAGCGGTAGTTCGTGATGAGGTTGGCGCGGCCGCCGCGGGCGGTCGAGGTGGCGCGGCCGTCGGCGGCGGTCATGAACGCGAGCGCCTGGCCGACGAGCGCGCTGGTGTAGTATTGCTCGAGCGTCTGGCCGGTGGGCGCGGTGGCGCTGTAGGGCGCGGTCTTCCATGTCACGGGCTGGCCGGCTGAGTCGCGCTCGCCGTTCTTTGCGACGACGGCAGTCCACACGGGCAGGCGCGCGTCGCGCCACGCATACCACGGGCCGCCGATGTTGGCCTCGACGGCTTCTGACGTGGAGCCGTTGAGGCGGACATTCCAACTACGCGTCGGCGAAAAATTCAGTTCGGCCTCGTAGCCCTCGGAGGTGAAGTCCGACATGATGAAATAATTCGGCCGGCCCGCGGTGCGGTAGCCGCGCTTGTTGCCGGTTGTGACGTTGATCGTCGGCGCGTTGGGATCGAGGGCGAGCACGCGCTGCTCAATGTTGAAGAAGATGTCGCGGTAGATGTTGATCGCGTTCGAGGCGCGCTGCGGGCCGAGCGCGTTTTCGTATTTGTTGAGACGAAGCGTCAGCTTGTCGCCGAACAAATCGAAGCGGATGCCGTAGTCGCGGCCATCGCCACCCGCCCCGGGGATGTCGTTGCCGAACGGATCGTAGCGGCCGATGTTGAGGTCGAAGGTCGTGGACTTGTTGTAGAACGCGGTGAACCACTTCAGTGGGCGCGCGACGATGCCGATATTCCGGTTGATGCCAGTCTGCGTGGGGCCGTAGGCGGCGTAGCGCGTGTCCCACATCACCGGAAAAAGGCCCGAGAAATCCACCGTGGTGGAGGCGGCGTCGAGGTTCGCGGACTTGGCGCTGTCTTTCCGATAGCCATACGTGAGCACGAGGCGGTCGTGTTTCTCGCGGTCGGGGAGGAAGAAGCCCTGCCACGCGAAAATCTGCGCGGTGGATTTGTTCAGGCTGCCGCTGGCGACTTGGCCGCCGCCGAGCCGCTTGCCGTCGGCGGCGCGCAGCGGCGTGTCGTAAAGGTAGAGCGTGTAGGTGCGGCCGTTGGCGTCGGTGAGCGAGGCGTCGCCGGTCATGGAGACGGCGGCCTGCGTGGGCTCGTAAGGATTGGCGAAGTAGTGGCGGAATTGCGGCACGCGCGTGCCGTTGGTGGCCCAGTTGGCGACGGTCTTGGCGGTGAGCGTGATTCCGGGGATGACGGGGTCGTCGAGGATGCGGCGGTCGAACGATTGCTGGACGAGGTCGTTGGACGTTGAGCCGGTGTAGAGGCCGGAGAAGCGGTGGCGACCGAGCCATTTTCTCCATCCGCCCGTCGCGCCGCCGAGCTTCCGCGCGAGGTCGAGTTCGTAGGAGAGTGTGGCGCGCCAGTCATCGCGGTCGTGATTCTCGATCGTGTTGGCGGCGGTGCCCTGATAATAGAGCTGGCCGGCGTTGGGATTCGGCGTGGTGGTGCCGGGGATGTAGCGGTTGGCGTCCACATCAAGGCGGAAATCGCTGCTGCCCGACTGCGCGCCGCCGCTGAGCTTGTGGTTGATGGCGAACTCGCGGTTGAAGGCGAGTTCGAGGAAGAGCGAGGCGGCGAGGCGCTGTTCGAGGAGCACGGTTTTGTTCGTGCCGCCGAGTGCGCTCGTGCGGCCGGTGCCGACGATGTTCACGTCGAAGGGAAACAATTTCGGATCGAGCACGGTAAAGCCGCCGCCCGCATCGAACGTCTGATCGACGCCCGGCAGGGAGCCGGGGCTGCGCACGCTGACGGATTGGTTCCAGCTGCGCGTCGCGACCGAGCCGCCCTGAATGACAACCGGCGCGTTGCCCGCCTGCGTGAAGATACGGTTGGTGCCGATGCCCGTGAGACTCGAGTTGTCGTAGATCGGTTTCGGGGCGGTGTAGCCGCTGCCGGCAACCTTGTCGGCGATGAGCCAGGGAGAAAACTGATCGGTGGGCGCGATGCGGCCGGCGCGGTTCCAGTTACGGGCATCCTTTTCGTATTGGAGCGAGAGCGTGGTGGACGTGAACGGCTTGAACGTGAGCGCGCCGTAGAGCCGCTCGTCGCGGTCGAGGTTCGGTTTCTTCTCGGTGTATTCGCGCTTCGAGAGACCCATGAGACGGAGCGCGAGTTTTTGGGGGACGACCATGACGTTGGCGTCGAACGTGCCGCGGCGGGAGTTTTCCGAATCGTAGGTGAGCTCGAAGCCGTAGCGGTTGCGCATGACGGCGCGCGCGGGCGAGGCGTCGAGAATGCCGGCGGGCGAGCCGAGGCCGAAGAGAATCGCGTTGGGGCCGCTCGCGACGGTGGCGCGCTCAATGTTAAAATTGTCCGTCGGGTTTTGAACTTTGAAAAAATTCCGCGTGAGCGTGCCCGAGCCGATGCCGCGCACGCGCCCGCCCGTCCCCGGATCGGAGACCTGGCTGCCAGCGGTGCCGGGCACGTAGTCCTGCGAGTTTTCGACGTTGGCGGTGTAGATGAGCGCCTGGTCGAGCGACGTGAGCCCGAGGTCCTGCATGAAATCCTTCGTGAGCGTTTCGATTTGGTTCGGCACGTCCTTGAAGTCAGTGCGCAGGCGCGAGCCGGCGAGAGTCTCAGTAGCGATCCAGCCGGTCTCGGCTGTTGATGAAATTACGAAAGGCGACAACTCGACGGCGGGTTCGGTGGTGGTGCGACTGACCGCAGGAACGGCCGAGGGTGGCGGGACGGACTGGGCAAGGGTGGCGGTCGTGCCGAACCCAAACACGGCGAGTTGCCGGATGAAGCGTGAAGCGAGGAGTGGGGGCATGGTCAGGGACGGGATGGATGATCAGTGAATCAGCCCTGCGCTCGCAGGAGCGCCCGGTCCGCGGGGTAGAGCGGGATTCCGGGTGGGGTGGCATGCAACAAAACGATCTGGAGGAATTTCGCCACCACGGATTTTTTTGCGCGGAAAAAGCGCGGAGCGAGGAATCACCCGGGCGGGGGGGGGCGAGACGGGGTTGGTCGATATTCGGATAACCGCCGCCGGTCGCCGCGGGCGGGGTGTGGGCGGGAGAGAATGAACTTTGTTCTGTTTGGATAGTGCGGGATTTCTCCGGCGTGAGCTCGGGCGCATCTCGGTTGCTGCGCGCGCAAATTCCCATCGTCGCGCGGTGGGGGATATGTCGTAGTCGCGGCGATGTATTGGTTTCTTTTGGCCGGATGGGGGTTGGGGCTCGCGCTTATACCGCGGATCCTACTCCAGAAAAAAAGCCCCGTTTCCACCCTCGCGTGGATCTGGGCGGTGCTGCTTTTCCCGGGGTTCGGGGCGTTGGTTTATCTCGTCTTCGGCGCGGATCGGATCCGCCGCCAGCGGCTGCGGCGGCGCGAGCAGTTTCACGCGAATCAGGAGCGCGCCGCCGGAAGAGACGCGCACGCGGCGGCGGTCGCGGATCCGCTACCCGAACGCGATCGCGAGTTGGTGACCCTCGTGAGCCGGATCAACCGCCTGCCGTCCACGCGCGGCAACGAAACCGTCGTGCTCGACGGCGGCGCGATTTTTTTTGCCGACCTGATCGCGGCGATCGATGCGGCGCGCGAGCATGTGCACGTGATGTTTTACATCTGGCGCAATGACGCGGCGGCCAACCGCCTCCTCGACGCGCTGGTGCGCGCGGTCGAGCGCGGCGTGATCGTGCGGCTGCTGCTCGACGAGATCGGGTGCCTCTTCACACCGACCCGCACGTTTGCGCGTTTTCGGGCGGCGGGCGGAAACTTTGCTTGGTTTCTCACCCTTATCCCCGAGCGAAAACTCCTGCTTCTCAACCTGCGCAACCACCGCAAACTCGTGGTCGTCGACGGCCGCACCGCGTGGGTCGGCGGCATGAACGTGGGCGACGAATATATTGGCGGCGCGCTGGAATTTCCCGTGTGGCGTGACACGCAATTGCGGCTCGCGGGCCCGGCGGTGACGGCGTTGCAGGAGATTTTTGCCGACGACTGGTTTTTCGCGACGAAGCAGCGGATCGTCGCCCCGAAATTTTATCCGGCGCTCGCTCCGCGCGCGGTGGGCGAGGTCGTGCAACTGGTCTCGGGCGGCCCGGATAATCGGGTGTCCGAATGCGGGCTCACGGTGGTGGCGCTGCTGCATCACGCGCGCGGGCGGGCGTGGCTCGCCTCGCCGTATCTCGTGCCGGACGCGTCGCTCCTTGATGCCATCGGATTGGCCGCGCTGCGGGGCGTCGATGTGCGCCTGCTCGTGCCGGCGCAGAGCGATCACCGCTGGCTCACGCATGTGACGCGGTCCTACTACGACGAACTGTTCGCGAAGGGCGTGCGCGTCTTCGAATTTCAGCCGGGCATGATGCACTCGAAGCTCGTCACGATCGATGGCCGTTGGAGCATGATTGGCTCGGCCAATCTCGACATCCGCTCGTTCCGGTTGAATTACGAACTCAACGCCCTCGTGCTCTCCGAGGAACGCACCGCCGAAGTGGAGGCGCTGTTCGAGCGGGATTTCGCCGAATCGCGGGAGCGCACCGCACGGGAATTCGCCCGTCGTTCGACCCTGCAGAAACTCACCGAAGCAGCTCTCCGCCCTTTCGCTCCGCTGCTGTGAACGCGGCCGGGCTCACTCGCCGTTTCCCAGACTGAGCGTGAGCTGAGGTCGCCGGGGCCGCCGTCGGACCGCGCTCCGCGTTTCACGAGAGCGATGTTTGGGGCGAAGCTTGCGGCAGGGTTCTCACGGGAAACGGCAGGGTCGTGTCACCGACTTCATAGTCGGTGAGCAGGGAGAAGCGAAACGTCGTGCCTTCGCCCGGCTTGCTGTCGACCGAGATGGTGCCGCCCATCAGTTCGCAAAGTCGCTTTGAAATGGTCAGGCCGAGCCCGGTGCCACGACGCCGGCGTTCGGCGGAGGCGTCGACTTGGCTGAAAGGCTTGAAGAGTTTCGCCACGTTCACCTCCGAGATGCCGACGCCGGTGTCCGACACGGCGAAAAAGAGCCGCAGCTCTCGTCGGGTGTTGCGCAACCCGACGGTCTGACCGCGCAGACAGGAAACGTGCACGCGGATGCTGCCGCGCTCGGTGAACTTAAAGGCATTCCCGATGAGGTTCACGAGGACTTGCCGCAGCCGGGCCTCGTCACTGTTCACGATCACGGGCACATCGGGATCGAGGTCGGCGCTGACTGCGAGTCCGGTCGCGCGGGAGCGCGGTTGGAAAAAGGCGACGACCTCCTCGATTGTTTTGTGCAGGGCAAAGGGCGATGACTCGATCTCGATCTTCCCCGCCTCGATTTTCGAGAGGTCGAGAATGTCTGTGATCAATTTTTCCAAGGCCTGACCGCTCGACATGATGATCGCCACCTGCTCGCGCTGCTCAAGGGAGAGCGGCGAGTCGGCCAGAATCTGGGCGAAACCGATCACGCCGTTGATCGGCGTGCGAATTTCGTGGCTGACCATGGCGAGAAATTCGCTCTTCGCGCGGTCCGCCGCCTCGGCCGCTTCCTTGGCGCGGACCAGCGTGGCCTCGGCGTCCTTGCGCAGCGTGATGTCATGGCCGACGGCTTGAAACTCCAGCGTGTGGCCCGCCTCGTCCTTGATCGCGCGCTGCGTCCACATCAGCCAGGCGTGGCGACCGTCGGCGAAATCGAATTCGCGCTCAAAGGTGCGCACGGCGTCCGTGGCGGACTCGGCGGCGGAGAAGAGCGGGAATACCTGTCCGGTGAGTTCGTTGCGCTTGCGACCGTAGGCGAGGGCGTAGGCGCCGTTGACGAACGTGAGTTTGCCATCGACGCGGTAGCGGCAAATCAGATCCACCTGATCCTCGACGATGCCGCGGTAGCTGGCCTCGGTTTTCTGCAGCGCCTGCGCCATGCGCTCAATGTTGCGGGCGAGTCCGATGACTTCGTCGTGGTCGGGTTCGCGGTTCGGATCGGTCTCTTCGGTCTCAACGGTGGTGCGCAGCGCCCGGAGCCGCTGCATGAGCGTGCGATCCCAGACGTAGCCGGCGAGCAGCAGCAGCACGCTACCGATGATCGCGAGGGCGAGGACGTAGTAGGACGTGCCGAGCTTTTCCCGCAGATCCTCGTCGATAATCACGGCGACGAGGGCGACCACCAAGCTGAACGCGAGCGCGAGGATGAAGAAGGTTTTGCGCGACGTATTCTCGGCCATTTTCCCGAAGCAAGGCCGTCGGCTCCGGCGAAGTCTAACGAAAAACACCTATTAAGGACTACCTAAAGAACAGACGGAGTTCCGAAGTAGGGCAGGACTCCGACCTGCCCCCTTTTCGCCCCGAGGGCGGGTCACAGACCCGCCCTACTTTCCAACCCGCGCCGGCAGATCTTTGGGTAAGCCTCAATAGACTGATCGGCCGGTTCACTCCTCGGGCTTGAGCGTGTGCAAAGGAGGGAGGCGACCGAGATCGGGCACGGCCCGCGCGATCGCGGCGACGACTACGATGGTGCCGATGCCACCCCAGACCACGGCTCCGACCGGCCCGATGAGTGCGGCCATCGTGCCCGCGCGCAGCGCGCCAATCTCGTTTGAAGAACCTATGAAAATTTGGTTCACGGCGGTCACGCGCCCGCGCAATGCATCGGGGGTGAGCAACTGCACCAACGACTGCCGCACGACGACGCTGATGTTGTCGAACACGCCGGTGAAAAACAGCGCCACGAGCGAGAGCCAGAACCAACGGGAAAATCCAAACACGATGATGGCCACGCCGAAGCCCACCACGGTCCAGAGCAGCGCGCGGCCGGGTCGCGCAAGCGGGGCGCGATGGGCGAGCCACAACGCCATCGCAAACGCCCCGAGCGAGGGCGCCGCTCGCAACCAACCGAAACCAATCGGCCCGACGTGGAGAATTTGATCCGCATAGACGGGGAGCAGTGCCGTCGCGCCGCCGAGCAGCACGGCAAAAAGATCGAGGCTGCTCGCGCCGAGGATGACTTTTTTCCGCCAGATGAAGTCGGCGCCGGCCAGCATGTCGCGCCAGGAGCGCCGCGTGGTCGCGCGCACGGGCGCGGCAAAATACGTGACCCGCCCGAGTGCGATCAGGAAGGTGAGCTCCAGCACCGCCCCGAGCGCATAGACCGTGGGCGTGCCGATCCACGCGATGATGAAACCGCCGAGCGCGGGGCCGGCGACCGTGGCGATTTCAAAGGCGCTGGCGTTCCAAGTGATGGCGTTGCCGAGTGCGGAAACGGGCACGAGCAGCGGCGTGATACTCGAGCGTGCGGGCCAAATCAAAATCCGCGCGCAGGCATTCACGAGGAGGAGCGCAAACACGAGTGGCAGCGCCGGTTCGTCGAAACGCAGTTGCTCGATCGGAGTATGGCGTTCGAACACGAGCGCGATGCCGCGCATCGTTTCGTTGATGGTCTGCAGTGGGGCGAGGGCCGGCACGGCCTTCGGCCAGAACGCGAGCGCCGCGAGCGCGGCGTTGACGATCACGATCGCGGCGGTGCCGAGGGCGATGAGCCGGCGGCGGTCATGATTGTCGGCCATCGCTCCCGCCGGCAGCGAGAGCGCGAGCAGCGGCACGACGTTAATCAATCCCACCAAACCGAGCGCGGTCGAGGAGTGCGTCCACTGGTAAACTTGCCAGATCGCTGCGGCCGTGACCGCCTGCCGGCCGACGAGCGCAGCGAAACTCCCGGCGAGGTAGTCGCTAAAATTTCGAATGCGCAGCGCCGCGTAGGGATCGTGGGACGGGGCGGCGGCATCGCGAGCGGACATGCGTTTCCCACAGCGACTCAAAAATCCGCCGGGCTGGCGAGGCGCTTTCCGCCGTGAAACTATCGCGCGGTGATGCCGCTCAGTCGGGAGAGCAGCATTTCCTGCGTGAAGGGCTTCCGCAAAATCGCGACCTCCCCGAGTCCGCGCAATCGATCAAAGACATCCTGTTCGCTGAATCCGCTCATGATGAGGGCGGGCATCGTGGGCGACTCGCTGCGGACAACCCGAAGGACTTCGGCGCCGTCCAATCCGGGCATGGTGAGATCGAGCAGCACCGCGTCGAAGCCGGTGGGATTGGCGCGGAATTTCCGCAGGGCATCGTCGCCGTCGACCGCGAGCACGGTGGTGAAGCCGCGGTTGTTCAAGATGGCGGCAGCGGTTTCCAGGACCACCGGTTCGTCGTCCGCGATCAGCACGGCGCCGCCCTTGAAAGGGGCGCGCGCGGTGACGGTAGTCTCTGGCCCAAGCTCGCGCTCCGGTTTCACATTTTTTGCGGCGGGGAGGAAAACGCGGAACGCGGTGCCACGGGCCGGAGCGCTTTCCACCACCAGGGCGCCGTGGTGGGCGCGCACGATGCCGAGCACCGCGGCGAGACCGAGCCCGCGGCCCGCAAATTTGGTGGTGAAAAACGGATCGAAGATGCGGCTGAGCGTGGCGGCGTTCATGCCGTGGCCGGTGTCCGCGATTTCGAGGCAGACGCAATCACCGGAGGGCAAGTCGAAGCTGTGGTGGATCGACCCGGGCGTTGGTTCCGGCCGCGCGATGCGGGTGATGATCCGGATTTCACCGGGCGCGTCGCCGAGTGCCTCGGACGCATTTCCCACGAGGTTCATCACGAGCTGCCGCAATTGCGCAGCGTCGGCTTCGACGGTCGGCAGCACGGCTTCGAGCTCGAGTGTCATCCGGGCCTTCTTGCTGATGGTGGCACGGATCAGCGGATGTGTTTCCCGCACGAAACCGGCGATATCGACCTGCTGGACGATGAAACGGCCCTTGCCGGCGTAGGCCAGCATCTGCCGGCACAGTTCGGCTGCGCGTTGGGCGGCATTTTCGATTTGGCCGAGGCGTTGATCCCGCGGATGCGATTCGCGGATGAAGGTCGTATTGGCGAGGATGACGGTGAGAAGGTTGTTGAAATCATGCGCGATGCCACCCGCGAGCACGCCGAGGCTTTCGAGTTTTTGGGTTTCGATCATCTTTAGCCGGAGATTTTCTCGCTCCTGCTCGGTGGTGCGCTCGACCGTGATGTCGCGGATGGAACCATAGAGTTTCACCACGCGATCGTTTTCCTTTTCCGGCACCCCGGAGACGCGCACGTGAAGCGGCCGCTGGCGGGCCGTGACGATCTCCAGCTCCAAGTCGTAGGGCGTGCCCTCGTCGAGGGCGGCTTTGACGGCGACCATCAGGCGTTTGTGGCTCGCCGGGGTGAAAAATGAAAAGACGCTCTCCCGCGTCGGCTGAAACTCCTCGGGGGTCGTTTCGTGCATCAGGTAGCTTTCGGGGGTCCAAAAAACACGGCCGGTGCGGAGATCGGATTCCCAACCGCCGATGCGGGCGGCGGTTTGGGTCTGCCGGAGGAGCTGCGCGGAGCGCCGGAGCTGACGCTGGCTTTCGAGCAGGGCGGCCTCGGTCTGCTTGCGTAGGGTGATATCCGTATGCGTGCCAGACATGCGCAACGGGTGGCCGTCGGGCGCGCGCGTGACGACTTTGCCGCGATCGAGGATCCACAGCCACTCGCCGGATTTCGCCAGCATGCGGTATTCGATGTCGCAACGATCGTTGGTCCGGCTTTCGAGACGTTCCTTCCACGCCTGATAGCTTTCGCGATCGTCGGGGTGGACGAGACTGGTCCCGGATTCGAGCGTGGGTTCAATTTCCGCGAGCGTGTAGCCGAGCATGGAGGCCCAGCGTTCGCTGCGTTGGATGCGTCCCGTCACCAAATCCCAGTCCCAGAATCCGTCCTCGCTGCCTTCCAGCACGCGCTGGAGTCGCTCTTCGTTTTCGCGCAGGCGCGCGGCTTGCTCTGCCAGTCTCCGGAGTAACCGGCGCTGCCACCAGAGTGTGCCGCCGACCGCGAGACCCACGAGCGCGACCGGCAGAAGCACGGGCTTGAGATCCTTGGCTTGGAGTCTTCGCGCGGCGAGCGGACCGATCCATTTTTCGTGGAGGCGATCAAAGGTGCCGTTGGCGCGGATGCGCGCCAGGCCCTCGTTCAGGATCGCCAGTCGATCGGAGTCGCCGGCGCGCACGCTCAGGTGCAGGCGGTAACTGAAATCATCCAGGGCAATTTCACTTTCGACGATGTGGGTGAAGCCGCGCTGACGGATGACGTAGTTGCCCACGATTTGAGTGGCCGCGACGGCATCACACCGATCCTCTTCCAGCGCCTGGAGCGCGTCCTCTAGGCTGTTGATAAATACGAGATGTTGGTCGAGCCGACGCGCGCGCAGGTAGGCGTGGGAATAGCTTTCGCGAACCACCGCGATGCGGAGGAGCGCCAGATCGGCCGGAGTGCGGAGCGACCGATCGCCGCGCCGCACGAAGATGGTGCCGGGCATGACGAGATGCGGCACCGTGAAATCCATGTATTCGTCGCGCTCGCGGCTGTAGGCGACATTCGTCAGCACATCGATTTCCCCGGCACGGAGCCGGCCGAGGAGATCGGCCCAGCTCATGACGATGGGCTGGGTCTTGAATTTCATTTCCCCCGCGATGGCCTCGATCAGCTCGACGACAAATCCGCCCTGACTTCCGTCGGGCTTGATAAACGACAGAGGGGCGGAGGCAGGCTCGATTCCGATGCGCATGACCGCGGGCTCGGCCGCGCACGCGATTTCAGCCGGGGAGAACAGCAGTGAGATTCCAATGCCGGCGAGAATTGCTTTGAACCCTCGGGTTGGGATTCTACACAAGCCCGTTTCGGCAATGCGAAGCACAGTCAAAATCGGGTTCATGGTGGCAGTGTAGGATCGACTACTGGCTATCGACCCAAAGGGATCAAACCTTACATGAACCTGCCGTTGCGCCTCGTATTTTTCGGGTCTGATGCCATCGCCTTGCCTTTGCTCGACTGGATGGCCGGAGAGGGCGGGGCGATTGCCCAAGTTGTCGCGGTCTTTACCCAACCCGATCGGGCCGTGGGCCGCGGACAAAAAATTTCACCCAACGCGATTAAGGCGTGGGCGTTGGCGCGAGGGTTGCCCGTTTTCCAGCCGGAGAAGATCACCGAGGTGGAGCGCGCAGACTTGGGCGCTCTCGGAGCGGATCTTGGGTTGGTAATGGCTTACGGCCACATCTTGCGCGACGAGTTTATCGGCACGCCACGACTGGGCATGTTGAATCTGCACACGTCGCTCCTGCCGAAATACCGGGGCGCATCGCCGATCCAGAGCGCGATCGCCAGCGGTGACTCTCGGACCGGCGTAACGCTGATGCGCATCGTCCGAAGGCTCGATGCAGGACCGGTCGCCGAGATGGAAGCGGTGGAGATAGGTTCCCGCGACACCGCCGGGGAAATTGAAACGCGACTGGCGCAGGCGTGTGTGCCGCTGCTCGCCCGATCCCTGCCGCGCTTGGCGGCCGGATCGCTCGGCTTCACGCCGCAGGATGACGCAGCCGCCACCTACTGCCGCAAGTTGACGAAGGAAGATGGCGTGCTCGATTTCGCTGTGCCGGCGGGTGGGCTCGCGGCCAGAATCAATGGACTTTTCCCGTGGCCGGGCGTGGCGGTTGAGATGTGCGGTCAGCTCGTGAAACTCGGTTTGGCCGACGTGGCGACTGTCGCAACGAGCGAACCCGCGATCGCGCCGGGGAATGTCGTCGGGACGGATGCGGACGGCTTGCTCGTGCAGACAGGCGCGGGAACGCTGCGGCTGCTTCGCCTGCAAAGACCGGGCGGGAAAATGCTCGCGGCGGCGGAATTTCTCCGGGGCTTCGCGGTGCCCGCGGGGACGCCGCTGACGTCGCGGCCGATGCCTTCACTCGTCACGACGCGGTGAGACGGCGCTAGGGCGTGCGGGTGCTGGCCGACGTGCGCGCGGTCTTGAGTTTCTCTTTCGCCTCCGTCGGGACGTCGATGCGGCTGATTGGAAGATAGGTGAGGATGACGATGCGCTGGTCGCTGACCGGGATCGAGATGCGGGCGCGGGTGGCGCGGCGAGTGGCTTCGACTTTCACCTCGTAATCGCGGATCACGCCGTTGCGGAGATTCATGGTGACCGTCACGCTGGATCCGGGCTCGTCCTCGGTGTCGTTGGGCTTCCCGGGATCGCCGCCGCGGCTGCGCAGGCGCGCGATGTAACTGTCGCCGGTGAATTCGAATTCGCCGGCGCTTTTGAGAAAAGGCACCAATTCTTGATCGGGCCGCCTGACGTCGGGCCGATCCGCGCGGCGGAGCCACAGGAAACGCGCGGTCGGCGTCTGACCGCGCAGGCGCTCTTCGGCTTGTGCGGTCAGAATTTCGCGATCCGTCAGCCAACCTTCCGGCGTGAGGGTGACGATCCCACCGTCGGCGGCAATGACCGTGTCGAGGCGCAGGCCATCCGCCCACTCGCGGCGGATGAGCATGTCGCCGTTGCGGTCGAGCTGGCCCTTGATGTTCGGTGAGGTGCTTTGTTGCACGCTCGTGACTGTGCCGCGTTTCGTTTCGAACTGTTGTGCGACGGGACCGGGATCGGAATTGATGGTTTCCCACGAGTAGCTTTTCTGATCGCGCAGATGCTCCAGTGCCGTCGCGAGTGCGGTCGGAGTTGCGGCCGTGAGCACAGCCACCGGCGCGAGGGCGAAGAGGAGAACACGGACGAGGGCGAACATGGGGAGGGGTAGAAACGAGGAGCGCACTCATCGTCGCGACCCGCCGTGACGCGTCAATGTCGGGCTGTGGCCACAACCCGCTTGTTTTCGGAAAGCGATTCCGCAAGCTGCGCGCTCATGTGGAAAAGTCTGTTCGCCGCGGCGCTCCTCGCTCCCGCCGCTCTCGCCCAATCCTCCCCGCAAGTCGAACTCGCCAATCTGCGTGAGGACGTGCGCGGGCTCACCCAACGCGTCGGCGAGTTGATGCTCCGGCTCGAACAAATGGAGCGTGAAAATGCCGACCTCCGCCAGCGCATTGGCACCGCGGACAAACACCACCTCACCCTCACGCAGCTGAATGATGCGATTGCCGACACGAGCCGCACCTTGCGCGCCGCCATCGCGAACTCAAAAACGGAGACGTTGCAGCAAGTCGGCACGCAGCTGGAAAAACTCGGCAAGCAAACGAATGCTGCCCTCGACGCGTTGGCCAAATCGCAGGCGACACGCCCGGCGGTGCAGACCACGTTTGCCGAGGATTACGCCAAGGAGGGCGTGAGTTATACTGTGCAGAAAGGCGACTCGCTGGCCCTTATTGCGAAGAAGACCGGCGCGAAGCAGCAGGACATCATCAACGCGAACAAGCTCACCGATCCTTCTCGCATCACCGTCGGTCAGACGCTCTTCATTCCCGGAGGAAAATAAATCCCCATGTCGGCAGCACCCAAATCTCGCCTCGGACGCGGACTCGGCGGCCTCATCGCCGCCGCGAAACCGGCCACTCCTGCAACCGCTGCGCCTGCGTCCGATCAGGGCGCGGCTTCAGCCCCTGCGCCCATGGTGTCGGCCGCAGCTTCCGCCGCGATCACGGCGGCCGCGCCCGCGCCGGCGAAAACCGGCGCGCCGGGCTATCTTGAAATTGCCGTCCATCTGATCGAGCCGAGCCCGTATCAGGCGCGCCGCGAAATTTCCCCGGCCCAGCTCCGCGAACTCGCGGAGAGCATCCGCTCCGAGGGCTTGCTCCAGCCGATTGTCGTGCGCAAGACGGGCGAAAAATATCAGCTCATCGCCGGCGAGCGCCGCTGGCGCGCGTTCCAACTCCTGAAGATTAAGGCGATCCCCGCGAAAATCGTGGAGGCGAGCAACGCCTCGTCGGCCGCCCTCGGCTTGATCGAGAATTTGCAGCGCGAAGGGCTCAACCCGATCGAGGAGGCCCACGGTTACGCGAGTCTGATTCGCGATTTCGATCTCACGCAGGAGAACGCGGCGGAACGGGTGGGGAAGGGCCGCGCGACCGTCGCCAATTCGCTGCGGTTGCTTTCGCTCGACGCCGATCTGCAGGGCTATGTTTCCAAGGCCATGCTCAGCGTCGGTCACGCCAAGGTGCTGCTCGGGATCGAAGATGTGGCGCAGCGCACGCTACTCGCGCGGCGCATTATCGAGGAAGGCCTGAGTGTCCGGGTGGCGGAAAAACTCGCCCTCGGATCCAAGGCCGCCGCCGGGGTGCCGGCCCGCAAGGGCGCCAAACCGGGCGTGGTGGCGAAAGACGCCGCCACCGTCGCCGGCATCGAGAAGAAACTCACCTCCCACCTCGGCGCGCGCGTCGCGGTGCTGCACACCCCGAAGAAAGGCCGCATCGTGATCGAATATCGCGGCAACGACGACCTGCAGCGTTTGTTGGAGAAACTCGGGGTCGAAGCCTGATTCGCTGCCGGTGAAACCCAGTTTCCGGTGCTGGGGGAGAGCCTTTTCACCCCTCACAACCCGTCATTGACAACCCGCGGCGGCCTCGGCACTCCTGAACCTTTCCCATGGGCATCCTACTCGGAATTCTCACCTTCATCCTGATCCTCGTCTCGCTGTTTTTGGTTCTGATCGTCCTGATGCAGAAGTCGAAAGACGGCGGCATGGGTGCGACCTTGGGCGGCGGTGCCGCCGAGGCCGCGTTCGGCGCGGACACCACGAACGTCCTGAGCCAAGCCACCAAATATTCGGCGATTCTTTTCTTTGTCCTCACGTTTGCGCTCTATCTCGGGCGCATCTACGAGCACAAGCACGCCAAGGAAGCCGCCGGTAGCGCGCTGCCGAGCATCGCTGCTCCCGCCACGCCTCCGGCCTCGACCACTTCGGCTCCCGCCACCGCTCCGGCGGTTGCGCTGCCCGCGCCGGTAAACGTCACGCCGGCACCTGCGACCACGACGCCCGCGCCCGAGGCCCCGAAAAAGTAACCCGTCGCGATGGCGATTGCCGAAAGCTTTGCGCCCGCCCGACCAAGGCGGGCGTTTTTCATTTTCGCGGTCTTGGCGATACTTCGGGTTTCAGCCGTCGCCGCGCCTGCGCCGAAGCCGCCCGAACTCGCCCAAATCGGAAAGCCGACGGCCGCCGAGGCGGCGAAGTTGATCGAGCAGTTTCGCACGGCGGGGTTGCCCGGGGATTATTTTCTCGAGTTTGAATTGCGCGGGCTGCCGCGCCGTGGCGAAGGCATCACGCTCAAGGGCCGCTGGTGGGGTTCGCGCAACGAGCAAGGCGCACTCAGTCGCGTCGAGTTGACGGATGGTGCCGGCGTTTCGCACCGTTTGCTGCTACAAAACGGTGAGCGTGCCGCGGTGTGGCGCTGGATTGGCGGCCGGGTCACGCAGTCCGGGGTCGCTGACTTGATGTCCCCGCTCGTGCCCGGCGTGGAAATCTCCGCCTTCGATCTGCAGATGCCGTTTCTTTACTGGCCGGGCGCGACCGTGGAGAAAATTACCCGGGCTTTTGGCCGGCCGGCCCACGAATTTCTTTTTCCCGCCCCGGCGGCCTTTGCGGCGCAGAATGCCGGCGGCCTCTCCGCGATGCGCGCGTATTTCGACACCCAGTTCAATGCACCGGTCCGGACCGAGGTGATTGCCAACGGGACAGTCATCAAGACCTTTGAACTTCTCAGCCTGAAGACGGTTGAAAAACAGACGCTGCCCAAGGCCGTCGACTATCGTAATGAGGTGACGCGCGACAAGACCCGCCTCCAGATCACCGGGGCCGCACTGAATCTGCGCTGGCCGTCTGCAATTTTTGAGCCTGCTTCGCTCGCGCTGCCCGCGACCACACCCGCGGCGGATCGCATTACGCGGATCGACCCATGAGCCGTGGTTCGCCGTTGCGGACAGTGGTCTTTGACCTCGACGGGACCTTGCTCGACAGCTTGCCGCTCGTGCTGGCGGCCATCACGCACGCGATCGAGCCGCATGGCGGGAGGCCGACGATGGATATTTTCGCGCACCTCGGTGGGCCGCCGGAACGCTTCATGGGTGCGCTGCTCGAAAATCCCGCCCACGTGCCGGACGCGTTGCGGCGCATGGAGCGCTTTCACCGCGAGAACGAACAACTGATCCAGCCGTTCGCCGGTGCCGTGGAGCTCGTCGCGACGCTGCACCGCGCCGGTATCCGCACCGGCGTGTGGACCGGTCGCGATCGGGAATCGACGGAGCGCATTCTAAGTCATCATGCCTTGGATCGCGTCTTCGGCACCGTGGTGTGCGGCGACGACCTGCCGACGCACAAACCCGATCCGGCGGGGTTGAGGGAGATTCTCCAGCGGCTCGACGCGCGGGCGAACGAGACAATTTTTGTCGGCGACGCCGATGTCGATGTGCTCGGTGGCACGGCGGCCGGTGTTGATACCCTGCTCATCCGCCACACCCGCACGATCGAGCCGGCGATCTTGGCGCGGGCATGGCGGGCGGCGGCGAGCCCGCGCGAGGCTTATGACTTGGTCGCCGAATTGTTCGTGAACGCGAACTGAACGGGCGCGGAGAAGCCCCGCGCCAAAGGATCCCGCGGCGTGGGCAAGAAAGGGAGGTGCGCGGCAACTGAACTTTCGGCAAAATATTTCGTTGCCCACGAGGCCTGCGAAGTGCCTGCTGTTATGAACCTCGTATCAGCCCGCCCATTGTATGGCCAAAAAATCCAAGCCTTCCGCCCCGCTCACATTCGATCTTCCCGAGTCGCTCATCGCGCGCATCGAGACCTGCCGCAAAGGCCACGGCTTCGCCACGGCGAGTGAAGTGGTGCGCACGGCGATCGCCGATTTCGATTTTATCGGTTGTAAGCCCGTGCGCGATCCGCACCGCCAAATCTCGGTGCGGATCACCGCCGACCAGCGCGCGACGCTGAAGCGCTACGCGCGCCAGAAGGATGCGAGCGTCGGCGAGCTGCTGCGGCTCGCCCTCGAGGCGCTGCCGACGAAGGGCGCGAAAAAGAAAAAGTAAGCGCGGCCCGGCGCATTCTGAATTAGCCTGACGGCGCCGGATTTCCGGCGCCGTTTTTTGTGCCTGTCCGCGGGCTTGCATTTCGTTTCGCACGGGCCTTTGGTCGCAGCCTTTGTCCATGAGCCTTCCTCCCGCGCCACTCTCCACTTGGGCCCGCAATGTCTCGCCTTCACCGACGCTGGCCGTCGATGCGAGGGCCAAGGCCCTGCAAGCGGCGGGTGAAGATGTCTGTGGTTTCGCCGCCGGCGAGCCCGACTTCGACACTCCCGATCACATCAAGGATGCGTGCATCGCCGCGCTCAAGGGCGGGAAAACCAAATACGCGCCGACCCCCGGCATTGAGCCGCTGCGCCAAGCCATCGTCGATCGCTACCTCACGGAATACGGCCTGAAGGCCGCGCCGTCGCAGGTGATCGTTTCGCCGGGCGGCAAGTTCAACTGCTTCCTCGGTGTGCTCGCGACGTGTTCGCCCGGCGACGAGGTGATCGTGCCCGCGCCGTATTGGGTGAGTTATCCCGAGATGGTGAAGCTCGCCGGCGCCACGCCCAAGTTCGTGCTCGCCGACGACCGCACCGGTTTCCGCCTTACGCCCGAGATGGTGGAGTCTGCGATCACGCCGAAGACGAAACTCCTCATCCTCAATTCGCCCTCGAATCCCACGGGCGCCGTTTACTCGCGCGCGGAACTCGAAGCGATCGTGGCCGTCGCGATGAAGCACAACCTCTACATCCTCTCCGACGAGATGTATGAGCACTTGGTCTATGACAACGCGAAGCCGACCTGCATCGCGACCTTCAGCAAGGAGGTTGAGGCGCGCACGATCACGGTCGCGGGTTTCTCCAAGACCTACGCGATGACGGGCTGGCGCATTGGCACGACGCTCGCGCCCGCGCCCATCGCCAAGGCCATTTCCGAATTGCAGAGCCAGATGTCGTCGAACGTGACGACCTTCGCGCAATACGGCGCCCTGGCCGCGCTCAAGGAAAAGGAAAAGACCGCCGCCTCGCTCAAGACGATGATGACGGCATTCGACCGCCGCCGGAAATTCCTGCACGCGGAGCTGAACAAGATTCCTGGCATCACGTGCCTGCTCGCCGAGGGTGCGTTTTATCTTTTCCCCAACATCTCGAGCTTCGGCCTGAAGGACCTCGATTTTTGCAACCGCCTCCTCGACGTCGAGAAGGTCGCCGCCGTGCCCGGCAGTGCGTTCGGGGCCGAGGGTTACCTCCGCCTCAGCTACGCCACGAGCGACGAAATTATTCAGAAGGGAATCACCCGCCTCGCGCGGTTTTGCGCGACGCTGAAAAAGTAACCGGGGGTTTCGGCGGAGCGTCGTTTCGCGAGTATGAAGCACCTCCGCTGGTTGTTCCTGTTGGGTGGGGTCGTGGTGACTGCTCTTGCCGCTCGTGCCGCCGATACGCTCGTGCGGCGCGAGTGGACGATAGAGGGCGGGAAACGTGAGGCACTGGTGCGGGTGCCGTCTGTGCGGAGCGAAGCACCGGCACCCATCGTTTTTGTTTTTCACGGTCACGGCGGCACAATGCGCTCGGCGGCACGGAGCCAGCCGGTGCATGCGCTCTGGCCCGAGGCGATCGTGGTCTTCATGCAGGGGCTGCTCACGCCGGGCCGGCTGACGGACCCCGAGGGCAAAAAGCCCGGCTGGCAGCACGCCGCGGGCGATCAGGGCGATCGCGATCTGAAATTTTTCGATGCGGTGCTCGCGAGCCTGCGCGCGGAACAGAAAGTGGACGACCGGCGCATCTACTCGACTGGTCACTCCAATGGCGGCGGTTTCACCTATCTCCTCTGGGGCACGCGCCGCGACGTGTTCGCGGCCTTTGGTCCTTCGGCGTCGGCCGCGGGTGGGGCAGGCCTGGCTGCACTGAAACCGGCTCCGGTGATCCACATCGCCGGCACCAACGACGAGTTGGTGAAGTTCGCGTGGCAGAAGCTCACCATCGACGCGCTGATCCGAATTAACCAATGCGACGCAAAGGGGCAGCCGGCCGGGAAAAACCTTACGCTCCACGCCTCGAAGATTGCGACGCCGGTGCTGACCTACATCCATCCGGGCACACACCAATATCCCGCGGAGGCGACGGCCCTGATAGTAGATTTCTTCAAGACGCACGCACGGCCGTGAGCGGCGAGCGTGTCAGACCACGTGATTGAGCTTACTTTTTCTTCCCCGGCTTGGCCGTGGTCTTGCCGGACGGCTTGATGAATTTCGAGGTGACGTGCTGCTTTTGTTGAAAGCGGCGGTTGGCTTTCTGGTCCTTCACCGTTGGCAGATATTTGGCACCCATGCGGGCAAGGCCGGCGACGATTCACCCAGCTAGCAACGAGATTCGTATTGGCCGGGTGATCCCGTGAAAATTTTTCTTGCCGCCCGCCGGAGCGCCGATTTCTTCACCGACTTCGCCGTTACCCCCGGCTTCCCGTGCTTTTTAATTCCCTCACGTTTGTCGTTTTCTTCGTCGTAGTTGTCGGTGGCTACTGGCTCCTGAATTCGTGGCCAGCGCGCAAAAACCTGCTGCTCGTTGCGAGCTACGTCTTCTACGGCGCGTGGAATCCGCCGTTTGCGCTGCTGCTCTTCGCGACGACGGCGCTCGATTTCTACCTCGGTGCGCGCATTGCGGGGGCGAGTGATCCCACAGCGCGCAAGCGCTGGATGTGGGCGAGCGTGGCTTCGAACCTGAGCATGCTCGGGTTTTTCAAATACGGGAATTTCCTGCTCGAAAACACGCAGTGGCTGCTCGCGCGCGCCGGGATCGCCTACCAACCGCCACACCTCGATCTCTTCCTGCCGATCGGGATTTCGTTCTACACGTTCCACTCGCTGTCCTACACGCTCGATGTCTATCGGGGGGTGTGCCAGCCGATCAAATCGCTGCGCGACTTCACCCTGGCCGTCTCGTTTTTCCCGCAGTTGGTGGCCGGCCCGATCGTGCGGGCGGCGGATTTCCTGCCGCAGCTCGTGAGCGCCCGCACGCTGGCCCCGAATCAGTTTGTCTGGGGCTTGTTCATGATGTCGCTCGGCATGTTTCAGAAAATCGTGCTCGCCGACACGCTGCTCGCCCCGGTCTCCGACATTGTCTTTGGCCATCCCAGTCCGGTGCTGACGCTCGACGCTTGGACCGGGGTGATCGCCTTCTCGGGGCAGATTTTCTTCGACTTCTCCGGCTACTCGACCTGCGCCATCGGCGCCGCGCTGTGTCTTGGGTTTCATCTCAAGGACAATTTCCTTTTCCCTTTTGCGGCGGTGGGCTTCTCCGACTTCTGGCGGCGCTGGCATATCTCCCTGTCCACGTTCCTGCGCGACTTCCTCTACATTCCGCTGGGAGGAAATCGCGTGGGCGCAGTGCGCGCGGTCGTGAATCTGATTATCGTGATGTTTCTCGGCGGCCTCTGGCATGGGGCGGCGTGGACGTTTGTGGTGTGGGGTCTAATCCACGGCCTGTGCCTCGCGGTCGAATATTTCCTGCGCGCGGTGACCAAGGATGCCGCGTGGAAGGACACGCTGCCCGTGCAGCTCCTCCTCTGCGCGGTCACATATTTCTTCGTCTGCATCGCATGGGTGTTTTTCCGGTCGGCCAATTTTCCGGACGCCGCAAGGCTACTCGGCGCCATGGCCGGAAAAATTCCCGTCGGCCAGGCTATCGTGTCAGGGCGGGAAATCCTCCAAGTGGCCATCGTGACCGCCGGCCTGTGGTTCGCCCACTGGCGCCTGCGCGACACTTCGCTCGAGGCGGCCATCGCCCGCAAACCCGCTTGGCTTATCGGTGCTCTCTGGACCGTGATTCTCGGCGCGATCATTCTAACCCAAGGAAGCGGTAATGCCTTCATCTACTTCCAATTTTGATTTTCACCGGCCCATCCCCGCGCTGCCGTGGCGCGGGCTGATGGTCGCCGCGTTGTTGCTGACGGCGGCCGGCACGGTGGCGTGGGAAATCTCCGCGCGCGCGCGCGGCTATGCGCCCACCCTCAACGACACCACCGACCTCTGGGCCGACCGGCGCGAGGCGGTGAAGCCAGACTCCATCGTCATCATCGGCGACTCGCGGCCGCTCTTCGATCTGGACCTCGATGCGTTGGAGCAGGGCCTTGGCCGCCGCCCCATCCAGCTCGCGCTCGCCGGCAGCTGCGCCTACCCGAACCTGGAGGAGCTGATCAACGACGAGCGTTTCCACGGCACCATCATCTGCAGTATCGTGCCCGGAATGTTTTTCGCGCCCGGCGGCCCCCTGCTGAAAAACGCCGAGGATGCGATTAAGCGCTACCGCACCCGCACCATCGCGCACCGCACCGGCCACCAGCTCGGGATGCTGCTTGAGGAGCGCATCGCCTTCATGAAGCAGGATGACCTCGTGCTCGCCAAGCTGCTGGAGAAAATCTCCGTCCCCAACCGCGCCAACTCTTACCTGGGGCCCGCCCTCCCGCCTTATTTTTCAACCACCGATCGCGAGCGCCGCACGCGCATGTCCGACTCCTGTGCCCGGCCCGGCGAGCTGCAGGAGCGCGTGAAGCATGGCTGGATTCCCCTGTTCACGCCGCCGCCGTTTCCCGACTACACGCCCAAAGAGGTTTTGGAGGGCATGGGGCGCACGGTGGAGGAGCGCTTCGGCAAGGTCACGGCTCTGGTCAAAAAATTCCAGGCTCGCGGCGGCAAGATTGTGTTCGTCCGTTTTCCGCACAACGGGGACTTGAAAGTCTTGGAGGACAAGGGCACGCCGCGTTCCGGCGCATGGACGCGGCTGATGCAGGAAACCGGCGCGCCCAACATCTATTACTCGGATCACCCCGAGCTGATCTACGACTGCCCCGAGTGGTCACATCTGTCGGGGCCCCAGTCGGTGGAATTCACGAAGCGCCTCGTGCCGCATTTGAAGGCCGCGTTGGCGAAGTAGCGCGGGCTCCCTGCCCGTCGGAGTAGGGCGGGTCTGTGACCCGCCCTTTCGCGCGTTGAGTGTTCGCACCAAGGGCGGGTCGCAGACCCGCCCTACTTCCCAAACCCCGGGACTCACTTCCGCATTCGCTTCGGATCCCAGGCGGGATCGAAGTAACGCTTGCCCTCCTTCGCCGTATTCCAGACGTCGCTGACCTCGCGCATCACGGGCAGCACGGTTTCGTCGGACACAGTGCTGAGCTTCTGGTTCGTGGCCTTGCGCAGGGCGCGGTTCTCGTCGCGCTTGTCCTGCTTGCCGCTGGCCGCGGCGGTGACGCTGGCGATGAGTGCTTTCGTTTGGAGCGGCTCATCGCGTTTAGTTTCAAGTTTGTAGGATGCCCGCAGGTGTTGTCACCGATGTGGCCGGTGTGAATGCCATGTTGGAATCGTTCGCCTTATTGGCTGTGCGTGACTGTTAGGATTCTGCCGTCCGACTTTGAAATAGTCGCTTGGGCAACTCCGCCAAACATGTTCGGTGGAAGGGTGCCAGACACGTGCCATTCTCCATCCATCAGAGATGCATGGTAGGGCTTTTGGCCAGCGATTTCCTTCTCTCCGTAAAGCGGATTCCAGACAGCAACGGCAATCGCGATCGCCGTCTTTTCATCGGGCACGTAACCGTGCTTTGGCATCCACGCACTGCCTTGACCTTTGTTCGTCGCGCAACCCGCGAGGCAGAATGTTGAAATGAGAATGACGACAACGGGCTTCATCTTCCATTTCTTGAGCTGCGTGATCG
>JANOAF010000085.1:0-8692 GCA_031411015.1 Opitutaceae bacterium | reverse complement strand
CGGCCCCGCCAGGTCCAGCTTCAACTTGACGCTCGGTCGGGCTAAGCCCGATCGAATCGTCGCAGGTATTGACCGATGGTTCGCCCCGGAGTTCCGACCTGAGGATTTTCTTGTATCGAACTCCAAACAAAATCCCTCTAGCCCCTCTTCGCCTCGAACCCGTTATGCCGAACCCCGTCCCCCTCCCGACCTCCGCCACGACTCCCGCCACCGGCAAACTGTCCGACCTCGAAATCAAGGATGCCCACCTCATCTTCGGTTCCGTCTGGCGCGATTTGGAGGCCGACTTCGGCCGCGCCAGCCTGAGGTTCCCCAAGGAAATCATCTTGCTCGGCGGTGCGCCCGGCGCCGGCAAGGGCACCAACACGGCATTCATCACCAAGACCCGCGGCCTCACCTGCGAGCCCGTCGTCATCAGCGCGCTCCTCGACTCACCCGACGCCCGCACGCTTAAAAACGCCGGCAACATGGTCGGCGACCGCGAGGTGGTAAGCCTCCTGCTCCGCGAGCTGCTGCGCCCGGAATACCGCGACGGCGTAATCCTCGATGGCTTTCCCCGCACCAAGGTGCAGGTCGAGTGTCTCAAGCTCCTCGTCGACAAAATGCAGGCGCTGCGGACCGAATTTTACGAGTCGACCCTCAGCATCCACTTTCGCCAGCCGACGATTCACATCATGGTGCTCTTCATCGACGAGAAGGAGTCGATCGCGCGCCAGCTCAAGCGCGGCCGGGAAACCAAGGCGCACAACGAGGAGGTGGCCCGCAGCGGCGTCGGCGAACTCATGGAGGATCGCCCGACCGATCATGACGAGGGCCTCGCGCGCCGGCGCTACCGCGTGTTCAAGGAACAGACTTGGGACGCGCTCCAGTCGCTCAAGGAAATCTTCCACTACCACTTCATCAACGCGCAGGGCACCTTCGCGGAAGTGGAGCAAAACATCCTCCGCGAGTTGGAGTATCAGAGCACGCTCGAACTCGATCCCCGCACCGTGGACCGCATTCGCGGCGTGCCGGTGGCGAGCGAGATCATCGTGGGCGCGCGGCAGGAGCTCGTGAAGCGCCTCGACTCCTACGAGCTTGAGCACGGCGAACTTTTCGCCCGCGTGATCACGTTCATCGAAAAAAAGATGGTTCCGATCGTAATCCGCCACGCCATCTCGGGCGTCGCATTGATCAACACCGAGGACGCCGTCCTCGACGAATCACTGGCGCTCGCGATGCTCATCGATGTGTTTTCGGAACGCGGTTATCACGCCGTGGTGGACATCCACCGCATCGAGGTGCCCGAGCGATTCGACTCCGCGACCGGCCATATCACCTGCCGGACGAAGAAGGTTTTCCGCATCCAGATCCGTTTTCAAGGGTCGGAAATCCGCCGCGGGTAGCTCGGCGCAGCCGCAGGCGTTTGCTGTAGGTCGGGCTTTACTCCCGACATTCCGGCCACCCTAAAAAATATCGAGGTAAACCCCGACCTACACTGCCGCCGCGCCGCGAGAGCTATTCATACCGCAGCGCTTCGATCGGATCGAGGCGGGCCGCTTTCCACGCGGGGTAGAGGCCAAAGATGACGCCGATTCCGCCGCACACCGCGAGACCGATGCCGGTCCACATCCAGGGAAAGGTGATCGCGGTGTTCATCAGGTAGGCGACGGTGTTGCCACCGCCGACGCCGATCAGCACCCCGGCGATGCCGCCCATGAGCGAGAGCGCCACGGCCTCGGCCAGAAACTGCATCAGGATGTTGCGCTGCTTCGCGCCGATGCTCTTTCGGATGCCGATCTCCTTCGTGCGCTCCGTCACGCTCACAAGCATGATGTTCATCACACCCACGCCCGAGGCGAGGAGCGCGATGCCGCTGATGATAAGTGCGCCCGCCGCGATGATGTCCGCAATCTTGTTGAAGGCTTCGATCAGCGACTCGTTGGAGAAGACCTCGAAATCGTTGATGTCCTCGGGGGCGAGCCCGCGCACAAGTCGCATCGCGCCGATGGCCCTTTCCTGCGTCTGCTCCAACTCGGCCTGACTCTCGGCCTGCACATTCAGGCTCAACGAACGCCAGCTTCGGCCATAAACGGCGAGGAACCGCGTGATGGGCGTAATCACCATGTTGTCCGGGCTGCCGCCAAACGACGAACCCTTCGCCGCCAGCAGGCCCACGACGGTGTAGTTCTGCCCGCCGATGCGGACGAGCTTTCCGATGCCGTCTTCGTCGGGGAAAATTTTCGGCGCGACATCGGCGCCCAGGAGGCAAACCGGGCGGCCATACTCCACATCGTCCGCTCCTAGATTACGCCCCGTCGCGACATCGAAACTGAAGGCCGTGATGTAGTTTTCGTCCGTTCCGACCAGGCGGACGTTGGGATTGGTTTTCCGGTCGCGGAGATTCACGGTCAGCCCGCCGCGATTGATCTGCAGGTTCACCTTGGCGCTTTCCCCCATCAGCTCCTTGAACCGGGCCGCCATCGGATAGTTAATATCGCGCCGATTGCGGAAACGGGTCCACGGATCGGAGAAATTAATCGGCGGGAATTTACTGATCTGAAAACTGTTTGCCCCGAGGACATTCAGTCCGCTCTCGACCGAGCTGCGCATGCCGTTAATCAGCGTCATCACGCCGATCACCGAAAAGACACCGACGGCGATGCCCAGCACCGTGAGGCTCGAGCGCAGCTTGTTCGCGCTGAGCGAGGCGAAGGCGAGGCGGAAGATTTCCGTGAAGAGCATCGTGAGTTTTCGATTCGGGATTTTCGATTACATGCGCCTTGCGTCTCGCACGCTGCCGCCGCTTTCGGCCGCCGTTCTTAGGTTAGGGTCAGTCATGGCCAAATCGAAAATCGAGGGTCCAAAATCGAAAATCCCCTCATTCGTAGCGCAGCGCAACGACCGGATCGAGTTTGCTGGCCTGCCACGCGGGCGCGAAGCCGCTGAAAATTCCGGTGCACACGGAGACACCCAGACCGAGGAGCACGAGCCCGAGTGAAAACACGAGAGGGAATGCCGGCATCAGCACGCTTGCCACGGCGGACAACGCCCACGCCGTCGCCAAACCACCGAGTCCGCCGAGCACACAGATGCTCACTGCCTCGATTAAAAACTGCAGAAGGATCGTGCGCCGCCGCGCGCCGAGCGCCTTGCGCGTGCCAATCTCCTTCGTGCGCTCCTTCACACTCACGTAGGTGATGTTCATGATCCCGATGGCGCCGACAAAAAGTGCGAGCCCGGTGATAAACAATCCCCCGATCGCGATCTTAGCCTTAATCGGATCGATCTGCTCGCGGATGATCTGCTGGCTGTTGAGTTCGAAGTCTTCCTTTTTCTCAGGGCTGAGCCCGCGCAGCCGGCGCATGAGGCCCCGCAACTCATCCTTGGCCTCCTCCATCCGCGCGAGATCGATCTGCACCCGAATCGTGGGATCCGCGTAGCGGATCGGGAAGGAACGGGAAAACGCATCGATCGGCATAATCACGACCGAATCCCAGCTGAACATGCCAAGGAAACTACCCTGCCGCGCCGCCACGCCGGCGACACTGTATTGCTGGTTGCCGATCCGGATCATTTTGCCGATGGGCGATTCATTTGGAAAGAGCGCATCGGCCACATCGAATCCGATCACGACGACATTGCGCGCACCCCGGCCCTCGATCTCGGTGAAGAAGCGGCCCTCTTTCATGTCGGAGCGCACAATGCGCCCGAGGTCGGCGCTGGTGCCGAGAATGGTGATGCTGCTGATGCGATATTCGCCGCGGATGACGGTCGCCTGCCAATTCACGGAAGGCACGGCCAGTTTGAGCGGACCATCCGGGTGCTCGCTGATATACTCGTTAATCGCGTGAGACGCATTGGCGTCGATGTTGCGGCGATTGCGAAAATTCCACCAGTCGTCGACGTTCCGCCACGGCCATTTGGAAACGTAAAGCACGTCATCGCCAAAGCCCGCGAGGCTGCTCTCCACCCCGGCATCGATGCCGAGGATTGCCGTGCCCATGAGCGTGACCGCGACGATGCCGATAATCACGCCGAGTCCCGTGAGCCCGGAGCGAAGCTTGTTCGCGCGAATCTGCGCAAAGGCGATGCGGACGGACTCGGTGAGTTCGTAAAGGAGGCGCTTCATCGGATTTTCGATTTTGGATTCTCGATTTTCGATTGCCGAGCCCGCGTCAGAAGGGTCTTGCGGGAGGCGACCATGATGGCGGTCAGTTCATCCGCCTCACGCAACAGAGGCGCAAGCTTGCCGGCCGCGAACAAGCCGTGGTCACCGACGAGTTCCATGCAGAACGCGGATTCGTCCGCCTCCTCCTCAACCACCGATATCTTTGAGATCATCTCGGCGGTGGATCGCGAGCGGCAGGCCGCGCGATAATTCGCGCCGACCGACGTGCCTGATCGACCAAGCTGATTGGCCAGCACGCAGCCGGAACGGGAATTCGGTAATGAATCGATCAGCTTGAGCACGCGGAGCGCGAATGCCTTCGTGCGCTGCTTCATTTCGCGCTCGGTCATGGTCGGAAATCGAAAATCGAGAATCCAAAATCAAAAATCACGCCACCGGCAGGTCACTTTCGATCAATCCGTCGCGGAGTCGCACGATGCGCCTTGCGTGGCGGGCGATGTCTTCCTCGTGCGTGACGACGATGATCGTGTTGCCCTGCTCGTAGAGCTGCTCGAAAAGCGCCATGATCTCCTCGCCGGTTTTCGAATCGAGATTTCCCGTCGGCTCATCGGCGAGGATGATGGAGGGATCGTTCACGAGGGCGCGGGCGATGGCGACGCGCTGGCGCTGGCCGCCGGAAAGTTCGTTGGGTTTGTGGCCCATGCGCTCGCCGAGGCCGACATTGGTCAGGGCGCGGCGGGCCTTGTCCATGCGACCGCTTTTGCCGAGGCCGGCGTAGATAAGCGGGAGCTCGACGTTATGGAGCGCATCAGAGCGCGGCAGGAGATTAAACGTCTGAAACACGAAACCGATCTCGCGGTTGCGGATATCGGCGAGTTCATCGTCGACCATGGTGGCGACGTTCTTGCGATTGAACTCATAGCGGCCATCCGTCGGGGTATCGAGGCAGCCGAGCATGTTCATCAGCGTCGATTTGCCGGAGCCCGACGGTCCCATGATGGCGAGATACTCGTTGCGGTGAATCTTCACCGTCACGCCACGGAGCGCATGAATCGTCTCCGCGCCCATTTTGTAGAGCTTGGTCACGCCCTCGATTTCGATCACGAGGGCACCGGGCGGGCGCGTGATGCGGGTTTTGGCAGAAAGGGAGGGCGGAATCATCGCGGTTATTTCTTCTGGTCTTTCTTGGCCTTTTCAAGCGTGACCGCCATGCCGTCCTTCAGGGTCCGCGCGATCACGCCGAAGCTGCCGCTGACAATTTCATCACCCTCCGCGAGGCCGGACTTGATCTCGATGTGGGTGGTGTCCTGCACACCAGTCTCGACCTTGACCATCTTGACCGTGCTGCCGTCGCGCAGGAAGACGACGCGCTGGAGATTGTCGCGGTCAGTGGCGAGCGCTTGCTTCTGTTGCTTCTCGTTGACGGCGGCGACCGAGCCTTCGCCCTTGTTTTCGGTGGCCTTCTTTTCCCGGTCTTTACCCTGCTCCTCGATGGTCTTGCCTTCCTGCTTCGAGCGGACGGTCACGCTTTGAATCGGCACGGCAATCGCCTTTTCCACGGTCTTGGTTTCAATGTCGGCGTTGGCACTCATGCTCGGGCGAAGCGGCACGTCCTTGTCGAGGATGCGGATCTTAACGAGGAAATTGGTGACCTCGTCCTGCGTATTCATACCGCTGACGCGCGCAGCGGCCCCGATCTCTTTCACTTCGCCTTGGAATTTCCGGTTGGGCACGGCGTCGATGGAGATCCGCGCCTTGTCGCCGACCTTCACGTTGACGATGTCGTTCTCGTTCACGTTCACCCGCACCTCCATGTTGGCGAGATCCGCGACGCGCATGACCTCGGCCCCGCCGTAGGAGCCGGTGCCGGCGACCCGCTCGCCGACCTCGGTGTTGAGGGAAGTGACCTTGCCGTCCATCGGCGCGAAGATAATCGTCTTGGTCAGCTGATCGCGCGCCTGCGTGAGGGAGCCCTCAGTGCGGCGGATCTGGGCTTGGGCGTTTTCGAGGTTGGCGTTGGCGACTTCGAGCGAGGTGCGCGCGCCGGAGATGTCAGAATCGGAAATGAGTTTCTTGGCGAAGAGATCCTCGTTGCGCTTGAGGTCGTCCTGAGACTTGAGGAGCTGGGCCTTGCTCTGGAGCGACATCGCGCGCGCGGCGACGAGGTTGGCCTCCTGCTGCTCGACCTGCGACTCGTAGAAGTCGGGTTTGATGGCGAGAAGCAGCTCGCCCTTTTTCACCACCGCGCCTTCACGGAAGCCGAGCTTGATCACTTCGCCCGAAACCTCGGGCGCGATTTTGACCTCAACCTCCGGCTGGACCTTGCCCGTGGCCGAGACGAGCTGCGTGATGGTTTTCACGACGGCTTTTTCCGTCGTGATCTTCACCTCCGCGGAACCGCCCTTCTGCTTGAAATAGGCCCCGATGCCCAAAGCGACGAGCAGCAGCACCAATCCGCCGATGATGAGCGGCACACGGGATTTGCGCGGCGGCTCGACCCGGAGGGTGGTCGACGACGAAGCGGGAGGGACTGGGGCGGCAGGATTCATAGCGGTCAACGGTGAGAGCGAACTGTGCATCGGAGTAAATCCTTCCCGTCGTGGCAAGCGGCCGTTTCCAACGCGTGGGCGAAAAAATGTGGCCGGCCCCACAACGAGCCGGCCACACAATACAACTGACAACTACGAACGTGCTGAAGGAAAACGGCCGCCGGTTCCCCTGAAAACGTCTTTGCGACCAACCGCAGCCCATTCGCGACGAACGGCAGCGCTGCGCTGATTGGAAAACAGCTCAATGGAATGGCGGGCACACGAGTAAAACACGACGCTAGGGCGGAAGTTACAGCGATTTTGCGATGAACCTCCGCCCTTCGAGCGAGCGGCGGCGATTGGCTCAGCTCCACCAATCCACTCGCTTGAACTCGAACCCCCGCAGGGCCGTCTCCCTCAACACAAGGCTGAAAGCTAGTGCCGACGAGAAACCGACTGGTTTCGGCGTTAAACCTAAAGATCCGGCCACCCTCGTCCAAATCAGACACGACCCACCCACCGACCATTCATACCTGCGGGCCGCTCAAAACCGGAGGAATTGCAACGTCGGTGTGCTGCTACTGCCACCACCGAGCGACACCCCGAAAGCGCTGCTCCCGAAAAGGCCATACTCTTTATTGATCATGAGCAGCACCAGGCGCCCTTCGCGATCGAAGGCCGCCGCCGCGGGGCCCGGATAGTAACTTTTCGAGATCGCAATATTCGAAGCGACGCTTGTCTGCGTGCTGGCGAAACTCCGCCGGCCGGCGTTGTTGGTCACGTTTACTGGCGTGCTCCAGCCTTCGCCCGAGCTGATGGAAACATACGTCTCGCCTGAGGCGCGCTCCCCGGAATCGTTCATTTGCATGACCACGACCATCCGTCCGCCCGGTCCTTGATAGGCTTGGAAGCCATCTGCCGTCCCCTTGATCGCCGCCGCTTGCCGGATGATCGTCGGCTCCTCTTCGGTGCCGATAAGGTAGTCACGGATGTTCGGGCGCTCGCCCGCCGGATAGAGCACAATCGCGTGGCGTCTCCCTTTGGCGTCGACCAAGAGCGTCGGCCGATCCTGCCAGGAATGAAAGGAGAGATCCGGCAGTTCGATCGCCGGGCCGATTTTTTTATTTTCGATCAGCGCATAGACCGATTTTCCGCTGAGTGAGTAGTCGTGCGTGCGCGTGACCGCGGCCATGAAATGCGCTTCGCCCGCGGCATCGACGAAGCCGTTCACCGCATCAAGGCCATCGCAGTGCGTGTCGTAACCCTTGCCCGCCACCGGGGTCAGGAAAATTTCCCGCTGCGCGCCCGCGGTCGTTCCGTCCAGCGTCGCCTGGAAGACGAGGCCGTTACCCACCCCCGCAATCGACAACCAAGAGGTGCCGTTTGGCACGGTCAATTCGGGGTGCCACTTGCCGGGTTTGGCCGTCCACACGACCTGCGCCCGACCCGCTGCATCCACGGCGGCGAAATAGGAAATCGATCCGTCGTCTTGTCTCTCAGTCGAACCCGGAGGATGGACCGGAATGATTTTACTCCACTTCCCATTTTCCAGCACGCGATACATGAGATTGCTCTGCCCAGCGCCGCCGTGGTTCGGGCTGGCCCCGAAATTCACGCCCAGTCCTGCGCGCCAGATAACATACGTGCGCTGACGGGCATCGACCAAGACGTAACAGCGCCCCACCTGAATGCCCGGCATCTCTTCGGAAAGATTTTTCGCCTCCGTCCAAGTCGCGCCCTCATCGCTGCTCGACCGGTGATACACGGCCAGCGCGTAAGTCGTGCGGTGCTTCTCGACGAACGCCGCGTGGATGACGCCGTTCGCCGCGACGGCGAGCGCCGGACTGAAGATATCCGAGTCGTGTTGCGAAAGTTTAAGTCCGTCCACGGGCTTCCCGTTTTTCTGGATCACGGCGTTGTTCGAGACGATGGCCGACGCGCTGAGCGGCCGCACCGGGATCTTGGGTTCCGTCACCGGTGCCGGAGCGACCGCGGCCGGCGTTGGTGCAGGCGCCTGTATATCCTCGAATCCCGGCAGGGTCGGCGGCGGTGC
>JANOAF010000084.1:0-2567 GCA_031411015.1 Opitutaceae bacterium | reverse complement strand
TGACCGAGGCGAAGGTGGAAGCCTACTTCGAGCGGCATCCGCACTATAGCCGCGACTTGATCCATGTGGCGGCGGTGGCTTGCCGGTTTCAAGCGGGGGAGGAACGAACTCAAACTCTCACTGAGTCCACCAGCAACTCGGCGGCGGTTAAGCCACGTTTTTGACGCCGCCATGCTAAAACGCAACGGTCAACCCATCGACCGGCAGCTTTCGCTGTTCGGTCAAAACGACGAATCCAGTTATGAGCGAAAAATCACTGACCGCCTACGGACTGATGGCGAAGCGCCATTGGCAGGAGTATTGTCCGCAGAGGTATCGGGATCTCGAAATGGCGGGGACGCTGGAGGAAGCACTCTTCGAGGCGCAGGAGACGACGCTGGACGAAATGGAAGCACTCACTCGGAAAATGGAAACGGAGCAGAAGCTCACACCTCAGCAGGCGGAGACGGCGGCTTGGGAGATGGTCCGGGAGAAGTATATTCTCCTTCCAGCGGAAGAGAGCTTGAGCGGCTAAATGCCGGCAACTACCGCATTCGGGGGGAAGACGGCGTTGGTGAAGGTTCGCTGAAGCAAAAGTGCCGCGACAACTTTGCGGCGATTGAGTTGGTCCATATGCTGGACGGAGAAGGCCGGGCGGCGACCCATGAGGAGAAGCGAGTGTTGGTCAAATACGTTGGCTGGGGCGGCATTCCCCAAGTCTTTTCGTGGCACGAGGCTCCCGACTGGCAGCCGGAACGCGAGCGGCTAAAGGCGCTTGTCAGCAACGAGGATTATGAGGCAGCGCGTGCTTCGACGCTTAATGCCGACTACACTGCTCCCGTCGTTGTCAGTGCGATTTATAAGGCTGTGGAAAGGCTTGGCTTCAAA
This sequence comes from Opitutaceae bacterium, assembly GCA_031411015.1. Classification (GTDB taxonomy): domain Bacteria; phylum Verrucomicrobiota; class Verrucomicrobiia; order Opitutales; family Opitutaceae; genus ER46. The sequence continues at coordinate 1,700 of JANOAF010000084.1, read as the reverse complement.
CATGGCCGCGTGTTGGAGCCAGCGGCAGGCATTGGGCATTTCTTCGGGCTGATGCCGGAGGAAATGAGCGCGCGGTCGCGACTCACGGGGATCGAACTCGATCCGCTCACGGCGAACATTGCCCGAAAGCTCTATCCCGATGCGGACATCCGCGCCCTTGGCGTTGAGAGCGCGGCATTGGTCGATAATGCTTTCGACTTAGCCATCTCCAACGTGCCGTTCGGGGACTACAAGGTTGCCGACCCGCAGTTCGATGAACGAAACTTCCTCGTTCACGATTACTTCTTTGCGAAGGGGATGGAGAAGGTGAAGCCGGGCGGCTTGATAGTTTTCATCACGTCGAAAGGCACGCTCGATAAACTCAATTCGAGCCTGCGCGACTATCTGCACGAGCGGGCAGATTTTGTCGGCGCGATCCGTTTGCCGAACACCGCGTTTAAGCAGAACGCGAATACCGAGGTGACGGCGGACATCGTGTTTTTGCGGAAGCTCAACGTCGGCGAAAAACCGAGCGGCCCGGCGTGGCTGAATCTTGCGGAGCATCGCAACGCAGAAGGCGGGACGTTTAAGATCAACGAATACTTCGCCGCGAATCCGCACATGATGCTCGGGACGATGGCGGATGCCGGGAAGATGTATCGCGGGAACGAGGCGGCGCTCATTCCCGATGACCGCGAACTCGCCGATGCCTTGTCCACCGCGGTCGCCGCGCTGCCGATGGGCATTTACCAAATGCCCGAGGAGGTGACGAATTCGCGGGCTGTTGCGCCCGTGGAAATTCTCGCCCCGAGTTTCGTGAAGGAGAACGCTTTCGTGCTTCACGACGGCACCATCACGATCCGCACCGGCCCGACGCTGACACCCGTGGCGAATCTGCCCGATGAAACCGCGCGGCGGATTCGCGGGCTCGTGAAACTGCGCGATGCCTTGCGTGAGACATTGCGCACACAGCTTCAGGATTCCAGCGAAGAGGCGGTGCTCGATACGCGGCGGGCGCTCAATTTCCAATACGATCATTTCATTTCCCGTTTCGGTGCGATCAACGAGAACGCCAACCGTCGCGCGTTCCGCGGCGACCCTGATCTTCCGTTGCTCTGTTCCTTGGAGGACTACAACGACGAAACGAAGAAGGCCGTGAAGACTGCCATCTTCCGCGAGCGCACCATTCACCAGCCAAAGGCGGCGGTCGCAGCGGAAACTGCACAGGATGCCTTGGTGCTGGCGCTCAACGAAACGGGCCGCGCGGACTTAGCGCACATGGAGATGCTTTTGCGCAAACCGCCCGAGGAGTTTCTCCCCGAGTTGAAGGGAATGGTTTATCGCAATCCGCAGACGGAGCGATGGGAAACGGAAGACCAATATCTTTCCGGCGACGTGCGCTCAAAGCTGGATGATGCGCGAGCTGCCGCGGCGGCGAACCCGGAGTATCGGGAGAACGTCCCCGCGCTGGAAGCGGTGCAGCCCGCCGACCTCACGCCTTCGGAAATCGACGCGCGGCTTGGCGCGGTCTGGATTCCGCCGACGGACGTGGAGGCGTTTGCGAAATCGCTCCTCGGCGCGGATGGCGTCACAGTCTCGCACGCGGCGGCTGTAGGGACGTGGTTCATTCGCGGCGATTACCAGGCCCGGGCGAGCGTCGCGAACACAACCGAGTGGGGCACGGAGCGGTATTCAGCCATCGAACTCATTCAAGATGCGCT
>JANOAF010000083.1:0-3120 GCA_031411015.1 Opitutaceae bacterium | reverse complement strand
TTCTGGTTGAAGGAGCGGACAATCTCGTCGCGGTCGCGCGACTTGGTGCGGAACTTGGCGCCGGCCTTGAACCAACCGTTGAGGCCGGCGAGCGTGGCGGGGCGCTTAACGTCGAGGGCGGCGTTCAACTCCTCATCGGTGTAGTTGCGCGTGCCGCGGATCAGATTGCGCATGGTGTAGGCGTTGGCGAGCGACGGCGTGAGGCGGTCGAGCGTCGTGGTGATGACGGGAAAACGCGCGGCACCGGGCGTGATGATGTAGCCGTTGGTGGAGGTGGCGCGCTGGAACTGCGCCTGCACGCCGGAGTCGAGGCCGCCGTCGAATTCGCCGCGGTTGTAGCCGATGAGACCGGTGAGCGTAAATTCGCCGACGCGCGACTCGCCGTCGAAGGCGAGCGTGCGCGTGTCCTGCCGCTCGTCGAAGCTACGGGCTTCCTTGCGCAGGGTATTGTTGGGCGAGGCGATGCTGGTGTAGGTATCGCCGGAGACGACGGGCGCGCCGACCGTGTTCGTGGCTGTGACGGAGAGCGGGAAGAAAATCTGCTGACGCTGGCGACCGCGGTTGGTGTCGCGGGTGTTCACGCCGGCGTAGAGACGGAGCTTGTGTTCGGGCGCGGGACGGAACTCGAGCGTGCCGTTGAAGCCGCGGTTGCTCATGTCGTCGAAGAAGTGCTGGAGCACGAACGAATCCATGAGGAACGGCGACGCGGCGGTGCCGGCGCCGTTCCAGCCGGTGGTGCTGTTGCGCTGCTTCACAAAAGTGCGATCGCGGTAGTTGGCCGAGAGTGAAAAGCCCCACTGGCGTGATGCGCCGAGAATATCCGAGTAGTTAATCGCGGCTTCACGCGAAGGGTTTTCGAAGGGGTAGTTGTAGTAGTCGGAAAGGATCGAGGAATAACCGAGCGCGACCTTCGCATTGGCGGTGCGGCCATCGCGGCTGAATGCGCTGCGGGTCTTGATCTCGACGGCGCCCCCGATCGAGTCGGCGTCCTGATCGGGGCGGAGGGCCTTGGTGACTTCGATCTGATCGGCGACATCGGAGGAGACGACGTCGAGCGGCACGCGGCGCGTGATGCCGTCGAAATCGGTGACGTTGATCCTCATGCCGTTTACGGTGACAGCGTTGAAATCGGCGCTCATACCGCGGACGGTGACGTAGCGGCCCTCGCTGCCGCCCGTATCACGGTCCGTCTCGACGGTGACGCCGGGCATGCGCTTCACGGCATCGGCGATGTTCTTGTCGGGAAACTGGCCGGAGAAGTCCGCGGAGATAATATTCGTGAGGTTTTGCGCGGAGCGCTGCTGGTTGAGCGCACGCGCCTGGCCGGTGCGCGAGGCCTCAACGGTGACCGCGGCGAGCGCGACCGGCGAAGCTTCGCCGAGCGAGAGCGCGAGCCGGATGGGCGCGGTGCCGAGCGTGACGGACTGCGATTTCGCGGGCAGGCCGAGGTAGTCGACCGCGAGTGTGTAGGTGCCGGCCGGTGCGGTGAACGAGAACTCGCCGTCGGCATCGGTGGCGGTGCGCATCGCATTGGGCGAAGAAGAAGCCGGCGTGAGCGTGACGGCGGCACCGCGCAGCACGGCCTGGGTCTCGGCATCGGTGACGCGGCCCGAGAGCATCGAGGCGGCAGATTGGGCGAGAGCGGGGCGGGCGGAAAACAGCGCGGCCGCGACGAAGGCGTGGAGCAGTGCGGCAAAAACGAAACGGTGTAGGCGTGGCATGATGACCTAGCATAGCAAGAAGCACGGGCCTGCGCATACCACTAACGAAGTATTCAGGGGCGGGAACTCGCCGTCGCGGGGTTTTTCACGCGCGGTTGTTCGCAGGCAGCCAATTCCGGACGATATGCTGAGCAGAACGAGGAGAATTCTCTCGTCCGCTTATGCGCAATAGACGCCGCCGTTGATGTCGAGCGTCGTGCCGGTGAGGAAACCGTCGAACTCGCCCGCGAGAAACAGTGCGGCGCGCGCGACATCGTCGACGTTGCCCGCGCGGCCGAGTGGTATGCCGGCTACCGTGGCCTTCGCGGCCTCGGGTGTCGTGTGCGTGCTGTGGAAACTTGTGCCAAGGATCAGGCCGGGGGCGAGGGCGTTGACGCGGATGCCCTGTGGTCCGACCTCGACGGCGAGGGCGCGGGTGAACGTGAGCACCGCGCCCTTCGCGGTCGAGTAGGCGAGCGAGCCGGGGTGGCCGCCCTTACGGCCGGCGAGCGAGGCGAGGTTCACGATGCTCGCGCCACCGCCGGTCTGCGCCGCGGCGGCGAGGTGCGGCACGGCGGCGCGCGTGACTTTGCGCAACGAGCCGACGTTGAGCATAATCGTCTGCGCCCAAAAATCATCGTCGGCCTCGGTGATCGAGCGCCGCCCGATGAGCGAACCCGCGTTGTTGATCAGGATGTCGAGCCCGCCGAGAAATTTCACCGCGTCGGCCACGAGCCGATTGCAATCCTCCGTCCGCGTGAGGTCGCCCGCGATCGCGAGACAGCGTCGGCCGAGTGTCGCCGCTTCGCGCACGAGGGCCGCCGCCGCGTCGCCGCTGCTGCGGAAATGCACGACGACATCGCAACCTGCGCGGAGGAGATGCTGGCTGATCGCGAGACCGATACCCTGCGCACCGGCGGTGACGAGGGCGCGCTTGCCGAGGAGTTTGCTCATGGCGCGCGAGGTTTGGGCGCTACGGTGCGCGGTCAACCTTCGAGCGGTGCGCGGTCGTAAAGATTGCTTCGCCGCGCCAACGTCGCCGAGCTTCGCGGCCGTTTTCACGACGGCCATCGCGACGGGGAGTTTTAGGTCGGCCAGCTGCTTGAACGTGATGCAACTGCGCCCGACCTTGACCTTGCCGAGTTTCGCCGCGGCCTGCTCGGCGAGATAGCGGCCCTTGTCGCCGGCGAGATGTAGAGGCTGTAGTAGTTTTTCCGTGCGCAGAGGCCGACGAGAAAGCAGTTGCCTCGTGGCCGCTGGCATACTTCTCGTGAAATTTCCCGTGGCTAATCATGCCGGATATGAGCGTGGGCTCGAGCTTGGGCGCGGCGGGCAGCGGGGAGCGAGGCGAGGTAGGAATCGGGGGGCGCGGGATTTTTCATGCGCTGTGGATCCGATACCGCGAAGCTTGCTTCGGCTT
>JANOAF010000082.1:0-1971 GCA_031411015.1 Opitutaceae bacterium | reverse complement strand
ATGCCGCGCTGGCACGCGCGACGGCCCCGGCTCCGGATCTTTTTCTCGAACGAGCCGCGCTGCTGCCGGCCGATGAAGCGATTCGCAGTCTCGACGAAGGCCTGGCCCGGCTCGGCTCCGTCGTGACGTTGCACCTCCGGGCACTCGCGTTGGAAGAATCGCTCGGCCACATCGATGCCGCCGCCGCCCGCCTCGAGCAGCTCGGCGCGGAGAGCGAGCGCCGGGAAACCTGGCTCAAACGCCGCGGTGATCTTTTCGCGCGCGCGGGTCGGCCGGTGGAAGCGCGTGCGGCCTACTCGGCTGCGCTCGCGGCGATTGACTCGTTGCCCGAGTGGCTGCGGGCCGCGACTGACACACAGAAACTCGCCACTGAACTTACGCGTCTTGGTGCCACTCGCTCATCAACTATTTCCCAATGAAACTGCGCCTCATCCTCTCCTGCCTCGCTCTGCTCGTCACGCTGCCAGCGCTGCGAAGCGCCACCACCATTGTCCGCGGCCCCTATCTGCAATCGGCAGCGCCGACCAGCATGGTGGTCCGCTGGCGCACCGATTTCGCGGAAGCCTCCGTCGTCAACTACGGCACCGAGCGCGCGCAGCTTACGAGCAGCGTCAAGGCCGAGGGCATCTCCGCCGAGCACATTGTGCAGCTCTCCGGCCTGACACCGGGCACGAAATATTTCTATTCGGTCGGTGCCACCGCGGTAAAGCCGCCCGTCGCCGGCACCAAGGCCACGGCCGAGGCGGAGGACGCCCCCGGCAAAGCCCCCATCAACACCTTCACCACCCCGCCGCCCGTAGGCCCCGCCGCACCGATGCGTTTCTGGGTGCTCGGCGATCCCGGCACCAAGGGCAAAGTTCAGGAGGCCGTGCGCGACGTCTACTACAAGTTTACCGGCACGCGCGCCACCGACTTCTGGCTGATCCTCGGTGACAACGCCTATCCCGATGGCACCGACTCGGACTATCAAAAGGCAATATTCGAGGTCTACCCGAAGACCCTGGCGACTTCACCTCTCTGGCCGGCGCTCGGCAATCATGACGGCAAGAGCGCCAACTCGATCACGCAGTCGGGGGTCTACTACGACATCTTCACGCTGCCGACGCGCGCGCAAGCCGGCGGGGTCGCGTCGGGCACCGAGGCCTACTACTCGTTCGACTATGCGAACGCGCACTTCGTCTGCCTCGACTCCCACGACTCGGATCGCACGGCTGAAGGGGCGATGATGCAATGGCTCAAAGCCGACCTCGCCGCCACACGGCGCGATTGGATCGTAGCATTCTTCCATCACCCGACCTACACCAAGGGCACCCATGATTCGGACAAGGATTCCGACAGCGCTGGCCGCATGAACGACATGCGCGCCATCTTCCTCCCCGTGCTTGAGCAGGGCGGCGTCGATCTCATTCTCACCGGCCACTCGCACGTCTATGAGCGCTCGTGGCTCATGGACGGCCACTATGGCAAAAGCCCGACCTTCGACGCCGCTCAGCACGTGAAGCAAAAAGTCACCGGTCGCGCCGATGGCGATGGCGTTTATCGCAAGCCCCGCGCCCGCACGCCGCATTTCGGCGACATTAATATCGTCACCGGCAGCGCTGGCCATGCGGCCTCCGCGACGAAGCCACCGCCGCTCAACCACCCTGCCTTCTACCTGTCTCTCAACGAGGCCGGCTCGACCGTCGTCGACATCGATGGCCTCAAGCTCGACGTCGCGTTCCTGAACGACAAGGGCGAGAAGCGCGACTGGTTCAGTATCATCAAGGAGTGAGGCGCGAACGGAGAGCTAGAACAGCCACCCCAGCACGCACGACGCGCAGCCGTAGGGCGGGGTCTCTGACCCGCCCTCCGAAAACTTAGCGCGCGCAAGGGCGGGTCACGGACACGACCTGCTCCCGTCCGTGTGCGGCGGACGCATATTAGTTTCGTGCAAACGTAGGGGCGTGCCTCGTGCGCGCCCTTTCCGGAACG
>JANOAF010000081.1:0-11175 GCA_031411015.1 Opitutaceae bacterium | reverse complement strand
CTGTAACGTGAAAATCTTCGGCCCTGCTGTTTTCCTTTTCATCGCCTCCTTCGCGCGTGCCGGCGTGCCGGTCACAGTCACGCCGGTGACGGCGCCGCACGGCATGGTCGTGGCGGCGCATCCGCAGGCGGCGGAGGCGGGCGTGGCCGTTTTGAAAGCGGGCGGCAACGCCATCGACGCCGCGGTGGCCACCTCGCTCGCCGTTGGGGTGGCCGAGCCGTTTGGCTCCGGGCTCGGCGGGAAATTGATGCTGCTTTATTTCGAAGCGAAGACGGGCCAGACCTACGCCGTCGAGGCGATGGACGCCGCGGGCTCGCTTGATATCGCGGCCTATCTCCAGCGCCCGGAGGACGACCGCAGTTACGGTTACGGTGCGGTGTGCGTGCCGGGACTGGGTGCCGGTCTCTGGGCCGCGCACCAGAAATGGGGTGCGATAAAATGGGCGGACGCCGTGCAACCCGCGATCATGCTAGCGCGGACGGGCTTTAAGATTTTGCCGAAGACGCGTGACGGTTTCGCGGAGCAGGAAAAGAAACTCCGCCGCGGCGATGCCGAAATCGCGCGGCTCTATCTGCCGGGCGGCGAATTGCCGGCCGAGGGCAGCTTGCTGCCGAACGAAGATCTCGCGCGCACGATGGAGGCGCTCGCGCGCGAAGGCCGCGATGGTTTTTATCGTGGCCGCGTGGCGCAAGCCATCGTCGCAGCTGCGCAGCGCGGCGGCGGCGTGCTGACGCTCGGCGATCTTGCGGGCTACGAAGCGCGGATCACGGAGGCGATGACGATGGATTTTCGCGGCTACACGCTGCAATGCGCACCGCCGCCGGCGAGCGGCGCCGCGCTTTTCCTGCCGATCCTGAAGGCGCTGGAAAACCAAACGTTCGCTTCCGGTCCGCTGCGGTCGGCGGCGAATCTCGACACCATCGGCCGGGTGTGGCGCGCGGCGTTTACCGCCGTCAGCCGCACCATCGGCGACAAACCCGAGTCGCGATTCCTCTTCGAGAAATTGCTCGCCCCCGACGCGATCGCGGAACTGCGCGAGAAGGCGTTTGGTGTGCAGACGGGAAAAAAGAAAAAAGTGGCGATGGCCGGGGTAGGGCAGGACTTTGACCTGCCCTTCGGCGAGGGCGGGTCAGAGACCCGCCCTACTCTTGATGTCGGTGAGATTTCTCCGTTCTACGAGAGCCCGATGGCGGCGACGACGCACTTCATCGTCGTCGATGCCGCGGGAAACATCGTGTGCGCGACGCAATCGCAGAGCCTGCATTTCGGCGCGGGCGTGGTGCCGCCGGGCACCGGCGTCGTGATGAACAATTCGATGAGCAATTTCACGTTCACCGATTTGAAGAGCATTAACGGCCTCGCGCCGGGCCGGCGGCCGCGCAGCACCATCGGGCCGACCATCGTGCTGCGGGAGGGCAAGCCGCAGTTCGCCATCGGCATTCCGGGCGCGGCGCGGATTCCGACCGCGATGTTGCAGGCGCTGCTCGACCGGCTCGCGTTCAACCGCCCGCTCGCCGAGGCGATTGGCGACACGCGCGTGCATTTCTCGGCGCCGTTCCGCCGCGACGAAGAGGAAACTTTCGAGGCGGAGCAGTCTTTTCCCGCCGCCGAGGCCGAGGCATTGCGCGCCCGCGGCTGGAAAGTCGTGCTGCGCGAACCGGCCGGCGCGGGCCGCTACTTCGGTGGCATGAACGCCGTCGAGTTCAACGCCGATGGCATGCTCACCGGCTACGCCGATCCACGGCGGACGAATGTGGCGGCGGGGTATTGAGCGTGAGCTGGCGGGGCGGGCGCGGAGATTTTCTTTGAGCTGATGCGCCGGATGCTCCTCGCTCTCGGTTGATGCGTTCGAGATTTTTGCCGTCATACGTTCGTGCCCGTCTTGGCGCATGGTTTGCAGTCGGCGTGCTGTTGCTGCCCGTCGGGGCCGGGGTGTCGGCGGCAGAGGAGCGCCCGCTGCGCGTCACGTTCACCGGGCAGGCGCTGGTGCAGCACGACCTGCGTGCGGTCGCGCCGGAAAAGTTCCGCGCGATGACGGACGCGTTGCGCGCGAATGCCTCCGATGTCGTCTTCACCGATCTTGAGACGGTGATTAACACCGGCGCAGGCAAGGCGACGCGCGACTCGCAGTTTTTCCACGCGGCCGGCCCGGAGGTGATCGATGGGCTGAAAACGTGGGGCTTCAACCTCCTCGCACTCGGCAACAATCACGCGTGGGATCTCGGCGCGCCGGGCATCCTCGGCACCATCGCCGAGGTGAAGGCGCGGGATATGGTGTTTGCCGGCACCGGAGCAAATCTCGCCGCCGCGAGCGCGCCCACCGTGCTGACCACACCGCGCGGTCGCGTGGCGCTGGTCGCGTTTGCCTCGGGCAAAATCGCCGAGGGCGGCGCAGCCACCGACACCCGCGCCGGCGTCAATGAGGTGAAGCTCGACGAGAAAACCGGCGACATCGATCGCGTGGATGCGGAGCGTGTCTTTGCCGCGCTCCGGCTCGCCGCGCGCTCCGCCGAGGTCGTGATCGCCTACCAGCACGATCACTATTGGGAGAAGGACAACCGCGTGACGCCGGAGTGGAAGCGGCGCTTTGCGCGCGCGTGCCTTGATGCCGGCGCGACGGTCTTCGTGTCGCACGGCGCGCCGATGCTGCATGGCATCGAGCTGTATCGCGGGCGGCCGATTTTCTACGACTTGGGCGGACTGGTGTTTCACACCATCACGGCACCGGGCTACTACTTGCCGGAGATTTGGGAGAGTGTAATCGCCGACGCGGAGTTTGCCGGGGGCAAACTCGTCGCACTGAAGCTGCGGCCCGTTGCGCTGAATGAGCGCGGCGTGGGCGACCCGCCGTCAAAGCGTTTCTACGAAACGCGCGGTGCGCCCTCGCTCGCAACGGGTGACGCGGCGCGCGCAATCCTCGACCGGCTCGCGCGCCTCTCGGCTCCGTATGGCACGCGGCTCGTGATTGCCGGCGACGCCGCCACGCTGGATTTTTCTCCGACCAAACACCCATGAAGATCGTCCTTTGTTTTCCATTGGCTAGCGCGCTCTCTCTCGTCGCACTCACCGTCGCACTCGATCCGGTCGCTGCGGCCGCGGCCGATGAGGCCGTGAAACTCGAGGCGTTCGCCGTCACCGGCTCATTCATCAAGCGGCTCGAACAGGAAAAGGCGCTGCCCGTCACCGTGATCACCGATGAGGACATCAAGCTCCGCGGCGGCAGCACGCCGGCGGAAATTTTCGCGACGATTCCCGAGGCCGGGCGCATTCCGATTTCCGAGAGTCAGGCGAGCGGCGCCGATGCGCGCGGCGACATCGCCACGGTGAGCCTGCGCGGCCTCGGCTCCGGCAACACGCTCGTGCTCCTCAACGGCCGTCGCCTCGCGCCGCATCCGATTTCGATGCCGGAGGGCGCGAGCGGCGTGCCGAGCATGGGCGTGAACATTAACGTCCTCCCCACCGCCGCGATCCAGCGCATCGAGGTGCTGCGCGACGGCGCGTCCGCCATCTACGGCTCCGATGCGACCGCCGGCGTGGTCAACACGATCCTGCGCCGCGACTACGCGGGCTTCGAGGTCGGCACGCGCTTCGCCACCACGCAGCAGGGCGGGGGCACGGAGTATCGCGGCAACTTCGCGGGCGGTTTCGCGTTCAACAAAAACGCGACGCACCTCGTGTTTTCCTACGACTACCTGCATCGGGATCAGATTCGCGACTCGCAGCGCGACTTCTCCCGCAACGCCGACCACCGCCTGCAGGCCCCCGCGCCGTGGAACGGCACGACCGCCGACATCACCGTTGATCAACGGTCCGACCGCGGCTTTTTCGGGCGTTTCCAACGCGGCACCGTCAATGCCGACGGCACCGTCACGGGCACGCGCCCGGCGGGCGTTGCGACGACGGCGGTCGCGACCAACGGCACGTTTTATTTCGTGCCCACCGCGCCCGGCGCTGCGACGCGCACATGGACGGCCACGGCGCCGGATCAGTCGCTGACCTCGCCGGTCGGCGAGTTTTTCGAAAACGTGAATGCGTTTCGTTTCCTGATTCCGGCGAGCAAGCGCCACAATGTTTACGCCTCGCTCGACCACGACATCACGAAGGAGATCACGGCCTTCTCCGACTTCACCTACTACCGCGCCGACTCGCACAACGAGCGCGAGCCCTCGCGCATCGACAGCACGGCGGACAACAACATCGCCGTCTCGCAGAACAATCCCTACAATCCTTTTGGCACGCGCTTCTACTCGCCGACAGGCGCGCCCAATGCCGACGGCACGCCGCGGCTCACCGGCGCGCCGAGCGACGTGGTAATCGTGCGCTTCACGCTGCCGGAATTTGGCTCGCGGCTCATCGACGTGCGCTCGGAGTCGTATCGTTTCGTCGGTGGCTTGCGCGGCACGGTGCTGGCGAAATGGAACTGGGAAACCGCGTTTCTCTACTCCGGCTCGAAGACGACCGACATCGAGAGTCAGGCGATCAAGGAGTCGCAACTGCGTGACACACTCGCGCGCGGCGACGGCACCGCGCTCAATCCCTTCCGCACCACGTTCGCGATCGTGAACGGCGCGGTCACGCCGACCGGCACGCTCTTCACCAATCCCGAGAGCGTCGTCGCGCCGTTGCGCGGCGGCTTCTACCGGCAGGGCAAGACCTCGCTCGGCAGTTGGGACGCGCGCGTGAATGGCTCGCTCTTCGAGCCGCCCGGCGGCCCCGTCGGGCTCGCCTTCGGCGGCGAGTATCGGCGCGAGACCTATTCGGATTTTCGCGATGTCGAGTCGGGCCGCCTCAGCGCCGCCGATGTGCAGCGCCTCGGTCTCCGCACCTCGCTCATCGGTGACAACAACTACATCCAAGTTTCGCCGACCGATAACAGCGATGCGCGTCGCCACCTCTTCGGCGCGTTTGCCGAGGCGGTCGTGCCGCTCGTGGGCGCGGCGAACCGCGTGACCGGCGTCCACGCCCTCGATCTCTCCTTCGCGGGGCGCTACGAGCGCTACTCCGATTTCGGCACGACGACGAAGCCCAAGATCGGCGCGTCGTGGCGCATCACGAAGTGGCTGCTGGCGCGTGGCTCTTTCAACGAGGCGTTTCACGCGCCCAACCTCGCGTCGCTTTTTTCTGGCAACGTCCAGCGCTCGATCACGGGCGCGACTGACGCCTACCGCCTCGGCGTGTCCGGCTCGGCGGCCGACGACGGCACTACCGCGCGACGCGTCTCGCTGCGCCAGGGCAACCGCTCGCTCCAGCCCGAGGAATCGAAGACGCGGACCTTCGGCGTCGTCGTCGAGCCGCCCGGCCTGAAGGGCTTTTCGATTGGCGTCGATTTCTGGTCGCTGAAGCAGACCAACGCGATCTCGCGGCTCGATGCGCTCGACATCCTCGCCGCTGATTCGGCGCTCCTGCTCGCGGAAAGCGCGAAGCAGATTGCCGCCGGCCGCGCACCCGCGCAGATCGATCTCGCGGCGGCGGGCAGCGCGAACGTAATCCGCAACGCGCTCACGCAGCAGGACCGCGATTTGTTCAACACCTACAACACCGGCAAGCTCGCCGCCCAGCAGCGCGCGCCCGTCGGCACGATTCGCGCCATCGCCGAATCCTACATCAACGCCGCGAAGCGCGATGTCGGCGGCATCGACTTCCTCCTCGCGTATCGCACGCCCAGGACGGACCTCGGTCTTTTCCGCGCGACGGTTGAGGCTTCCTACCTGCGCTAATTCGACGAACGCCAGAACGCCGCCGGCGCCGTGTCCGACCTGAGCTGGCGCGACGGCAACACGCACTGGAAGGGATCGTTCAGCCTCCAGTGGAAACGCGGCGAGTGGAGCGCCGGCATGATCAATCTCTACACCGGTCGCACGAAGGACAGTTTCATCCGCACGACCACGGTCACCGCGCCCTACATCTCCAGCGAGGGTTTCCTCATCGTGGATCGCTCATGGCTGACGAACTTCAACGTCGCGCGCAACTTCACCGGGAAATCGTGGTGGGGCCACTCGACCGTGCGCGTCGGGGTGAACAACGTCTTCAACCGGGAGCCGCCCTTCGCGCTCGGCGCGAGTTCCGACTCCGACGGCTACCTCCGCGGCTTCGGCGACCCGCGTGGGCGGGCGTTCAGCGTCGATTTGACGAAGCGTTTTTGAAGGGGAACTTGGCGCACTGCGGTCGGTGAAAATTCCGAAACGCAGTTTGCGCCGGGGACTGCCATGGCCCAGCCTTTGCTATCCGTCCGTTTTTTTCCCTTGTTGCAGTTTAACTCACCTGACCATGCCAACCACGCACTCCTACCTGACTGCCATTCGCGCCGCGCTTTTTTTGGCGGCGCTCGTATTGCTGCCGACCGCCTTAGGCCAGGCGGTGAATCCGGCCCCCGCCGCCAAGTCTGACGAAGCCGTCAAGATGGAGGCGTTCACCGTCACCGGTTCGAATTTTAAGCGACTCGATCAAGAAAAAGTTTTGCCCGTCACGGTCTTCAATAAGGAACTGATGGAGGTGCGCAACGCGCTCACTCCGGTCGAGCTGCTCACCGCGCTGCCTCAGATCACGAACGTCCCGCTCAACGAATCGGCCAATGGCGGCGCAAATTCCCGCGGCGACAACGCCAATGTAAATCTGCGCGGCATCGGCGCGGGCAACACGCTCGTGCTCCTCAACGGCCGCCGCGTCGCCCCGCACCCGGTCACTTCCAACGACGGCGGCGTGCCGGCGTTTTATGCCAACGTAAACCAACTGCCGACACAGGGTATCGAGCGCATCGACGTGCTCCGCGATGGCGCGTCCTCGATCTACGGGTCGGATGCGGTCGCGGGCGTGATCAATTATATGACCCGCCGCGATTTTCGTGGCACCGATCTGCGCACGCGGTTTGCGCAGCCCGAGCACGGCAGCGGCGGCAGCCTCCAGGCCACCCTCACCACCGGGCGGGACCTCGCGGGCGGCAAGGTCCGCTGGCTCTCCACGTTCGACTACTTCCAGCGTCAGGCGATTCCGTTCAGCGCCCGTTCGTTTACGCGCAGCGCGAACCACACCGCCGCGGCCCCCGCGCCGTTCAACGCCCTTGGCGGCTCTTTCGACGCCCGCTCCGCCGTGAGCGTCTACCCCTCGTTCCGCATCGGCGCCGCGACGACCGCGAATTTTCTCCGCCCGGTGAATGGCGCGCTCGCTTTCACGACCGTGGCGCCCACCGCCAATCGCGCTGCCAGCCCCGAGTCGTTCACCAACCTCAACCAATACCAAACCGTCGGCCAGAGTAAGTCCGACCGCCAAAACTGGTTCAACAGCGTCGAGGTCGATCTCAATGACCGCGTCACGGCGTTTGCAGATTTATCGTTCTACCACTCCAACGCGTTTCTCCTGCGCCAGCCCATCCAGCACAACGCCCCTGGCTCCGATCAATTTGCGCCCATCAGCGTCGACAATCCGTTCAACCCGTATGGCTCGCGGTTCTACAGCGCCACGGGTGCGCCGAACGCCGATGGCACACCGCGCCTCACCGGCACGCCGCAGTCCCTCACGCTCGTCTCGGTGCTCCTCGCCGATCTCGGGGCGGAAAATATCGAAGTGCATTCGGGTGTTTACCGCGGTGTCGCCGGCCTGCGCGGTAAACTCGCGCACGACTGGTCGTGGGAAGCGGCCGCGCTCTACACGCGCGCCTATACCGCCGACATCTCCAACAACGCCGGCCGCGAATCGCTCTTCCAGCAGGCGCTGATGCGCACGAATACGACCGCGTTTAATCCCTTCGGCTACACGTTCAAGGTCGCTGGCGGCGCCGTCGTCCCGGACCAAGCCTACGTGAATCCGCGCTCCGTGCTCGACACGTTTTCGCAGATTTGGCGTCACGATGGTTTCAGTGCGACGACGAGCCTCGACGCGCGCACGTCGGGTCCGCTCTTCCGCGTGCTGGGCCGCACTGTTTCGCTCGCGACCGGCGGCGAATACCGGCACGAGCAATACCTCGACACCCGCCCCGCCTATGTCGGCAGCAACCCGGCGGGCGTCGGCCTCGCGACCAATGACAACGATTACCTCGTCGCCTCCTACGCACCCAATTCGAGCGGCAACCGTGTCGTTTACAGCGCCTACGCCGAGACCGTCATCCCAGTCTTCGCGCCGCAGCACCAGATTTCGTTGCTCCATTCGTTCGAGCTATCGGGCTCGGCGCGCTACGAGAACTACAGCGATTTCGGCACCACGCTGCGCCCCAAGGCCGGCCTCAACTGGAAGCCGGCGAGTGGCGTGATGGTGCGCGCCTCGTTCAATGAGGGCTTCACCGCGCCGAATCTGCCCACGCTCTATGCGCCCACGCGTTTCATCGTCGATAGCGCGCCTGGCGCGACCGACATCTACCGCAACCAGACGGTGGGCAACGCCACCTACATCATGAAGCGTTTCTCCAGCGGCAACCTCGCGATCAAGCCCACCACTTCGATCGGCAAGAGCGTCGGCCTCGTGGTCGAAGTCCCGAAGGTCAAGGGCCTCGCGATCACAGCGGACTACTGGCAAATCGATCAGTCCAACATCATTGGCAGCTACTCCGACACGCAGCTCTTCAACAGCGACACCGCCAAGCTCAACGCCTACACGCAGGCTCAGCTCGCCGCCGGCAAAACGATTGCGCAGATCGACGTCGGCTCCGGCACACCCGCCTACAAGGGTGAGCCCGGTATCGTCCGCTTCGCGCCGACGGCCGCCGATACCGCAGCCTTCGCGGCCTTCAATGCCGGCAGGCCCGCCGCGCAACAGGCCGCCACCGTCGGTCTCATCGAGTCGCGCAACATCGTGTTTCAAAATCTCGCCAAGGGCTACGCGAGCGGCGTCGACCTGAGTGCGAGCTATCAGTTGCCCACCTTGCCGGTCGGCAAATTTTCGCTCTCCGCGGATTGGTCCTACTCGATCCGTAGCTACCAGCTTCGCGATAACCCCGGGGCTGCGCCGTCGTTCATCGAACGCATGAACGTCGACGGCACGACGCGCTGGCGCGGGAATGCCTCGGTGAGCTGGCGGAAGGGCGGGTGGAGTGCGGGCGGCAGCGGCTACTATGTGGGGCGCTTCGCCGACACCGCGACGACCACGGCGGCGAACTACGCCGCGTTTGGCGAGCCCACCTACATCTCGAAGCAGTTCGACAGCGGCAACTACCTCTACCGTTACGTCGTGCATGATGTCGTGACGTTCAACGCCTTCCTCGGCCACCGTTTCGGCCCTGAGTCGGCGAAATGGCTGCGCGGCTCCGGCGTGCGTGTCAGTGTCGTGAACCTCACTGACCGCGAGCCACCGCTCACGTCGGGTGCGTTTGGTTTCTCCTCATCCGTGCACGGCTCACTCCTTGCCGGGCGCACTTGGTCACTTGAACTCACACGGCAGTTCTAACTTTGCGCCCTCCCTTTTTCCTCTCCCAATGAAACGTGTTCTCCTCCTGCTCGCGGCGCTGCCCCTCAGCGCTCAGACTACGAAACCCGAAGTCCTCGCGCGCGTCGATGCCACCAAGGCCGTCTACGACGACATCGCGATGAAGATCTGGAATTTTGCCGAGGTGGGATTCCAAGAGACCAAGAGTTCGGCGCTGTTGCAGGCGAAGCTAAAGGAAGAGGGCTTCGCGGTGGCGAGCGGCGTTGCCGGGATGCCCACGGCTTTCGTGGCGACCTATGGCAGCGGTTCACCGGTCATCGGCGTGCTGGCAGAGTTCGACGCGTTGCCGGGCGTTTCGCAGGAAGCGGTGCCGGAGAAAAAGGAGCGCGCGGGCGCGACGGCCGGCCACGCGTGCGGCCACCACTTGTTCGGCGCGGCTTCGATTCAGTCCGCGATCGCCGTCAAGGAATGGATGCAGGCCACGCGGCAGAAGGGCACGTTGCGTGTCTATGGCACGCCGGCGGAAGAGGGCGGTTCCGGCAAAGTTTACATGGTGCGCGCCGGATTGTTCAAAGACGTCGATGTCGTGCTCCATTGGCACGCCGGAGATCGCAACCAGATCACGATGGCGTCTTCGCTCGCGAACAAATCGGGAAAGTTTCGTTTCTACGGCGTCGCGTCGCATGCGGCGGGTTCGCCGGAGCGCGGGCGCAGTGCGCTCGATGGCGTCGAGTCGATGGACTACATGGTAAACATGATGCGCGAGCACGTGCCCGAAACCACGCGGATTCACTACGTGATCACGCGCGGCGGCGAGGCGCCCAATGTTGTCCCGGCGTTCGCCGAAGTTTATTATTACGTGCGCAGCCCGAGCCGCGCCATCGTCAAT
The DNA here is from genome assembly GCA_031411015.1 of Opitutaceae bacterium. Classification (GTDB taxonomy): domain Bacteria; phylum Verrucomicrobiota; class Verrucomicrobiia; order Opitutales; family Opitutaceae; genus ER46. Next base: position 935 of record JANOAF010000081.1, on the reverse strand, counting down.
GAAGTCTGGGATCGCGTGGTAAACGCCGCGACGGGCGCGGCGCTCGGCACCGGCACGACCATGAAGGTGGAGATCACCGGCGGCGTCCACGAGCTGCTCATCAACGACACGCTCGGCCGTCTCATGCACGAAAACCTGAACCTCGTCGGCGGCGTCACCTACACGCCCGAGGAGCGCGAGTTCGCGCTGAAGATTGGCCGCACGGTTTTCGGCAAGGCACCCGCGCCCGAAGCGGCGGGGCTTATTGCGCCGTTCACCCCGGGGGAGCGGCGCGAAGGCGGCGGCGGTTCGACCGATGTGGGAGACGTGAGCTGGGTGGTGCCGACCGTCGGCCTGCGCGCCGCGACGTGGGCTCCCGGCACGCCGTCGCACAGCTGGCAGGCGGTCGCTTGCGGTGGCACCACGATGGGTCTCAAGGGCATGAACGTCGCGGCGAAGACTCTCGCCGGCACCCTGCTCGATGTGTTTACGAAACCCGACGTGATCGCGAAGGCGAAGGTCGAGCTGGCTGAAAAACGCGGGACCGACTTCAAATACACCGCACTGCTGGGCGACCGGCCGCCGGCTTTAAACTACCGGGATTGAGCGGCGAGCTGGACCTCGGTTTCTTGCGAGGTTCGTAAGCCGACCCGTAGCACGGGCAGTCTGCCCGTGCACTTTAAGAAACGCGGTCAGGTGACCGCCCGTCACCGCCATCAGCGGGGAGGCACAGAAACCCTGTTTGCGCCCGCAATGCGGGAAAATTCGGACAAAAGCCTTGCCAAGGGGAGGGGGCGTCTCTGTTTTCGACCGCTCTCCATGCAAAAGACAAAGAAGTCCATTGCCAAGCGGTTCAAACTATCTGGCACGGGCAAGCTCATCCGGCGGACGCCTGGTTTTCGACACCTGTTGGGAGCGAAAAGCACGAAGCAAAAGCGCCGTGCCTCTCGCGACAA
>JANOAF010000080.1:0-7769 GCA_031411015.1 Opitutaceae bacterium | reverse complement strand
GGCAAGCCACTGAATAGCGCGGTCGTGCCCGCGTCCGGCGTGGCTGGAGTTCCATTAGAGCGATGGCGTGCCGCACGGTTTCTGGTCCGAGACAGCCGGCCGTGGCGTTTCTCCCGGTCAGCCCTGCCAAGGCAGGCGGTCGAGGTCGAGATTGCCGCCACTGATGATGAGGCCCACGCGCTTTCCCGCGACCGGGATTTTGTTTTCGCGTAGCGCCGCGTAGGGCACCGCGCCCGAGGGTTCGACGATTATCTTCAGCACTTCCCACATCTGCCGCATCGCGGCGATGATGCCGGCTTCGCTCACGGTCACGATGTCGTCGACCTGCCCGTGGATAATCGGAAAAGTTTTGTCGCCGAGCGAAGTGCGCAGTCCGTCCGCGATGGTTGTGGTCTTTTCCTGCGGTTCGATTTTTCCCGAGCGAAACGAACGCGCCGCATCGTCCGCCGCTTCCGGTTCCGCCGCGATTACGCGAATGCCCGGCCGCAGCCCCTTCGCCGCGATGGCCGTGCCACTGAGCAATCCACCGCCGCCCACCGGTGCGATCACGAGATCGAGATCGGGCACTTCCTCGAGCAACTCGATCACCGCCGTGCCTTGGCCGGCGATTACGCGGTGGTCGTTGAAGGGGTGAATCAGAACGGCGCCGGTTTCGGCGACGACCCGCGCGACCGTCGCCTCACGCGCCGTGGCGTTGGCCGCACAGAAGGTGATTTGTCCGCCCTGCCGGCGCACGGATTCGATTTTCGATTTCGCCGTGTTCTCGGGCATCACAATGTGCGCCACGATGCCACGGAGCCGCGCCGCGCGCGCGAGCGCCGCGCCGTGATTGCCAGAGGAGTGGGTGGCGACGCCGCGTGCCGCCTCCGCGTCCGTTAATGAAAAAACCGCGTTGGTCGCGCCCCGGGCCTTGAACGCCCCGATCTTTTGGAAATTCTCGCACTTGAAAAACAACCGCCCGCCACAGAGCGCATCGAGCGTCGAACTCGTGAGCACCGGCGTGCGGCTGATCTTGTCGCGGATGCGCGCGTGCGCGGCGCGGATGTCAGCGAGGGTGGGAGGGGCGGAGACGGGCGACATGGTGGTTTGGGAAATTGTAGGTCCGGTCGTTGACCAGGCCTACACGGCGCGCGTCACTTTCCGGCCAACTGATAAACCCCGCGTTCGAACGTGTCGTAAACGGCAAGCGCCTTCGCGTCGGCGAACGGCCGGAACTGCATCATGATCACGCCCGCTACGCCGCGCGCGGGATCGAACCAGAAATAGGTGTTGCTGATGCCACCCCAGCTCAGGCTGCCGACACTCCGTTTGCCCGGCGTCTGCCGCGCGGTGATGAGGAAGCCGAGGCCCCATTGGTCGTGGCCTTCGTCGATGAACGTGAAGTCGCTGCTGCCTTCCGGCTGCGTGGACTTCAGGGCGCGAGCGCGGACGGCGCCGATGTGATTTTGGCCCATAAGCGCGACGGTCGCGCGTGAGATGATTCGTTTTCCGTCGAGTTCGCCGCCGTTGAGAAACATCCGCAGGAATTTCAGGTAGTCTTCCGCCGTCGCGTAGAGCCCGCCGCCGCCGTTGAAACTTGTGAGGACGCGCGGCGTCGCGCGCTTGTTCTCGGTCAGCGTGCCGTCGGGCCCGCGCTGGTGGCTGTTGACGACGCGGGCGTGTTTCGCGGCGGGCACGTTGTAGAACGTATCGTCCATCCCGAGCGGCGCGAAAATGTGCGCGCGAAAATATTCCTCCAGATTCTGGCCGGAGATTTTCTCGACGATTCGACCGAGCGCGTCGACGCCGGTGCCGTAGGTCCACTGCGTGCCGGGATCGAAGACGAGCGGCCCGACGGGAAAGCTCTCGCCGGCGCGTGGCTTGAATTTCTTCAGCGTGTCGCTCCAGAGCGAGTAGCCGAGGCCCGAGGTGTGCGTGAAGAGCTGCCGCACCGTGATGGGCGAAGCGGGTGGCCGTAATTTCGCGGCGCCCGTCGCGGGATCGAGCGACGCGATCACAGGGAGGCTTCCGAGCTCGGGCAGATATTTCGCGGCCGGATCATCGAGCGAGAGTTTGCCCGCCTCGACGAGCTGCATCGCGGCGACGGAGGTCACCGCCTTGCCCATCGAGGCGATATTGAAGATCGCGTCCATCGTCATCGCGCGGCCCGCGCCCGCCTCGGCCAGCCCGAAGGCGCCGCGGTAAATCACGCCGTTGCGATCCGCCGCCATGACGACGACACCGGGCACATCCCCGCGCTCGATCGCGGCACGCAGTTGCTCGTCGAGTTTTGCCTGGGCGGGCATGGAGTGGGGAGCCGCAAGCGCCGCGGCCAACACAGGAAGGACGAGGCGAAACGATTTCATCGCCGGTGCCTCAGGCTTTCACGACCTTGGTGCCGGCCATCTGATCGTGGAGGCAACGCTGGTCGTCGCGAAAAATCAGGCACCAATCGACGATGTGAAACGCCGGCCGCAGGAGAATCGGCCCGATGATGGGAATCATCGACGTGGCAATGCCGATGGCCGTGATCAGGAGTTCGCGCATGAGCCAGGCGTTGACGAAGCCGGGGGCGCTCCCGTCGGCTTTCACCACCTTGATGCCCACGATGCGCTTGCCGATCGTCTGCCCGCGCGTGCTCAGCATCCACACTTGCACGGCGAGCAGGCCGAGCGAGGTGAAGGCCAAAATCGAGCCGCCCAAGATCAACTTGGGAATATCGAGCTGCTCAAAATCCGGTTCCTTGCCCTGACTCATCGACATGACCAACTTGATCACTTCGGTGCCGAGAATGACGGCTCCGGGGATCACACAGATGATTTCGATAACCCAATCGATGATGCGGGCGAGGAGGCGTTGCCCCTGTTCGGCGCGCACTTGAGTTGGACTCGTGTCCGTGACCGAAACCACGGGGGCCGGATAAAAGGGGTTCGCGGCCGCGGCCGGCGAGGTCATCACGGGTGGCAAATCGGAAGGGGCGCCGAATTCCACCAGATCGCCGAGTCGTTTCCATTCCTCGGTGCCGACGGCCCGCACCTTGGTCTCGAGGTTCGCGCGTCCTGCTTTGATCCAACCACGTATCTGCTCGGCGCTCGCCGGGCCGTATTCCTTTCCGTCGCCGCCCAAGATAGTGAACATGCGGCAACCGAATACTCCGGCCCGCGGCGCGTCAACGGCGGCGAGGGTGTTCGTTGTAGCCGGGTTGCCCTCACCCCGCGGCTTGGTGGGTCGAAGCCGAAATATCGCGGGGTGGGGGCACCCCGCCTACAGCCAAACAAAAATCAATCGCGCGGCGCGTCCGGTTTCTTCCCCGTGATCGCCTCCACGCGCTCCGGCGTGGGCGGGTGGGTGCCGAGGTAGCCAAGGATTTTGGAGCCGCTCGCGCCGTGGCTCTGCGTGAGCCGGTCGAGCATGGTGGCGAGGTGCGCGGGCGCGATGTTGGCGCGGCGCAGGACGGCGACGGCGTGGGCATCGGCCTCGCGCTCGAACTCGCGGGAAAATTTGCTCTGCAACAGATACGCCGGCAGCGCCCCGCCAAACGCCGTGGCCGACGAGACGTCGCCCGTCACCAGCGCTACGAGCACAAACACCGCGGAGTTTTGCAGCACGGCGCGCAGCGCGTGGCGGTTTTCCAAATGCCCGCACTCGTGCGCGAGCACGGCGATAATCTCTTGGTCGTCGTCCGCGAGGAGCACGAGATCATCGGTCAGCACGATGACGCCGGAGGGCAGGGCGAAGGCGTTGGCCCCGACGCTCTTCATGGCGCGAAACTCGATTGAGGCGGGCGTGGCGTCGCCGGTTTGGGCGAGGAAGCGCGTGAACTGCGCCTGCAACGCGAGCTGGCGCTCGTGGGTGAGCGTGGTCGGTTGCAGCACGGATTTATCGAGCGCCGCGAGTGTTTGGTCGCCGAGCACGCGGGTGATGTTCGCGGGCAGGAGAAACGCGATTTTGCGTGCCGCCCAAGGGAGGCCGAAGTGAATCGCGGCCCAACCAAACGCGGCGAGCACCACGGTGGCGACGAGCACGTGTTTCCAACTCGACTCCAGCTGATGCAGACGCGCGCCCGCGCGATTCGGCGCCCAAGTGGCGATCACGGCGTCGAGCGCCTCGTTATCGGCGACTTCGCAGCGACCACCATCCGTGAAGCGGATGAAACGCGGACCGCGGCCGAGTCGCGACTCGATTGTTACGTCGCGCTTCGCCTGCCGCACGGTGAGGGCCGCGCCGGCGACTTCGAGCACGTCGTCAAACGCGTGCCACCGCAGTGTGACCGCGTGCGGCTGCGAGGTGCGGCCGTCAAAGTAGGTGGCGGGGATTTCAGTCATGGGAGGAGCTGAGAGTCGAGTGCTGAGCCGGAACGTTGCAGAAGGAGTCACCACGAAACACGTCAAAGACACGAAAATCAGTGAGAGATTTTGCCAGCTGGTTCATCCGCAATTCGATCTCTGTCCTGTGCGCGTAGCTTGGAAGTTTGCTGGCTCTGCAACTCCTTCCTTTCGTGTCTTTGGTGTGTTTCGTGGGCAATTCCGGCTGCACGAGTCCGGCTGAGAGCTCAGAGCCAGACCAAGTCAGGCGTTCCGGTTCGCCAACCCAGCTTTGCCACGTCGGTTCCATGGTTTTACTCTCAGCTCTGGGCTCCTAGCTCTGAGCTGATTGTCAGGTTCACGCGCCGAACCCGATGTCGAAGCTGAAGAAATCATTCGCGGAGTCGCCCATCGCGCCGACCGAGGGCTGGGCGCCCGCGACGAAGGCATCGACATTGCCTGCGGGCAGCACGCGCACCGAATCGAGTTGAAACTTCGCTTTCCGCACGGTCGCCCAAGGGTGCATGAGCCCGAGCGTAAACAGGGTCACGAGCGAGTTGACCAAGTGCAGTAACAGGAGATCGCGCACGCGCATCTTCGCGGCGAAGCGGTTACCGGCGATCGTGGTGTGATTCCAGACGAGATTGAAGAGTCGCGCGCGTAGGTAGAGCGTGCCGGCGATGGCGCAGGGGATCGCGATCGCGAGGACGATGCCGAACGCGGCCAGCATTTCGGTCGGCGGCGACTGCGGCTGGGGTTGGCCGCCTTGTTTGATGGCGGTCATGACGGCGATCGCGATGATGCCGAAGTAGGCGACGATTACCGGGAGAAAGAGCAGCAGGGCGACGCCGTAGATTTTGAAAAACGCCTCCACCTTGGCGTTGAACGCGAAGGGCGAGGCACCAAACGAATGGCGGGTCACGAGAAACGTTTTCTGTTTCTGGGCCACGACCGGCATCAGCAGCCCAAACGTGAACGGCACCATCAGCGGCCAGAGGAGAAACACCATCGCGGCCGGGCCGTAGGTGCCGCTGAAGTTGAACCGCAACCCGCGCCACGCGGTGTTGCGGGCGTTGAAGGCCAGCGCGCGCACGATGAACCACGGCACGGCGATCGAGAATAGCAGCACGAGGCCGAGGTAGAGAAACGGCGAGACCAGCTGGCTCAGCGAGAGGCCGAGGAACACCGCCGCGACAATCAGGTTGCCGTAGAGAATCTTCACCGGATCGGCGAGATACTCGAAGGTGGAGCCAAACACGCGGGTGTTCGCATAAAAATACCGGCGCTTCCGCACCTTCGCCCACGCCGCGTAGATCCCGAGCGTCACGATCGTGAGCAGCACATTGACGATCCAGATTTTGAAATACTCCTCCCACTTGCCGGTGAACACGAGCGGCTCGGGTGGCAGCGGGGCGGCGGGCTCCGGGGGCAGAGGAACCTCGAGATTCTCGCTGGGCGCAGCGGCGATGCTCGGCGCGGGCAACGGGACGGCGGCGAGCGCGGCAAATTCCGGGCAATCGCCGATGCGCACCCATTCCGTCGTGCCCTCGCGCCGCACTTGCATGGCGCGGGTGAGCCGGTTTTCCGCGATCCATTGCTGGATCTGATCGGCCGTCACGGGGCCGTATTCTTTTCCGTCCGCCCCGATGATGGTGAACATGGGCCGGAAGAAAATCGCGCGGGCGGATGGGCGTCAACGCCGCCGAGGTGAGGAAGCCGGGGTCGGGCCGCACCTCACTTTCTTGCCTACGGGGGTTCGGTCGCAAGGGGCGTGGCTGGTCGGCGCCCGGTTTGCAGAGGGCGCGCACGCGGCGCGCTCCGACGGAAAAAAATCGAGCTGCGCGCGTGTGGTCGTATTGCGACTTGTCTGGGTGGGTGGGAAATGACTACAACCCCGCTCGCCGCCGGTCTCCTGCCGGCGGCTTCTGGCTTCAATCCTCAACGTTCCTTCCTCCATGTTATTCAATCTGTTCGTGCTCGCGATTATTGTGCTCTGTATCGCGGGTTTCTGGAAAGTGTTCACCAAGGCCGGGCATCCCGGCTGGGCCGCCATTGTTCCGATCTACAATATCTACATCCTGACGAAGATCGCGGGCCGCCCGTGGTGGTGGCTGCTGCTGTTTCTCGTGCCGGTCGTGAGCCTCGTGATCACGATTATTATTAGCATCGATGTCGCCAAGGCCTTCGGCAAGGGCACGGGATTTGGCGTGGGCCTCGCGCTCCTGAGCCCGATTTTCTACTGCATCCTCGGCTTCGGCGATGCGACCTACAAGGGCGCGCCGGTGCACGCGTGACGCGGTTTAATTTTTCCGGCTAACAAAAATGCCCGCCGTAATTGGCGGGCATTTTTTGTGCGCAGGAATTCGTGGGCTGAAAATTACGGGGCCTCGTAGGCCTTGACGAGGACGCCGCCGGTGGTGCCGCCCGTCACCTGCACGGTGTAGGGCCCCGGGGTTGAGCACGGTCACGAGCACGGCGTCGCGGGAACCGGCGGTGAGGTTGACGCCGCGACCGCGACCGGTAGTAAGACGGTGAGCATGACGACCAAACTCTCCAGCCGGGGCCAGCTCGTGATTCCCAAGCGCATCCGCGCCAAACTCTGGCTTAAGTCCGGCGCGACGCTGCATGTCGCGGAGAAAGACGGGACCATTGTGCTCTCGCCCGTCGCGGAGCGGCGCGTCGTGGCGCTGCCGCGCCGCAATCCGCGCACCCGGTTACCGCAGTTCGATCTGCCGCGCGGTCTGCCCAAGCTGGCGGAGCATTTCGTGCGGGATGCGCTCGCCGAATTTCCATGACGCATCTCGCCGACGTGAACGTGCTCATCGCGCTCGCGTGGCCGCAGCACCCGCATCACGCCCGCGCCGTGCGCTGGCTCTCTGGCTTGGCGAAAAACGAGGCACTGGCCACGTCGCCGCTCACGGAGCTGGGGTTCGTGCGCGTGTCGATGCAGCTGCCGGGACTCAACGTCGGCTTGGCCGTCGCACAGGCCGCCCTCGCCCAGATTCGCACGGCACGCCGCCATGCCTTTCTGGCGGACGACTTGCCGGCCGCGCGGATGCCAGTGTGGGTGCGGACCGCCGCGCACACGACGGACGGACATCTCGCCGAACTCGCGCTCGCGCACGGCGCGATGCTCGTGACGTTCGACCGCGGTATCCCCGGCGCGGCGCAGATACCTTGAGTAAAATCCGGACGACAGCGTGCGGTGATCGATCCGGTATGAAGGGCTGGAACCTCGGCTGCCCTTGGAGTTTGAACTACGTTGGTTGTGCCGTTGGCCGCCAAGGCCGACGCACGCGTGATGCGGTTTCGTTTTCTCGATCAACAAAAATGCCCGCCGTAATTGGCGGGCATTTTTATTTTCTGGGATGCGCAGGGACTGCCCCGAGGTCCGCGTTACGGCACTTCGTAAACTTCGACGAGGGCTTCGCCGGTGCCGTTGTTGGCGCCGCTGACTTGGATGGTGTAGGCGCCGGGGTCGACGAG
>JANOAF010000079.1:0-1778 GCA_031411015.1 Opitutaceae bacterium | reverse complement strand
GGTCCACTCGCTCACGCTCGCGGCTACGGGCAGGGTTCGAGGGTCTCATACTGGGATTGATCAAATGCCCTAGAGCTTGCTCCGGGGAGCGCTTACGGCGCGGCCAGCGGCACGAGCACGGTGACTTCGGTGAGCGAGCCGAGTCGTTCGTCGAGCAGCACTTCGCCAGATTTGAACAGGCCATCGCTGCCGATGGTCGCATTGGTGAGGGTGCCCAGCATCAGGCCCGGGGGGAACACGCCGCCGAAGCCCGAGGTGACGAGCCGTTTCGGCAGCTCCGGGGTGGCGATGACGTCGAGCGGCACCGACTCGACCAGTCCCACCGGCGGGGCGAACGTCGCGTTCACGCCGCCCTGAAAACTAATCGGGCGGTTGTCGCCCTCGATCACGCCGGCGAGCCGCAGCCCGGGGCTGCTCACCAGTTCCACGATCGCGGTGGTGGCGTGCACCTCGGCGACGCGGCCGACGACTCCACCGGTGAAAATCACGGGCGCGCCGACCGGAATGCCGAAGTTCGAACCCTTCCGGATCACCACCCGCTGCCACCAGCCGGAAAAATCGCGGCGCGCCACGCGCGCGTGCTCGTAGCGGTAGTCGCTGAATGACGGCAGCCGCAGCAGGCCTTCGAGCCGTGCGATCTCGGAGCGGAGCTCCTGATTCTGCGAGACGGCAAATTCGAAGGAGGATGCGGTGTTGGCCGCGTCCTGACCCGCCAGAATCAGCTCGTGATTCGAGTGCATCCGCAACGCCCAGTATTCCTGCAGGTCGCGGATCTTTGAGGCCACGACGGTGATCGGCGCGGTGAGTTCGAAAAACGACGCGCGCGAAAACGTCTTCACCGTCGTCGGCACGAGCGCCCACGCGATCACGATGACGGTGAGCGTCGCGAACGGTCTGGCCTGATCGAAACGTTTGAAGGGCACGCGCGAAACAGTGACGGGACGCTAGCGACGCGTGACGAGTCAAATTTGGCGCGATTCGCACGGAGGCGCATCGCGGTTTTGCCGTCGTAGGGGCGAGCCTCGTGCGCGCCTTCCGAAAACCGGGCGCGGACAAGCCGGCGACCCTACGAAATCCACGGCACGTCCAATAGACCTGCGGATGGGACCCTCCGCTCCGAACGTCCGCTCAGCTGCTCTTGTTTTCCAAGTAGGCGCCGGTGCCGTTGGCCACGGCGGAGAGCGGATCGTCGGAGACCGTCACCGGCAGGCCGGTTTTCTCACTGAGCAATTTGTCGATGCCGCGGATGAGCGCGCCACCGCCGGCCATCACGAAACCGCGGTCCACGAGGTCGGCGGAAAGCTCGGGCGGGCAGCGCTCGAGCGTCTGCCGCACGGCGTCGACGATGGCGGCGATGGTGTCGGCGAGCGCCTCGCGGATTTCCTGCGAGGTGACGTGAATCGTTTTGGGCAGGCCGGCCACGGAGTCACGGCCTTTGACCTCCATCGTCAGCTCCTCGTCGAGCGGGTAGGCGGAGCCGAGGCGGCACTTGATCTCCTCCGCGGTGCGTTCCCCGATGAGGAGATTGTAGGCGCGCTTCATGTAACCGATGATCGCGGTGTCGAGCTCATCACCGGCGACGCGGATCGATTTGGAAAACACGATGCCGCCGAGCGAGATGATCGCGATCTCGGTGGTGCCGCCGCCGATGTCCACAATCATGTTGGCGGTGGGATCCTCGATGGGCAGGCCCACGCCGATGGCGGCGGCCATGGGCTCGGGGATGGTCTCGACGCTGCGCGCACCGGCGTGCGTGGCGGACTCCATCACCGCGCGTT
>JANOAF010000078.1:0-37230 GCA_031411015.1 Opitutaceae bacterium | reverse complement strand
GATGCTGCGCTACGCCCACCGGATTTCCCAAGGCCGCTTCCGGGGCACGCTGTCCTACCAGCTCAACCTCACCAACGTCCTCGATCAGAAAGGCATCATTCCGCAGCGCTTCTCGTCGACGCCGGATTTCATCGTCCCCGGCGGCCGCGGCATCGGCTACAGCCGCATCGACCTGATGGACCCGCGCACCATCCGTCTGACGACCACGTTCTCTTACTAGGCCGGCCGACCGATCACATCTAACATGAAACATTTCATCGCGCTCCTTGCCGCGCTGACTCTCCTCTGCGGCCACGCTTCCGCAGCTGACACCTCGAAGCCCAACTTTGTCTTCATCCTCGTCGACGACATGCCGTGGTTCGGCACGCCCGTGCGCATGGACCCGGCCCTGCCGGAATCCGCGATGGCGTTTCGCCAGATGCCGAATGTCGAAAAACTCGCGACGCAAGGCATGACCTTTCGCAATGCGCGCTCTGCCGCCGGCATGTGCGGACCGTCGCGCTGTTCGATCCAGACGGGCATGATGACCGCGCATCATCTCTATAGCGGTAACGGCGGCTTTGGTCCGAAAACCGACGGCAACGTGAAATATATGGAGCGCGGCCAGGACGCCGAGCGCCCGCTGCTCCAACCCGAACCGCAGGGCAACATCCGCTTCCCCTCCATCGGCGACGTGTTGCGACCGGCCGGCTATGCCACCGCCCATTTCGGTAAATGGCATCTCTACGGCGACGGCCCTGCGAAGCACGGCTACGACGAGAGCGATGGCGAGACCGATAACAAGACGTGGCGCCCGACCGATCCGGTGACGGGTCAAAACTCCGACACCTCCGATGATCCGAAGCTGATGTTCAGCATCACGCAGCGAAGCCTGGCGTTCATGGAGCGCCAGGCCAAGGCAGCGAAACCATTTTATGTTCAGCTCTCGCACTATGCCACCCACGCAAAGTATCAGGCCCGCGCGGCGACCCTTGCGAAGTATGAGAAAAATCCCGTGTTCGCGAAAATCGAAAACCGGCGCGAAAAATCCAATGCGCAACTCGGCGCTGCGATGGCCGAGGATCTCGATACCTCCATTGGCATGTTGCTCGCGAAACTCGAGCAACTCGGCATCGCCGATAACACCTACGTCATCTTTACGGCCGACAACGGCTATCACAGTTGGAACGAAGCCTACGACCCCCTGCGTGGGGCGAAGTGGTGGCTGTGGGACAACGGCGTGCGTGTGCCGATGATCGTGCGCGGTCCGGGTATCGCGGGTGGCTCGCGCAGCACGGTCAACATCGTGGGCTACGATTTTCTGCCGACCTTCGCGGATTTTGCGGGTGCGAGCGGTCGCCTCGCCAAGGAAGTGGACGGCGTCAGCTTCAAGCCCGTCCTGCTCGGCCAGCCCGTGGCCGACAGCTACGTGAACCGCGCGCTCTATTTCCACTACCCACACTACCGCGTCGCGCCACCGTCCTCCGCGATCGTCGTGGGCGACATGAAGCTGCAGCACTTCTACGAGTGGCCGAACGACCATTTCACCTACAACCTGAAAACCGATCTCGGCGAGAAGAACAACCTCGCCAAAACCAATCCGGACCAGTCCGCCAAGTTGTATGGCCAGATGATGGCCCAACTGAAATCGGTCGGCGGCTATTTCCCGAAACCGAATCCCACCGCTGATCCCAAGGTGAAGCGCTACGATCCGAGCAACCTTGCTGACAAAGGCGACGGTATCGATCCGGAAGAAGCCGGTGGTGGTGCCGACGTCCCGAGAAAGAAGGGCGGCAAAGCCAAGGCAAAGAAATGAGACGGCGTGGACTTCGTTCCACGGTCCTAATCAATGTGCCCCCCTACAAAAACATGACCGTGAACCCACTCATGATGCGGCTTGCCGCCCTTTGCCTCGCCCTACTGGCCCTGACCGGCTGCGTCACGCGCGTCGCAGAATCGCCCCGCGTCGATGCTTCCACCCTCACCGGCAAAGTTATGTGCGGCTACCAAGGCTGGTTCAACGCCGAGGGCGACGGCGCGAAGCGCGGCTACAACCATTGGAGCCGCGCCGGTGCGCGCCCCGCTCCGGGAAATGTGCGCGTGGACATGTGGCCCGACCTGAGCGAATTCCCGCCCGACGAGCGTTTCCCCACCGACTTCAAACTTGCCGACGGATCGATGGCCGAAGTTTTCAGCTCCTACCGCCGGCCCACCGTGCTCCGCCACTTCGAGTGGATGCGCGAGCACGGGATCGACGGCGTGTTCATTCAGCGCTTCATCAGCTCGCTCACGCGCGGCACGTCACTCGCGGTCAACAACGCCGTGCTCGACCATTGTCGCGAGGGCGCCCGCCGCAGCGGTCGCACTTACGCACTGATGTATGATCTCAGCTCGCTCGCGCCCGGCCAAGCCGACCGCCTGATCGACGACTGGAAAAAACTCCAGCGCGACACGCGCCTCACCAGCGATCCCGCCTACCTCCGTCACCACGGCAAACCACTCCTCGCGCTCTGGGGCTGCGGTTTCAAAGACGACAAGCCCCGCCCCTCGCTCGATGATTGGCGAAAAATTATCACCTTCCTCAAAAACGACCACGAGAGCGGTGGTCTCGCCATCATGCTCGGCGTCCCGAGTGGTTGGCGCACCTTGACGCGCGACGCGGTCGCCGACCCCGCCCTCCTTGAACTCGCCGCGCTCGCCGATGTGATCTCCCCGTGGACGCCCGGGCGCTATCGGACGCCGGAGGCCGCCACGAAGCAGGCGGCCGACGTGTGGACGCCCGACGTCGCGTGGTGCCGCGAGCGCGGCATCGATTTTCTCCCCGTCGCGTTTCCCGGTTTCAGCTGGCACAACATGAAACCGGACGCGCCGCTGAATGCGATTCCGCGGCTCGGCGGACGGTTCTTCTGGTCGCAAGTCACCGGGGCCAAACGCGCCGGCGCCGACATGCTTTACGTCGCGATGTTCGACGAGGTCGATGAAGGCACCGCGATTTTCAAAGTGACCAACAACCCGCCCGTCGGCGAAGGCGTGCAGTTCGCCACCTACGAAGGTCTGCCCAGCGACCACTACCTCAAGCTCACTGGCCTCGCCGGCAAAGTTATGCGCGGCGGGTTGCCCGCCACCGATGAACTTCCGCTTCCGCTCCCTCCATCCAAATGAATCGCCTCCGCTCGCTTTTTTTCGCGTCGCTCTGCGTTCTCGTTGGCGCGCGTGTGCTCACCGCGGCCGCGACCACACCCGCGAAGCCCATCAACCTGCTTTTCATCATGACCGACCAGCAGCGCTGGGACGCCATGAGCGCCGCCGGCAACCCGGTCCTGCAGACGCCGCACCTCGACGCACTCGCAGCCCAGGGCGCGCGTTTTTCCAAGTTCTACTCGGCCTGCCCGGTGTGCGTGCCCGCCCGCACGGCGATCCTCACCGGCCACAGCCCGAGTTCGAATCAGATCACGAGCAACAACGACGTCGAGAAAATCGATTTTCCGACTACTCCGTCATTCGACCAAATCCTCCTGCGCAGCGGCTACCACGGCGAATACCACGGCAAATACCACAGCCCCTACCATCTTGCGCTCGACTACACCGAGCCGGTGAAGTGGCTGAACGGCAAACGCCGCCCGCCCAACAGCAAGGCGACCATCTCCGACTCGGACGCGTTCAAGGCCTTCCTCGACGCTAACGTCCCGAAACGCGCCCTCCGCCCGGGCGAACTCCTGCAGCGCAACGGCCCCTACACGCCGATCACGCTCGATGAAAATTACGGCAAGGCCAACCCCACGAAGGGCTCGCAATCCGAAGCCTACGGGCGCGTCGAGGTCCCGGCGGAGTTCAGCCTCGCTGCCTTCACCGCGAAGGAGGGACTTGCCGCACTCGAGCGCCTCAAGGGTGGGCCTTTCACGCTTACCATCTCCCTCGATCCACCGCACCCGCCGATGATGGTGTCCGAGCCGTATTTCAGTCGCTACGCTCCCGAAAAAATCCCCGTGCCCTCCAGCATCGCGGGGCCCGGCACCAACTCCCCGTATGCCGATCGCGCCGCGAAGGAAGCCCCCGGCTATCGCGACCCGCAGAAAATCCAGCAGATGACTTCGATCTACTACGGCATGGTCTCAGAGGTCGACGACTGGGTCGGCCGGATCCTCAAACGCCTCGATGAACTCGGCCTCGCGGAAAACACACTCGTTGTTTTCACCAGCGACCATGGCGAACAGCTTGGGGAACACGGGCTCCATGGGAAATTTGTTTTCCACGAAGGCTCCGTGCGCATCCCGCTCCTCCTGCGCCTGCCCGGCGTGATTCCTCCCCACACCGTGATCAACGCCCCGGCTTCCCACATCGATCTCTTCCCCACTATTCTCGACTACCTCAACCGCCCCGGCCACGCCGCCGACGGTCGCAACCTGCGTCCGCTCATCGAGGGCCGCGAATCCGGCGAAGACCGCATCGCCATCTCCGAGTGGCCGAGTAACGTCATCCCCGGTTTCATGCTCTGCGCCGGCCGCTGGAAACTCCTCTACGGCCGCTCCGCCGAAGCCAGCTCGCTTGACGCGCTTTACGATCTCCAGGCGGACCCGCACGAGCTGAACAACCTCATCGGGCGAAATCCCGACCGCGAAAAGTCCCGCGCCGAAGTTACACGCCTGAAAGGCCTCCTCGTCGAATGGCTCACACGCACGAAGTCCCCCCATCTCGAAGGCGTCAAAGCCCGTGCCGTGCTCGCCGACGTTCACCCGCAAAAGAAAAAGAACTGATCCCATGCACCTCTTTCGAACCCTCATTCTCTTCGCGCTCGGCAGCACGAGCCTCCTCGCCGCGACCGATCGGCCCAACATCGTCATCATCCTCAGCGATGACTACGGCTACGGCAGTGTCGGATGCTATGGCGCGAATCCCGCGCTGATCAAAACGCCGAACCTCGATCGCCTCGCGGCCGAGGGTCGGCGCTTCACGGATGCGAGCACGCCGTCCTCCGTCTGCACGCCCACGCGTTATGCGCTCCTCACCGGTCGCTACTGCTGGCGCACCCCGCTCAACCATGGCGGCGTCGCCAACACGATGGACCCGCTCCTCATTGAGACTACTCGGCCGACGATCGCCTCACTCCTCAAAGGTCACGGCTACGCCACCGGTTTCATCGGCAAATGGCACCTCGGCTACGGCACCGCGCCGAAGGTGGACTACACGAAGGAACTGAAGCCCGGCCCGCTCGAACTCGGCTTCGACTACCAGTTTGCCGTTCCGCAAAATCACAACGATGTCACGCGTGTCTTCGTCGAGAACCACGGTGTCTACGGTCTCCGCTCCGACAAACTCACGCCCGCGCCCGGCAAAGTCGGCCTCGACGCCCCTGAGCGGGACGACCCGCAGACCATGGGCGACCTCACGGCCCGCGCCGTGTCTTGGCTCGAGCGTCAGTCGGATCGCACGAGGCCATTCTTCCTTTATTTCGCTCCCATCGCCGTGCACGAGCGCGTGACGCCTTCGCCCGAGCGCAGCGGCTCCAGCGCCGCCGGACCCTACGGCGATTTCATCCACGACCTCGACTGGAGCGTTGGCCGGATCCTGGCGACGCTCGAAAAGATGAATGTTTCGAAAGACACGCTCGTGATCTTCACGAGCGACAACGGCGGCGTGCTCGGCGCGACACCCGAGCGCGCCGAAGCTCTCGCGCGCGAAGCTGGCCTCAAAACCAACGGCGACTGGCGCGGCGGAAAACACGACGTGTGGGAAGGCGGCTTTCGCGTCCCCTTCATCGTGCGCTGGCCCGGTCGCGTGCCCGCCGGCACGACGAGCAACCAGATGATCGGCCTCGTCGATACCTTTGCGACTGTCGCCGCCATCGTCGGCGAGACGAAGCTCGACCGGAAAACCACCGCGCCCGACAGCATCAACGTTCTCGCCGCCCTCACCGGCGCGCCATCGCAAAAGCCGCTGCGCGCTTCGATGATTCTGCAGAGCGCCAACGGGGTGTATGCGATCCGCAGCGGCCCATGGAAATGGATCGAGGGCATCGCCCTCGCACCCGCCGGTAAGAAAGCCCCCGGCAAGCAGAGCCCAAAGGCGGATCAATTCAAACCTCAGCTCTACAATCTCGCCACCGATCCCATCGAAACGCGCGATGTCGCAGCGGAGAATCCGGCCGTTATCCAACAACTCTCCGCTCTTCTCCGCCAGCATCGCGAGCAAGGGTTCAGTCGCTGATTTTTCGCCCACCATGAGACGTTTCGCTTTCGGTTTCTCGTTCCTTTTCCTCGTCGCGCCCGCCTGCGCCGCGCTGCCGCCCAACATCGTCCTGATTCTCGTCGATGACATGGGCTACGGCGATCCGGGCTGCTTCAACCCGAACTCCAAAATCGCTACGCCCAACCTTGACCGGCTCGCGCGCGAAGGTCTGCGTTTCACCGACGCACACGCGCCCGGTGCCGTGTGTCATCCGTCGCGCTACGGGCTGATGACTGGCTCCTATCCGTTTCGCACGGATGTCACCCTCTGGCCGAAACAGCCGCTGATCAAAGAAGGACAGATGACCATCGCTTCGCTGCTCAAGGCCGCCGGCTACCACACGGCGATGGTTGGCAAGTGGCACCTCGGATTCGACGAGCCCAGTTACGACGGTCCGCTGCGGGGCGGTCCGGCGGATCGCGGCTTCGAGAGCTTCTTTGGCTTCCGCGCCTCCACCGACATCGCTCCGTATTTTTTCATCAAGGGTGATCACGCCGTGGTGCCGCCGACGTCGACGATTGCCGAAGGGCATTCCCATCCGAGCCTGGGCTGGTCGGCCGTGCAGGGCGAATATTGGAAAGGCGGTGGCATCGCGCCCGGACTCGAATTGAAGGACGTGCTGCCGCGCTTCACCGACGAAGCCGTCACGGTCATTCACGATCACAAAGCAAAACGGCCTGCCCAGCCGTTCTTCCTTTATTTCGCCCCGACGGCTCCGCACACGCCGTGGCTGCCGGACCCAGAGTTTCAGGGTCGAAGCAAAGCGGGCCGCTACGGCGATTTCGCCATGATGGTCGACGCTATGATTGGCCGGCTACTGCAGGCCCTCGACGATACGAAGCAAGCGGACAACACGCTCGTGATTTTCACCTCCGACAACGGTCCGGTTTGGTATCCGGAAGACACGCAGCGCACCGGCCACGATGCGACCGGCGGTTTCCGCGGGATGAAAGGCTCAAGTTGGGAGGCGGGCCATCGCATGCCGTTCATCGCCCGCTGGCCCGGCAAAACTAAAGCCGCCACCAGCACCGCGCAGACCATTTGTTTCACGGATGTGCTCGCGACGTTTGCCGCCATCGTCGAGCGCCCACTGCCCGTCGCTGCCGGTCCCGACAGTTTTAATTTTCTTCCCGTGCTGCTCGGTCAGCGCAGCGAGCGCGAACCCGTGCGCCCCAATCTGGTCGTCAACCAATCCTTCCGCTCCGGGCCGTGGAAATGGATCGACGGTCGTGAGCGGCTCCAGTGGGCGAAACCCGACAGCGGCACTTATCCGGCAAAAGATGAGCCACCGGACCAGCTCTACAATCTCGCTGACGACCCGCACGAAACCAAAAACCTCGCCGCCGCGCGTCCCGAAATCGTCGCCGAGATGAAGGCCACGCTCGCAGCCATCCGGCAAGGCGACCGCACGCGGCTGTGAGTCTGAGCTATACTCCGAACCGGAACGGGGCAGGGGTGCGGACTTCGGTCACTCCACCGTCACTGACTTCGCGAGGTTGCGCGGCTTGTCCACGTCGCAGCCGCGCTCGACCGCGATGTAGTAGCTCAGCAGCTGCACCGGAATGGAGGCCACGATCGGTAGCACGGCCTCGTGGCATTGCGGGATGCGGATAACCTCATCGGCCAGACCCTCGGGCAGTTCGGCGTCTTCCGTGATGATCGCGATGATTGGACCCTTGCGCGCCTTGATTTCCTGCATGGAGGAAACGACCTTGTTGAAAATCTCGTTGTTCGGCGCGAAGAAAACGCTCGGGCACTCCGGGCTGATCAACGCAATCGGGCCGTGTTTCATTTCCGCGGCGGGATAACCCTCGGCGTGGATGTAGGAAATCTCCTTCAACTTCAGCGCGCCTTCGAGCGCGATGGGGAAGAGCGAGAGGCGGCCGAGGAAAAGCATGTCTTGCGACTTCGCGTAGCGTTTCGCGATGGCCTTGATGTGCGGCGCTTGTTCGAGCGCTTGGCGCACGAGATTGGGCGCCTGCTTGAGCGCTTCGACGAACTGGGTGCCGTCGCTGAAACTCATGTCGCGCATCCGCGCGAGATAGAGCGCGAGCATCGCGCCAATGAGCAGTTGCGAAGTGAAAGCTTTCGTCGAAGCGACGCCGACTTCTGGGCCGACGTGCTGGTAGATGCCTCCATCCGCCTCGCGCGCGATGGTGGAACCGACGACGTTGTTAATCGCGAGCACCTTGTAACCCTTGCGCTTCGCCTCGCGCATGGCGGCCAGCGTGTCGATCGTTTCGCCGGACTGGCTCATCACGAAGAATAGCGAGTTGCGGAAGAGCGGAGTGTTACGGTAGCGGAACTCCGAGGCGTAGTCGCACTCGACGGGGATGCGCGCGAACCGCTCGATGAGATGCTCCGTCACCATGCACGCATGCAGCGCCGTGCCGCACGCGCAGAACATGAAACGATCCACGCCGCGAAATTCGCTGGCCGTGATATTGAGGCCGCCGAATTTGGCGGTGCTGCCATCCTCGGAGAAGCGGCCGCGCATCGCGTTCTCGAGCGCGGTCGGTTGCTCGAAAATTTCCTTCTCCATGAAGTGCGCGTGGGCGCCCATCTCCGCATCCGCAATCGACCACGTTACTTTGTCGATCACGGGTTCGACGGTGCCGGAGGAAAGTGTGGTGATGGAAAAATTGTTGGCCGTGAGATGCGCGATTTCGCCGTCCTTCAGATATACGACGTTTTGCGTGCGACTCACGATGGCTGACACGTCACTGGCGACGAGGCTCTCGCCGTCACCGAGACCTAGAATGAGCGGCGAGCCCTTGCGCGCGGTGACGAGTTCACCCGGGGCATCGAGCGCCATGATGACGACGCCGTAGGTGCCCTCGGCGTGCCCGAGCGTCTTGCGCACACTCTCCACAAACCGGCTGTCGCCATTGCTCGCTTTCGGTTCCTTGGCGTAGTGATAGGCGATCAGGTTGCAGAGCACCTCGGTGTCCGTCTCCGACTTGAACGTGAAGCCCTTCGTGAGCAAAAATTTCTTCATCTGGGCGTAGTTCTCGATCACGCCGTTGTGGATGAGGGCGATCGTGCCGTCGCTGCTGATGTGCGGATGGGCGTTGGCATCGGTCACGCCACCGTGCGTCGCCCAACGCGTGTGGCCGATGCCCTGATGGCCGGTGAGTTTGTGGCGAGCAGCCTCGATCTCGAGGTTGGCCACGCGGCCGATTTTTTTCGCGAGCTCGAAACGGCCGTCTTGAAACACCGCGACTCCCGCGGAGTCGTAGCCGCGATATTCCAGACGTTTCAGACCCTCCATGATGAGGGGAGCTGCTTTTTGTTTACCGACGTAGCCGACGATGCCGCACATGTTTTTAGAAGTGAAAAGAGACCGTTTGAGTCAGCGTGTCTCCCGCATTCAAGGCATCAAGGCAAGACCCCGCGTCGAACTGTAACGCGCTTGTAAGTTTGCGGTGCGCGTGGCGCCAGGCGTTGGCGCGGGCAGGCGTGAATTGGCACCGACTGATCGCTGGTTTTTTTCCGGAGGTGCGCGCAAGCACGTCGCGTTTTCGCTAGGGCACTCACGCCGGAGAAATTGCTGGCGAAATGCGGCTCGCCCGCAAAGGGTAGGTCAAACCCCCGGCGAACTACTATGCGGAAAAATCTAATGACGACTCAGAAACGTGTGCTTGCCGTGATTATGGGCGGCGGCCGTGGCACCCGTTTGCACCCCCTGACGCTCGAGCGCTGCAAGCCGGCCGTTCCGCTGGCGGGGAAATACCGGCTCGTCGATATTCCGATTAGCAACTGCCTCAACAGCGACATCAACCGGATGTTCCTGCTCACCCAGTTTCAAACTGCTTCGCTCCACCGCCACGTGCAGAGCACCTACCGCTTCGATCCGTTTGGCGGCGGCTTTGTCGACATCCTCGCGGCGGAACAGACCGAAAAGGGCTCCGACTGGTATCAGGGCACAGCCGATGCGGTGCGCCGGAATCTCCTGCATTTCCGTAATTTCCCCCACGACCTCGTCCTTATTCTTTCCGGCGATCAGCTCTACCGGATGGATTTCCGGAAAATCATCGAGGAGCACATCGTCAACAAGGCCGATGTCACGATCGCGGCGATTCCGTTTCCCGTTTCGAAGGTGGCTGGCCTCGGTCTCATGCAGGTAAACGACGATCAGTCGATCGTGCGCTTCGTCGAGAAGCCGAAGGACCCGGCGGTCATTAACGGCCTCACGCTTAGCCCGCAGCTGGAGGCGAAATTGGAAACCAAGTCCGCCGAGAAGCAGTGCCTCGCCTCGATGGGCATCTACGTTTTCAACCGCGACGTGCTGGCCGAGTCGCTCGACAACACGATGACCGATTTCGGCAAGGAAGTTATTCCCGGCCTGCTCGGCAAAAAGAAACTCTGCGCCCACATCTTCGAGGGCTACTGGGAAGACATCGGCACGGTGCGCGCATTTTTCGAGGCGAACCTCGCGCTCGCGCAGCCGCTGCCGCCCTTCAATTTCTTCGAGCCCAACGCGCCGATCTACACGCAGGATCGTTACCTGCCGGCCTCGAAGCTCAACAAGTGTGCCATCGATCATGTCGTGATCGGCGATGGATCCATTCTCACCGACTCGACTTTGCATCATTGCGTGCTCGGCATCCGTTCCTACATCGGCGAGGGCAGCAATCTCGAGGACACCATCGTAATGGGTTCCGATATTTACGAGACGTCCGCGCAGAAAGCGGAGAATCTTGCTATGGGCCGGCCGAATCTCGGCATCGGCAGTCACTGCCGCATCAAGGGCGCGATTATCGACAAGAACACGCGCATCGGTGACGGCTGCGTGTTGATCGCCGACGGCAAGCCCGACGGGCTTTACGCCAACGGCGCCGTGATTGTCCGCGACGGGGTGCTCGTCGTGGCAAAAAATTCGGTGCTGCCTCCGGGCACGGTCGCCTAGCCTGGCGTGCGGGTCGTTTTCCGCGTGCGTGCGATCATCACCACGCCCGCCACGACCATGAACAGGGAGTAGAAAGTTCCACGGCTCAACCCCAACAGCAGTGACGCGTCCGGCTCGCGGAACAGCTCCGCGACCGTGCGCGCCAGAGCGTAGGCGATTAGAAACTCGCCGCTCAGCCGCCCGGGTTGGGTGCGCGTGATGTCGCTCCGCCAGAAGCGCCATTGCATGAGGGCGAAGAGCAGGACGCCCTCCAGAGCCGCAGCGTAGAGCTGGGAAGGATGGCGCGACACGGCGGCGCGTCCGAGTTCGAGATCGATTTCGTTGTGCGGGAAAATCACGGCCCACGGCACGTTCGAGGCTTTGCCGACGAGCTCCCCGTTGATGAAATTCGCAAGTCGGCCGAAGATCCAACCGGCGGGCGCTGTCGTTACGATGAGGTCGCTGACGCGGAAAAACGGCACGGCCTGCTTGCGCGCCCACCAGATCATCGCGATGAGCACGCCCAGCAAACCGCCGTGGCTCGCCATCCCGCCTTCCCACACGCGAAAAAGGATGAGCGGGTCGGAAAACAACGCATCCGTTTTGTAGAGGATGAAATATCCGAGCCGCCCGCCGATGAGCACGCCGGCGACGATGAACGTCATCAGATCCATGATCGCGTTCATCGCGAACGGCGACCGACCCGCGCGCCAGTAGCGGTGCAGCAGCCAAATTCCGGCAACGAAGCTGAAGAGATAGGCCAGCCCGTAGTAGCGAATGCCGAAATTTTCCGAGAACCGGATGAGAAACGGGCTGAGATCGTGGACCCAGTGGGCGAGCGGCATCGGTGAAAGGTGGCGACCCCGCGCCCGCGCGCGCAATGCCGAATGCGAGGCGTAAAGTAGGGCGGGTCTGTGACCCGCTCTTTCGCACGCTGAGGGTCCGAGGGCGGGTCACAGACCCGCCCTGCTTCGATCCGTGCGTCGGTGAGATCTGCCTTGCGGCAGCGGGGGCGGACCGCGCTACTCTCGGCGGATGTCCGATCTCAAACGCACGCCGCTCCGCGATTTTCACGCGGCCCACGGCGGCCGCCTTGTCGATTTCGCCGGTTGGGAAATGCCGGTGCAATATCGGAGCATCCTCGAGGAGCACAAAGCGGTGCGGCGCACGGCCGGCCTCTTCGACGTGAGCCACATGGGCGAGGTCGATGTGCGTGGCCCTGAGGCCGCTAAATTTTTGAATTACCTCGTGACGAATGATGTCACGAAGCTTTTCCCCGGCCGCGTGCTCTACTCGCCGATGTGCTATTCGACTGGCGGCGTGGTGGACGACCTGCTCGTTTACATGCGCGGCGCGGAGGACTACTTTCTCTGCATCAACGCCGGTAATATCGCCAAGGATCTCGCGTGGATTCGTGAGCGCAGCGTGGGCTTCGACGTCACCATCACCGACCGCAGCGATGACTACGCGCTGCTCGCCGTGCAAGGCCCGCGGGCCGCTGAAATTGTGCAGTCGCTCACCGGCGCGAAACTCGGGCTCGTGAAATATTATCATTTCGCCGAGGCGACCGTCGCCGGGGTGCATTGTATCGCCAGCCGCACGGGCTACACGGGTGAGGATGGCTTTGAACTTTACCACGCGGCCAGCGAGGCCGTCGCGTTGGCGACCGCGCTGCTTGAAGCCGGGCAATCGCGCGGCTTGGAACTCGCCGGACTCGGCGCGCGCGACAGCTTGCGGTTGGAGGCCGGCTACCCGCTCTACGGCCACGAAATCACGCAGGATATTTCGCCGCTCACCGCCGGTCTCGGCTGGACGGTGAAACTCGACAAGGGCACCGACTTCATGGGCCGCGCCGCGCTCGGCGCCGAAAAACAGAACGGCGCGGCGAACAAAATCGTTTTCTTTAAGACCGGCGACCGCCGCATCGTCCGCGCGGACGCACCGGTGCTCAGCGCCGACGGCGCGATTGTGGGCCGCGTGGTGTCCGGCACGTTATCTCCGATCCTGAACGAGGCGATTGGTTCCGCGCTGGTGACCACCGCCGCCGCCGCCCAACCACTCGCGGTCGACATCCGCGGCACAAAACTGAATTTGCATCTGGTCAAACCGCCGTTCGTAGAGCTTAAAAAACCGACCGCATGAGCAACATCCCCGCCTCACTCCGCTACGCCAAGTCCCACGAATGGCTGAAGGCCGAAGCCGACGGCACCGTCACGATCGGCATCACGGACTACGCGCAGAATTCCCTCGGTGACATCACCTACGTGCAGGCTCCGAAAGTTGGAGCAGCCCTGAAGGCCGGCGAAGTTTTCGGCGTGGTGGAGTCAGTGAAAGCCGCCAGCGATCTTTACGCGCCGGTCGCGGGGACCGTCGTGGCCGTAAACGCCGCACTCGAAACCGCCCCGGAGACCGTGAACCGCGCGCCTTACGCGGAGGGCTGGATGCTGCGGCTCAAGCCGACGGATGCGGCAGCAGCAAGCGCACTACTCGACGCGACGGCTTACGCGAAGTTGGTGGGTTGAGCCTGCGATCCGCGGCAGTGGGGGGATGAGCCCAACGTGGGATCGTTGTCAGCCGCGATAAATCGCCCGTTGGCTTCGAAACACTCGCGGATTCTATTTTCCGGAATGATCAGCCTGCCTCGCGCGCGCGCAGCAGGCTTCTCCCGCGGCGCAGTTATTTTCACTTCGGGTGGGAGGAATCCACCTAGGACTGCGGGAGGCTGACTGCGATCTTGCGGCCCTGAACGCGCCGCTCATCGCCCAGAGATCTCCGTATGCGGTCAACGTCGAAGCCGGAAAACTTGCGCGTGGTGCGCTGGTGGACGGAGCAAACTCAGCCGTTCTGCGACGGTTCGCACAAGGGGACGAGATTCGCGCCGACAATGTTCAAGGCTGAAAAGACCGAGACCGTTTCCTTCTGCGGCTGTTGCACCAAATCGCCCGATGCTTTTGGGCGAATGGCTTGTTGTAGAACTGGCCGTTGGCCCGTTGAGCCCGACCAGCGGCCGCACCTACAGGTGAAAAGCATCGGGCGATTGCTATAAGCGCTCGAAAGCGGGTGCGCTCTGCGACGGCACGCATCATCTCCGATCTCACCGGCGTTGAACTCCGCATTTCCAATACGACCGATGGATCTGCTTGTGGCGCGGGGTTGGCCTCCCCAATACCGCCGAAAATTAGCGGGCGCGTGATCCGCGAAGCGAAGCCGCGCTCATCCGACTTCACGGCGTCGGGCTCTTCGCGGGCAATTCCGAAGGCGCCATACCGACGGGGCGGGCGTTCGTTGGTTTGACGCCGGTTAATGCGTCGCCGAGGTCGGCGCGGGCGGCGGCGGCGACTTTCTGCAGGCGGAGGACGATGTCTGGGTGCGTGGCGGCGAGGTCGCGGGTTTCGCCCGGATCATCCTTGAGATTGTAGAGTGCGACCCCGATCGGCGTGAATTTGTAGCCGTGGCGACTGGCGATGCCGAGCAGTCCGGAGTTGGCGATGGCGCCGGAAGCGCCCGGTCGGATTTGGCCGAAATTGGACGGCTTTCCGCCTCGGCCCGGAGCGGCGACGAGCGCGAGGTAGTCGTGCGGGACGTGCAGTTTCCAGTCGCCCTGCCGCACCGCGTGCAACTCGTCGGTGGAGTAATACCAGAACTCCTCTCGCCCCGTGGCGCCGGGTTGACCGAGCAGCAGGGGCGCGAGATTGAGGCCGTCCTGCTTCACCGCAGGCAGCTTCGCGCCGATGAGGTGCGCGAGCGTGGCGTGCACATCCATGGCGGCGAGCAAGGCGTCGCTCGAACGGGCGGCGGCGATGTGCCCGGGCCAACGGGCGATAAACGGCGTGCGCTGGCCACCCTCGAAGGCAGTGAGTTTGCCTTCGCGGAGCGGGCCGGAGGAACCGGCGTGGTCGCCGTAGGAGGTCCACGGGCCGTTGTCCGACGTGAAGATCACGAGCGTGCGTTCGTCGAGGCCGAGCCGGCGGAGCGTCGCCATGATTTCACCGACGGACCAGTCGAGTTCCTGGACGACATCGCCGTAGAGGCCGCGAGCGCTGGTGCCGCGAAATTTTTCCGACGCGAAGATCGGGACGTGCGGCATCACGTGGGCGAGGTAGAGGAAGAAGGGCCGGTTGCGTTGGCGCTCGATGAACGAGACGGCGCGCTGCGTGAAGCGCGCGGTGAACTGCGCCTGGTCCGGATCGAGTTCGACGATTTTCTCCTGATCGTAGAGCGGCAGCGAAGGCAGACCGGGCGTGACGGGGTGGAGCGGGCCGAGATCGTTGGAATAGGGAATGCCGAACCATTCGTCGAATCCGCGGCGCGTGGGCAGGAACGGCGGCCGGTGGCCCAGGTGCCACTTGCCTACGATCGCCGTGGCGTAGCCCTGTTGTTGAAAGAGATTGCCCAGCGTCTGCTCGCTCGGATGCAGGCCGGTAGTGCTCGTGTGGTTGAGCGCACCGCCCATTCCGATGCGATTGGGATACGCGCCGGTCATGAGTGCCGCGCGCGAGGCGGTGCAGACGGCCTGGCCAACGTAGAAGCTGGTGAACGTGCTGCCTTCGGCGGCGATTCGGTCGATATGTGGAGTGCGAATATCCTTCGCGCCGTAGCACCCGAGGTCGGCGTAGCCGAGATCGTCGACGAGAATCAAAATCACGTTCGGCGGCGCGGGCGGAACGGCCGCGAAACTGGGCGCGGCTTGGAATACGCTACTGAGGAGCCCACCGAATATGGACCAGGAGCGGAGACTGAACATCGATCGGGTCATGGGTGGCATTCTCGAAGGCGCGCGTGGGGTTTCCGAGAGAGAATCGTTCGTTCCCGCAGAAGTTTTCTCGTCTGTGCGTTCGTCTACTTTTTCCCTTTTTTCTTCTGCTTGGCCGCTCCGCTTTCCGCACCCGGATCTTCAACGTAACGTTTCATGTGCTGCAGCGCTTCCATTTCGGTGGCCTGCCCGCGGTCGCCTTGGGCTTTCATCCAGGCGTCGAGTTGCGCGCGATGGCGGGTGCGCTCGTCCGCGAGCTTCGGATCGGCGGCGAGGTTGTTGAATTCCTCGGGGTCGGCGATCACGTCGTAGAATTCGATCTCACCGCGGTGGAGGTAGCGGGCGATGGCGGTTTTCGCGGTTGCATCGCCGGCCGCCGCCGCGCGCGTCCAGCTGCGGTAGGTTTCGTTGTTCATCGAGGCGTTCGCGTAGGGATCGTCGGGCGTGAAGTTCCAGATGTATTTGTAGCGCTCGGAACGCACGGAGCGGATGCCGTAGTGGTCGGAGCCGTTGTTGACCCCGCGGTTCGTGTATTGCGCGAAGACGAACTCCTTGTGCGCCTTCGCTTCGCCGCGCAGCACGGGGAGGAAACTCCGGCCGTCGAGGTCGGCGGTGCGGGGAGCACCGGCGATTTCCAAAAACGTCGGCAGGACATCGATGTATTCCACCATCGCGGCGGTGGTCGTGGCCGGTTGGACGACGCCCGGCCAGCGGACGATGCACGCGCTCTGGATGCCGCGGTCGTAGAGATTCCATTTGGCGCGGGGCTGTGAAGTTCCTTGTTCGCTCAGAAAAACGACGACGGTATTTCTGTCCGCGCCGGTTTCCTTCAACAACGCGAGGGCCGTCGCGACCTCGCCGTCGAGGACAGTGCACTCGGCGAGGTAGTTGCGGAGTTCCTCGCGCGTCTCGGGCGTGTCGGGCCAGCCGGGCGGCAGGCGGAGCTTCGCGGCGTCGTAGCGCGACCGGTCGCCCAGCGTCCAGGGTGAGTGGGGATTGTGCGACGCCAGCACCAGGCAGAAGGGCTTTCCCTCGGCGCGGGCGGAAGCGAGGAAGTTGCGATGGTTTTTGTCGTCGAGCGGGTCCGGCAAATACTCGAAGGGCAAAACCTCCTCGGGGCCGATGTGGCGCTTGCCGGAGAGCGCGACGCGGTAGCCGACCGACGTCAACCGCTGCGCGATGCTGATGGTGTTCGGCCGCGAGACGAAGGTGTGGTTCGGGTAGGCACCGGTCTTGATGGGATACATGCCGGTGGAGAGCGCGTGGCGCGTCGGCGAACACATCGGTGCGGCTTGGAAACACCGCGTGAAGCGCAGACCGTCTTTGGCCAGACCGTCGATCGTCGGCGTGTAGGCCTGCCCGCCGTAGCAGCCGACATCGCTGAAAGTGAAGTCGTCAGCGATGATGAGGAGAAAATTCGGTTTCTCGGGCGGCGTCGCCGCCAACGCGGCCGCGAGTGAAAAGAGGAAACTGGCAAGCAGACTGAGTCGGGTGCGCATGGTGAAGAGGAGTTACTTGTTTTTCTTTTTGCCCGCGGCCGCCGGAGGCGCAGCGCGGGCGGGATCAGTGAGCAAGCGGGGCTCGGCGTAGACCTTGCCCTCGTCGCCTTGCGCTTTCATCCACGCATCGACGTCGGCGCGGAGGGCGGCGAGGCGGGCGGCGTGCGCGGGATCGCCGGCGAGATTTTTCAGCTCGAGCGGATCGCGGCGGAGATCGAACAACTCCTCGGCGGGCCGTTCATGGTAGCGGCGCACGGTCGCGGCGGCGGCGGGGTCACGCTTGGCCTTCTCGTCCCAGCTGCCCCAGTAGCCGCCCGCGTCGCTGGCTTGGGCGATGTCGACGTGGGTTGAGTAGTAGAATTCGGGGTGCAGGTTGCGGATATATTTCCAATCGGCGGTGCGCACGCTGCGGGTCGGATAGATGTTCATGCGACCGTCGCCGCTGTGGGTGGTGAAAATCTTTTCGCGATGCTGGTCGGTTTGTCCACGCAACACGTCCGCGAAGGAGGTGCCGTCGAGCCCCTGCGGCGCCGGGCCACCGGCGACGGCGACGAGCGTGGGCAAGATATCCAGCCAGCTCACCATCGCAGACGTGCGCAGGCCGGCGGCGATTTTCCCCGGCCAGACCGCGATCATCGGGGTGCGAATGCCGCCGTCGTAAAGACTCCATTTGCCAAACGGCCATTGCGCGCCGTGGTCCGACGTGGTGAGGAAAAACGTGTTCGCGCCGAGCACGGCATTGGCCGCGTCAAACACTTCGCCGAGCTCGGCGTCCATCCGGCCAATGGCGGCGTAGTAGCGCGCGCGGGCCGTGCGGGTCTTCGGCGTATCGATGTGGTTCGCGGGGATCGTGACGCTTTCCGCGACGTAGCCCTCGCCCGTTTCGGGCCACGGCACGTGCGGCCAATTGGTGCCGACGAAAAATGCGAGCGGCTTGTCGCTCCTGCGCGCGCGAAGCCAGGCGAGCGCAGCGGAGACGGCGATGTCCTCGTGATACTTGTCGTGCGCGAAGTGATCGAAGCCGTAGTCGCCGGTGTGTTGGTAGTGAGAAACCTTGCCAAACGCCACAACCTCGTAGCCGAGTTCCTGCAAATAGGCCGGGAGCTTCTTGATATCCGCGCGCGGCTTCGCGTGGTTCGGCTCCGCGCCGTTGCGCGCCGGCGCCAGACCCGTGAGGAGCGCGGCCCGACTCGGGGCGCAGCTCGGCGACGCGACAAACGCGCGATCGAACGTCAACCCGGCGCGCGCGACGCGCTCCATATTCGGCGTCTTCACGTCCGTCGAACCGTAGACGGACGAGTCTGCGCGCGAGTGGTCGTCGGTGAGAAACACGACGAGATTGGGGCGCGCTGGCGTGGCGGCCCACGCGACTCCCGCAGCGGTGGCGACGAGCAGAATCGCGCAGAAACGAAACGGAGTGGAGGATTTCATGGAGCAGCGGGTGCGGCTATTTTGTGATGACCCAGTCCTTGGGCGCCTTGTAGCCCGTGCGACCCTCGCCGTATTCGGCGACGCCGCCGGCGGGTTGGAGGGTGCCGAAATTTGCGAGGAGTTGGGCGAGATCGCGCACGACGGACGGATGCTCGGCAGCGACGTCGGTGCGTTCGTGCGGATCCGTGCTCAGGCGGTAGAGCTCCTGTTTTTGAGACTTTCTGCTAGAAAGAACATCGCCGCCGACGTGGACGAGTTTCCACTCGCCGCGGATGACGGACGCTCCGGGAGGATTCCCACCTTGCGCGAAGTAGGAATACCACGGGCGCTCGGGTGCGGGCGCTTTGCGCTGGAGAATCGGTAGGACATCGATGCCGTCGAAGGCGCGTCCGCCGTTCGGCCACGGTGCGCCGGCCGCACGGAGGAGGGTGGGAGCAATGTCGATGTAGCCGAGCATGGCGTCGGACTTGAGACCGCCGGCGAGACCGGCGGCGGGCCAACGAATCGCGGCGCAGACGTGGATGCCACCTTCGTAGACGGAAAATTTGCCGTCGCGCCAAGGGGTGTTGTCGGCGTGGGCGCGGAGTCCGCCGTTGTCGCTCATGAAGAGCACGAGCGTGTTGTCCGCATCGGGGCGCGCCTCGACGGCGGCGAGAATGCGGCCGACGGCCTGATCGAGGCCGTCGACGAGCGCGGCGTAGTCGCGACGCTTGCCGGTGAGCTGCGGATATTTGGCCGCGTCCTCGGGTTTTGGCAGGAGCGGATCGTGTGGCGCGGTGAAGGCGGCGTAGAGCAACCACGGTTTTCCAACCGGGGAGCCTGCGATAAACTTCACGGCTTCGCGGGCCTCGAGATCGGTCGCGTGCCCCGGCTCTTTCACCGTCTCGTTGCGGTTGTGCCAGTCGGTCTCGCCCTCGCGTTCATGCGTGAAGTAGTCGATCGCGCCGTTGTAGTGGCCGTAGTAGTGCGTGAAACCGCGCTGCGGTGGCAGCATTGCTTGGGTCGCGTGGCCGAGGTGCCACTTGCCGACCATGCCGCGCCGCTCGTAGCCGGCCTTGGCGAGCAACTCGGGCAAGATCGTCTCCGCAGCCGGTAGGCCGAAGTCCGACCACGGCGGGATGACGGCCTTCATCAGGCCGAAACGAATTGGCCAGCGCCCCGTCAACAGGCCGGCGCGCGTCGGTGAGCACACGGGGCAGGCGTAAAAGCGATCGAGCCGCATGCCGGTCGCGGCGAGGCGGACGAGTTGCGGCGTCTTGATGTCCTTCGCGCCGTTGAAACCGACGTCGGTAAAACCAAGATCGTCGGCGAGAATGATGACCACGTTGGGCGGGCGCGGCGGCGGCGCGGCCGCGCGCACGTCGCGCTGCCCCGCGCCAAGCGTGAGCGCGCTCAGGGCGAGAACGAGCGCGGGGCGAATACTCATGGTGAGGCTCAAAAGGTGAAGGTGCTCGTCAGGGAAATCTGCCGTGGCGGGGTGCGTCCCCAGTCGAGCACGCCGCCGCCGAGATTTGCGCGGATGGGCTCAAGGTCATCGTGATCGAGGAGATTGCGGATGTTCAGCTGCACGCGCCAACCGATCTTGTGACCCGCGATCACCTTCGTCCTGCCGCTGTAGCCCAGCAGGACATCGACCGCGAATTGCGCGGGGCCAAAGATCGGTTTCGTCACGTCGTCGCCGGTGGTGCCGCCGGGAAACGCGCGCTGCTGCAGGCCAATCATCGTATGGTCGAGCCAGCGAACACCGCCGCCGAAATTCAGGCCTTTGAGGGTGCCCTCGCGAATCCGGTAGTTGGTGAACAGGCTCGCCCGCCATTCGCGCTGGCGGAAGCGCGGGAGGTTGTTGCGCAGCTGTTGGCGCAGGATTTCCGAGGCGATCTGCTGGTCGTAATATTGGTGCACGGTGCGCGGGTCGGTCGTGGAAATCGCGACGTTGTCCCAGCCGAGGCCGCCGAACTGCTGCCACACGGGGAGGCGCCGGGCCGTCCACGTGCCGAAATCGAGACCCTTGTTGAACACACGCGTGCGCTGCTGGCCGCCAGCCACGCGCACATCCCAGTTGCTCGTGAGGCGGGCGACCAGCGTCACGTCGATGCCCTTCGCGACCTTGTCCTCGACGGAGCGGTAGACATTGCCGCGGGTGACCGGATCGTAGCCGTCGGCGGGCACGGGGGCGATGCCGACGGGGCGATCGGTGCCACGGAGACGCTCTTCAACGACTGCGGCCGCTGTGCGCACGTCCTGGGCATCACCGATCAACGCGTGCTGTTCCTCCTCGTAGAAGTTGACCCGCAGCGAAATCGCGTCCTCCCGCGCGGACAGGCTGAAGCCCAGGTCATGGCCCCGGCTGAAGATGCCGGGGACCTGGCGGTTGTCGGGATCGAGAAAGCCGGGCGGGAGGCCGGAGTTGTTGGAGCGGCTGCCGAAGAGCGAGAGCCAGCGGGTCGGGTGGACAACCGCGCCGTAAGAAAACGTCGTGCCGCTGTCGTCGAGTGCCGGAGTCTTGTCGAAGGCGGCGCGGGAGAGCGGGACATACAGGCCCTGGCCGTCGCCGGGTGTGAGGCGGTCGCCGCGCACGAGCGCGGACGGGGCGATGAGGTAACTCTTGAATTGATCCACCCGCCGGCCGGCGAAGAGGTTGAGGCGGTCGTTGAGGAAGAAACTTTGGAGCGCGAGCATGCCGGTCGTGATGTCTTTGCGTGAGCCGCCCGTCGCCGACGAGCGTCCGGCCGGGTGATCAAACATGGTCGCTTGAAACGTCTCGTTGCGGACCGAATCCGTGAAGGTCCACGGCCCAAACAAACGGGCGTCGCCCCCGCCGCCGGGTAGGGCGCGGGCGGTAAACGTTCCGCTCGCTGGATCGAGATAGAAGCGGGAGCGCAGGAAGCGGCTGTTGTTAAGCAAATCGCCGGTGGCGAACGAGGGATTGCCGAGGATCATCCCGCGGGAAGCCTGCGAGCGATCCTCGTCGATGCGCATCGACGCCAGCGCGGCGAGGCGGTGCCGGCCCAAATGGCGCGCGACGTTGCCGAAGTGTTTTTTGAAATCGAATTCGTAGGAGGTCGTGAGCCGGACCTCCTTCGTAACATTGCGCACCTCGCTCCCGCTGGGAAACGACTCGATGTAGAGCTGGCCGGCATACGGGTTGAGCGCGGTCTGGCGTGCAGCGGTGCTGCCGCCCGGGAGGAAGCGGTTGGGATCGGCGAAAATGTTAATCGATTCGGCGTTGTCGAACGATCCGCCCAGCAGCTCCGCGACCGCCTCATAGTTGAAGCCGAGCTCCACAAACAAGGTGTCCGTGATCTTCTGCTCGACGGCGCCGCGGAGCACTTTGCCGTGGAGCACATTCAGCCGACCGCCGACGCGGACGTCGCGGTCGGTGGGATAAATCGCGCTGTCGGCCAGCCCGGGATCGCGGGTGTCGACCGCGCCGGCGAGCTGGTGCGGACCACGCGTGAGGCCGGAGCCGTTCCAGACCAAAACCGAGGTCGCCGCGCCGCCGTAGGAGAACACGCGCAGCGCGTTCGCATTGCGGTTCAGGAGGGGAAACGCGGTCGCGGTGATCGCGGCGTTTCCGGTGGAGTTATCGAAGAGCGGCCGGCCCGCCGCGACCCACGGGCTCACGTAATCCTGCGCGAGGAAATTGCTGGCATTGGACGCGCGCTGACCGATCCGCTCCGTGCTAAGGCGGAGCGTCGTGGTCGGAGTGAGTTTCCACGTGAGCGCGCCGAAGAGGCGGGCCTGGCGGTTGAAAGCGTCTTCGACGTAGCTCTGGTTTTCGTTGCGGACGGCGGCGAAGCGAACGGCGAGCTTCTTCGGCACCAGCACGCGGTTGAGGTCGATCGTGCCACGAAAGGAACCGTTGTTATCGACGCGGAGGCCCAGTTCGTTGCTCGGGCGGAAGAGAGCGCGTTTCGTCGAGGTGTCGATGACGCCGCCCGCATTGCCGAGGCCGAAGAGGATCGATTGCGGGCCGTTGGCAATGGTGATGCGCTCGATGTTGTAGAGATCGCTGGGGAGATTCGTCGCGTAGAAGTCGGTGGAGTTGCTGACGGCGTCGAAGCCGCGGGCGCGGCCGCTCGCACGGGTGGTTGTGATGCCGGCATTCGGGCCGGTGTTCTGGTCGTTGGGACCGCCGTTGTTGGTGCTGAAGACGACGGCTTCGTCGATGGTGGTGGCGCCGATGTCGTTGAGGAACTCGGGCGTCAGCACGTCGATCTGCGCCGCGATATCCTTCAGGGGCGTGTTGACGCGGCTGCCCGCCAGCGAACTGGTGGCGACGTAGCCCTTGTCGGAACCGACGGTGGTGACAAACGGAGAGAGTTCGATGACTGGTTCGGCCGACCCCAGTGGAGAGGCCGGTGCCGGTGCGATGGTCTGCCCGTGGGCGACCGACGCGGCGAAAAGTGCGGGGAGTGTGAGGGGACGCAGGAATGACCGTTTCATGGGACGCGGAAGAGCGAGGGGAATGACGTGGGTTTACCGTTAGCGCCGTGAGAGTGCGACGTGGTAACGGTAGATGGGTGGAGAAGGTGATGACGACTTAGTCACCCACAGGAAAGTGTGAGCAACACACATTCGGATGACGAATTTCCACATGGTGCATGGCGTGATGGGCCGACTTTTAGCGGCCCCGTCGGGGGTGCTGATGAAGGGAGGCAGTCCGCAGCCCCCGTTTCGACGCTTCAATCCCGCCCAAGTTTCCGGTGAGAAAACCGAGTTGCGCGCGCAACACCCCGATGCTGCCGAAAAATTGCAGTCGAGACCTTTATCGTCGCGGTAAATTGCCCCCGCCGGTTAGCCAAAAACCGTCCCCTCGCAGCCTCGCGTTGCCTCCGACTATTTCTTGCCAAACAAAATGCAGATCGGCGCCGGCACGTTGATCACGCTCTTGGTTTGATACGTCAGTTCGCCCGTCGCCGGATCGACCTTGTGCACCGACACGGTGTTTGAGTCCGCCCCGGCCGCGAGCACCCAGCCGCCTTCCGGCGAGAGATTGATATTGCGGGGGAACGCCCCGCGCACCGGTTGGACTTGAATGACCTTGAGCGCCGCCGTCGCCGGATCGGCCTGGTAAACGGTCACCGTGTCGTGCCCCCGGTTCGACGAATAGACAAAGCGTCCGTTCGCGTGCACGACGATCTCGGCCCCCGAGTTGTGCGTCTCCTTTCCTTTCGCCGCTTCACTGAGAGCCGCGACCGTCGCGAGTTGTTTCGCCGTGCCGTTCGCCGCATCCCACGCGAACGTCGTCACCGACAACGCGAGTTCGTTGAGCAGGTAAATGAATTTTCCGTCGGGCGAGAACTTCATATGCCGCGGACCGCCGCCCGGCACCGAAGCCGCGAAGCCGTGCGGCGCGAGCGCCGGCTTCTCCAGATCGATCCGGTAGATGACGATGCCGTCCATGCCGAGATCCGGCACCAGCGCGAATCGTCCGTCGGGCGAAAATCCGCAGTAGTGCGCGTGGGGCTTGTCCTGCTTATCCTTCACGACGCCCGAGCCGCCCGTGTGTTTCGTTACCTGCGCCGCGCCGAGCCTCCCCTGCGCATCGAGGGGAAATAGCGCCGTCGAACCGTTGCCGTATTGGGCGGTCAGCAGGAATTTTCCGCTCGGATGCACCGCGATGTGCGCCCCGCCACCATCGCCGATGGGCGCGGAGTTGAGCATTTCGAGGGCGCCTCCCGCGGCGATGCGATAGCCGACCGCACCGGGACCGCCGGGGAAATTCGCCACCGCATAAAGTTTCGTCCCGTCGGGATGCAGCGCGAGAAAGCCCGGCGAGCCAATCTCCGCCGCGAGCTCCGCCGCCGTGAGCTTCCCGTTCGCCGGGTCAAACGTCGCGCGGTAAATACCCTTCGCTCCCGGACCTCCGGTGCCAAAATAGACCGGCACCGGTGCCGCGCCCAGCGCCCCACTGAGCCAAATCAGAATCGCCGCCGCTCGCACCAAAGGGAAAGGTTTCATGCGGCGATCCGTAGCACGTCCCATGGGCTGTCGCCAACCGCGAACTTCGACGCTGCTCGCCTTCGGGCGCCAGTCAGGTTTCGAGCGACCAACGGTGTGAAGACAGGAGCGGGACGACCATGCCACATGACACGGGCGTCCCGCCCGTGAGTTTGAGCGGATGCGCAAAACCTGATTTGCGCCGCTCGCCTTCTCCTGGCCGATGCGACTTCCCATCGCCTGACCGCGCAGCCGAACGGATCGAGCGAAGCCACCTTTCGTTCGACGTGGCCCCCTCGGAAAAACTTTTCCGACTCCGAGCTGCTGACCAACGATTTGAAATCGAGTTTCCCGTGAATTGCCGTTTCCGTTTCAGTTCCCATGCCCGCCCCAAGATTTATCCGAGCCAGCCGCCGGCTCATTGGTTGCTGCGCCATCGCCATCGCCGTCGCTGTGCTCGGCGCTGAACCGACCGCCCCGCAATCCGCCCGGTCCGCGAAGAATTACCCGCGCGACGAGCCCACGCTGGCGCAGGGCCAGACGCTGTTCACCCAGCTCTGCGCGTCGTGTCATCTCGTCGGTGGCGATGCCATCGGCCCACCGCTCGGCGGTGTCACCGATATTCTCACCCGCGCCGAGCTCCTGCGGCACATCCGCAATCCCGCGCAGGTCATCGCCGAGGAAAATCCGCGCGCGAACGCGCTCTTCCGGCGCTACAAGGTCGTAATGCCGCCGTTTGAGGTTTTGCCCGAGGAACAAATCGTGGCGATTCTCGCCTACGTCGACCGCCAGACCGAGGTGGCCAAACTCAAGCCCTTCGCGATCAGCCTAGAGCCGACCGGCCCCGAGACCCGGTTGATCCCGCCGGTGGAAAAGTCCGGCCTCGTGATCGAGCTGGAGGATTTCGTGCAAATCCCGCTCGCCCCGAATCGCCGGCCTGACAAGGGCATCGCCACGCTGCGCACCAGTCCGAAAAAGGACGGCGCGACGTTCATCAGCGACCAGATGGGTGTCATCTACCGCGTCAAGGACCGGAAGATCAGTGTCTATCTGGACCTCCGCGACAAACTCCCGGACTTCGTCTTTGAGCCGGGAATCGGCACCGGGCTCGGCAGCTTTGCGTTTCATCCGGAGTTTCTGAGCAACGGACTCGTCTACACCACGCATGCCGAGGCCGACAAAAAACAATCGGCGATCAACGACGACTTCTACGAGAGCGTCACGTTGACAGAGAACAAACTTCCGACGCTGCACTGGGTGGTATCGGAATGGCACGCGACCGATCTCGGGGCTGAACGCTTCGTCGGTCCGCGGCGCGAAGTCCTCCGCGGCAAGATGCCGTCCACCACCCACGGTTGGGGTGACATCGCGTTCGCCCCCGTGACTGACCAGCGAGACCCCGACTACGGGTTACTCTTCATCGGCGTGGGCGAGGGCGGTGCGGTGAACATGAAGATGCCTCAGCTGGCCGACCACCCGCGCTCGTTGCTCGGCACGCTCCTGCGCATTGATCCGAGGGGCACGAATTCGGCCAACGGCCACTACGGCATCCCGCGCGACAATCCCTTCGCCAATCACCCCGATCCGAAAGTGCGAAAGGAAATTTGGGCCTATGGTTTCCGCAATCCCCACCGCATGTGCTGGGATCTGTCCTACGGGAAACGGCTGATCCTTTCCGATATCGGCGAAAGCAACGCCGAGGAAGTGAACCTGATCGAGAAAGGCGGAAACTACGGGTGGAACCAGCTCGAGGGCACGACCTTCATCGACGTCTTGAAGGATGCCAAGGTCGTCCGCGCCGCGACACCGGCGGAACTCGAGGGCTACCGTCCTCCTCATGGCCAGTATGATCACGCCGATGGCCGGGCCATCAGCGGCGGTTTCGTCTACGACGGCCCGATCAAGGACCTGCAGCACAGTTATATTTTCGGCGACATCGTCACGGGTCGTTTATTTTTCATGCACATGGATGAGACGCTGTCAGACCACACGATCTACGAGCTAAACATCATGCAAAATGGCGCCGTCACGAACCTCCAGACGCTGTCGCACGTGGCACGGGTTCACCTTCGCATCGGCTATGACGAACACACGAAAGACCTGTTCATCATGACCAAGGGCGATGGTCGCGTGCGCCGAGTGACGCAGGCCCACGTTCGATGAGAGTCGCTTTACCCGCGTTCTGGAGGAAAACAGATTCACGCATGAAATGCTGGACCCAGTGTGGCCTGTTCTTCGCGGCGCTCGGGGTGGGTGCGGTTGGTGCCGAGCCCGCCGGTCGCACGGCGCGCTACTCCGTGCACGAGGCGGCGACGGATGAAAAAATCCGGCTCGTCGTCCTGCGCGACGCAGCGGCCGGGATCGAAGCCGCCGTCGCGCCGACGCAAGGCGGCGAACTGTCCAGTCTGCGAATCGAGTTTCAGGGCCGTTGGATCGAG
Organism: Opitutaceae bacterium; assembly: GCA_031411015.1. Taxonomy (GTDB): domain Bacteria; phylum Verrucomicrobiota; class Verrucomicrobiia; order Opitutales; family Opitutaceae; genus ER46. The sequence goes on along the minus strand of JANOAF010000078.1, from coordinate 10,074 downwards.
CTGCTCTATCGCGGCCGCAGCTATCAAACGGCGGAGGGATTTCGCGGCAAGGCGGCGATTCTCTGGCCCGCTGTCGGCTCGGGCATTCCCGCTGGCGCCAAGCCGATGAACGGCAAAATTGAAAGCGCCTACGACTATAACGGTAAGCGCTACGCGATGCCGCAGCACGGCTTTGCCCGTTTGAAGCCGTGGCGCGTGCTCCGCTCTTGGGCGAACGATTCCGAAGCCGGGGTCGAGGTGCTGCTCACCGATGATGCCGACTCACGGAAGCAGTATCCCTTCGGATTCGAAATGCGGGTGATCTACCGTGTGACAGCGGGCCGCGTCGAGCTGCAGCACGTGGTTCAGGCTGTGGGCGACAACACCGCGCCGATGTTTTTTTCGATTGGAAACCACCTCGCGTTGGCCGTGCCGCTCGTCGCTGGGTCGCCGGTGGAAGGCATCACGCTGGAGAGTCCGTCGCGCGTCGAGTATCTGCGCGGCGCGGACACGACCCCGAGCGGCGCGACGCGGGAGCGAAGTTTTGTCCCGCCCGTGCTGCTGAAAAATTCTCAGGCGATGCCCGCGGTCTCCGTCGGCGGCTACGTGGGTGACCCGTGGTTTCGGGTGGCGGACGCGGTAGGGCTGGCCGTCCGCGTCAGTCATCACGCGCAATCCGTGCCTCCCGCGCCCGTCGTCCAGTTCAACCTCTACGGCGGCACGGCCGAGGGATTCTTTTGCCCCGAGCCCTTTGTCGGCGTGCAAAACTCCTTCAATAAACGCGTCGGTCTTATCGAACTCGCGCCGGGTAAAACGTGGAGCTGGCTGATTCGCGTCGAGCCCGAGCGGACGCGGCCTTGAACGGTAGGGGCGGGGTTCGGGCCCGTTCGATGCACGCCAAGTCGCGAGAGGGTGTCCGTTGCTTGCGTTCGTCGTGCGGATCGAACGTTCGCCGCGCTGGGGCGAGGGGTTCGCGGGAGCGCCAAGACGAAGTGCTGAGGCAAACGTGCTCTGAGATTGCGAAGCGGTGGGAGGTGGGGTTTCTGGAGATCGGGTTGGATCGGGATCAACTACGGCGCACTTGCTGTAACTCGTGGTGTATCTATCCAAAAAACGATGCACGATATTTTTCGTTAATCATCATTTTCCCATTACTAACACAGATGGTGGACCTTACTGGACTCGAACCAGTGACCTTTTCGATGTCAACGAAACGCTCTAACCAACTGAGCTAAAGGTCCCCAAATCTGAGGTCGGGGAGTAACGCCATCACCGGTGCGCAGCGCAAGGAAAAATCCTGTGATCGGGACCAGACGTTACGTCCCGAAAAAATCGGCCGCCGCCGTGCGATCGAGGGCGATTTGGGCACGCAGTTCGTCGAGCCCGGTGAATTTCCTTTCCGGCCGGAGGAAGTGGAGCCACTCGACGGTGACGAAGTCGTTTTTGCCAAACGGGCACTCGCCGAGCAGGTGCGCTTCGAGGCGCGGCTCTGAGCTCTGCTCGACGGTGGGGCGCAGGCCGAAGTTCGCGACGGCGGGCAGGGGAGTGGCGGATTTAGAGCCTGCGACTCGCACTGCGTAAACGCCGAGTCGCGGTCGAGCATCGGGCGACCAGGGGATATTGAGCGTCGGAAAACCAATTGTGCGGCCGAGTCGCTTGCCGCCGGTCACGACGCCCTCGGCGAAATAACTGTATCCGAGCAACGCGTTCGCCGCCTCGATCTCGCCAGCCTCAAGGAGAGCGCGAATGCGCGTGCTGCTGATCGGGCTGCCGGCGAGGTTCACGCGCGGCGCGCTCGTGACGCGCACCCCGTGCTCGCGACCGCTCGCAGAGAGGAGCGCGGCATCGCCGCGCCGGCCACGGCCAAAGCGGAAATTTTCGCCGACGTAGACCGCGGCAAGTTGTGGCAACCGTGCGCGGAGCCACGGTAAAAAATCCTCCGCCGCCACGCCGGCGAATTCAGGCGTGAACGGCTGCGTGATCACCAGATCGACGCCGAGGGTGGCGAGGATCCGCGCCTTGACGGTCTTGGTCAGAATCATCCGCGTAGGTTCGCTGGGTCGAAACAACACGCTCGGGTGGGGCCAAAACGTGAGCACCCCGCAGAGCCCGCCGTCGGCCCTCGCCGCTTGCACGGCCTCGGCGATCACGGCGCGGTGGCCGAGGTGAACGCCGTCGAACATGCCGATCGCGAGGTGCAGCGGGCGCGTGGGCAGCGCGACGTTCTCCAATGCGTCGATTTGGGCGGGGAAATTCATCACCGATCCGTTGCCGCGCAGCCCGAAATTACCCCGCGCCTATAGCGCGAGGCTCGGCACCGCTTCGCGCGGTGCAATCAGGCGCTTCTCGATTTCCGGGAGCGTGAGCGCGTTGATCTGATCGAGGGTGAGCGCTTGGGCGACATTGAATTTGTCCGTGGCGGTGCGCCGGAGCGCGGCGAGGTGGGCGCCGCAGCCGAGCTTTTGCCCGAGGTCGTGCGCGAGCGTGCGGACGTAGGTGCCCTTGGTGACGCGCATCCGAAAATCGAAACGCGGCAGCCCGAAGCGCGTGATCTCCCACTCCATCACGCGGATGAAGCGATCCTCGCGCTCGATCTCCTCGCCCTTGCGCGCGCTTTTGTAGAGCGGCACGCCGTCGATCTTGATCGCGGAATACATCGGCGGTTTCTGGTATTGGTCGCCGTGGAAGGATTGGACCGCGGCCTTTAGCTCCGCCTCGGTGAAGGCCGGCACGGGGCGCGTCTCCATCATCTCACCGTCAGCGTCCTGCGTGTCCGTCACCTTGCCGAGTTCGATGGTGCCCTCGTATTCCTTATCGAGGCTGATCAGGTATTGGGAGACGCGCGTGGCTTTGCCGACGAGGATGATCAACAGGCCGGTTGCCATCGGATCGAGCGTGCCGGCGTGGCCGATGCGCTTCATCTTCAGTTTGCCGCGGAGGCGCGCGACGACGTCGTGCGACGTGTGGTCGCTGGGTTTATCGACGAGGAGGATGCCCTCCATTTCTCTGGGTGGAAGGAGCATCGCGTTATTGATTCCGGGTGGCGTCGGCTGCGGCAATGCTCCGAGCCATCGCGGCGACGAAGCGGGCGCGGAAATTTTCCGGATTGATTTTCACATTGAGGCCCGCGGCGCAGGCGTGGCCGCCGCCGCCGAATTGCGCTGCGATCAAGTCAACCCGGTAGATCGGGTCCTTTGCGCGGAGGCTGCCCTTGAACGTGCCGTCGGGTCGCTCCTCGATCAGCGCGCCGATGTCCACGCCGTCGATGGACCTTGCGTAATCGACGAGGCCTTCGGTGTCCTCGGACGTCGCACCCGTGGTCGCGAAGATTCCCGGCGACAGCGTGCCGATGCAGGCGCGGCCACCGCACTCGCGCTGCAGCGAGGCGAGAAAATGCTGGAGGAGACGGAGCTTTCCCTCCGACTCACGCTCAAAAACTTCGTAGCCCGCCTCGGTGGGATTGGCGCCGAGGCTCACGAGTTCGCCGGCGAGGAGGAAACAGCGGCGCGAGGTCGAGTTGTGTCGGAACTGCCCGGTGTCGGTCATTATCCCGGTGTAGAGGCCTTGCGCGCTCTGGGCGTCAATGGGGAGGCCGTTGTCGAGGAAAACGCCGGCGAGGATTTCGCAGGTTGCGGCGGAGCGGCTGTCCACCAAGTTGGCCGCGCCATAACCGATGTTCGAGAGATGGTGATCGATGACGGCGGCGGGGGCAGGGTAGTGCGCCTTCAGCCGTTCACCCGCGCGGGCGTGATCGGCGCAGTCGACAAAGATCGCGGCGCGATCCTCGGGATTGTTCACCACGTCGTCGGTGCGGAAAAACTTCATGTCGCCGACGAGAAACAGGAGGCGGCGCGGAACGGGGTCGGCGTTGACGCAGATGGTGTCGAAGCCCCGCGCGGTCAGTATGCGGGCGAGGGCGACTTGGGAGCCGATGCAATCCCCGTCCGGCCGCGCGTGGCCCACCACCGCGATCTTGCGACCGGCGAGCGCGGCAAGTAGTCGGGCAAAATCGGCGGAGAGCTCCGGAAAATATTTTTCCACGACAGCGACGCTCAGGAAGTCGTTTTCCGGACAGGAGGGCGCTCGGTTTCTTCGATCACCTGGAGAATGCGGGAGCCGCGCACCGCCGAGCTGTCGCGCAAATACTCGAATTTGGGCAGATATTTCAGGACGATGCGGCGGCTGAGTTCCTCGCGGATATCGGCCGATTTCGAGCGCAGCCACTTGAGCTTTTTCTCCTCCGTCTCCTCATCGCCGATGACGGCGACAAACACCCGGGCGTCCCGCAGATCCGGCGAGACGCGCACTTCCGCGATGGTGATCGTGACGGCCTCCGCCTGATAAAGTTTGCGGAGGATGGCGCTGAGCTCGCGCTGGATGAGCTCGTTGACGCGGATGGTGCGGTTGCTCATCTGATTTTCGATTTTGGATTCTCGATTTTCGATTTTCGGGTAGCCACTTTAGCCAATCGAGAATCAAAAATCAAAAATCGAAAATTACAGCGCGGCCCTGACCTTCTGCACCTCGAAGCACTCGATGACATCGCCGGGCTGGTAGCCGTTGAACTCGTCGAGCTTGATGCCGCACTCGAGGCCGGCGCGGACTTCGTTGGCGTCGTCCTTAAAGCGCTTGAGCGTGCCGATCTTGCCTTCGTGCACGATTTCCTTGCCGCGGCGGAGGCGGGCGGAGGCGTTGCGGTTGATCTTGCCCTCGGTGACGAGACAGCCGGCCACGAAGCCCTTGGCGAGAGGGAAGACCTGACGGACTTCCGCGGCGCCAGTCTTCGTTTCCTTAAGATCGGGATCCAGGAGATCGGCCATCATCTCGCGGACTTTGTCGCCCATCTCGTAGATGATGTCGTAGCTCGCGAGGCGCACGCCGTGGTGTTTGGCCAGCGGAGTGACGCCAGTTTCGAGCTTGGTGTGGAAACCAATCACGAGCGCGCCGGTGGAGGCGGCCATCGCGATGTCGTTCTTCGTCACCAAGCCGACTTCGATCGAAACGATTTCGAGCGAGACCTTGGCGCTCTTGATGCCTTCGAGGATGTTGCGCACGGCCTCGGAGGAACCGAAGACATCGGTCTTGATGATAACCTTGAGGACCTTGGCCTGCGTGGCGGCGATGTTGGCGAAAAGCGTCTCGACGGAGACCTCCTTCGGCACGGCGGCGGCGGTCGTCGCGACTTTTTTGACGCGCAACTGTTCTTCCTCGGCGATTTTTTCGGCTTCGCGCGAATTTTTCACCGCCCTGAACGTCGCGCCGCTCTCCGGCGTGCCGGTCCAGCCGATCACGCGGACCGGCGTGCCGGGGGGCGCTTCCTTCACGTTGGCGCCCTGATCGTCGAACATCGCGCGGACCTTGGCGAAATTCCCGCCGCTCACAATGGCGTCGCCCACGCGCAGCGTGCCCCGCTGCACGATGACGGTGGCGAGTGGACCGCGACCAAAGTCGATCTCGGACTCGATGACGACGCCGCTGGCTTCGGCCTTGGGATTGGCCTTGAGCTCAAGCACGTCGGTCTGGAGCAAAATCATTTCCAAGAGCTCGGTGATACCCTGGCCCTTGATCGCGGCCACGGGCACCGTGATCGTGTCGCCACCCCAGTCTTCGGGGGCGATGTTGCGCTGCTGCATCTGGTTTTTCACCTGGTCCAGATTTGCGCCCTTCACGTCCATCTTGTTCACGGCGACGATGAGGGCGAAGCGCTCGGGATGATTCTGCTTTTCCGCGAGCGCGATCTTCAGCGCCTCGTCGGTCTGTGGCATGAAGCCGTCGTCAGCGGCGACGACCAGAATGGCGACATCGGTGACGCTGGCACCGCGCGCGCGCATCTTGGTGAAGGCGGCGTGGCCGGGCGTGTCGAGGAAGGTGAGCTTGCGGCCGTTGAATTCGATTTGATACGCGCCGATGTGCTGCGTGATGCCACCAGCCTCGCCTGCGGCGACGTTGGCCTTGCGGATGGCGTCGAGCAGCGAAGTTTTGCCGTGGTCAACGTGGCCAAGAATACACACGACCGGCGGACGGGTGACCAAAAATTTGGCTTCGTCCTCGGCGGGTTTCTTTTCTTTCTTTTCCTTGGCTGCGGCCTGCTGGGCGGCGACGTCGCCGCGGTGTTTGATATCGAGAGTAAAGCCGTATTTCTCCGCGACTTTCTGAGCGACGGCCTCGTCGATGTTGGAATTCATCGCCGCAAAGCCAACCAGCTGGTTCAGCTCGGAGATGAGCTTGAATGGCTTCAATCCAAGCGCGATGGCGAAGTCGCGGACGACGATCGGCGGCTTGAGGTGGAGAATCTTGACGTCACCCTGAATCGTGATCTGAGGAACGACGGCGGCACTGGGAGTCGCCGGCGGAATGGGCGGCGTGGTGCCCGGAAGTGGAGGCGGCCGAGGAGCCATCACGGCCGCCGGTGCGGAAACGCGCGGCGGCATCGGCGGCGGCGTGTTCGACCTGACCACGGGGGCAGCAGGCGCGATTGCGATTGGAGGTGTCGTCGGGGGACGGATCCCCGGTGAGGCAATCGGAGCAGGGGCCGAGACGGGAGCCGCGGGCCTGATCGTGGGCGCGACCGGCGACGAAACAGAGCGCGGCGGCGGGACGGGCGGACGTGAAACGGGCGGCGGAGCCGAAACGTAACGCGGAGCAGCGGCCGGCTGGGGTGCGGCGACCGGGCGGGGCGCGGCAACAGGCGCAACCGGCGCGGGGGTGGAGGCAGCCTTGATGGCGGCGGCACGAGCCGCTGCTGCGACCTCTTTCTCGCGATCGATGTCCATCTTCGATTTCACGAAGACACCGGTCGGAATCATGACCTTGGGCGGTCCGGATTCGGGCGCCGGGCTGGCGACGACGACCGGTTCCGTGGGCGCAGCCGGTGCCGCCGCCTTAATCCGATCGGCGAATTCGTCGCGCAACGCCGAGGCGTTGATGTTGTCGACCGTGCTCGAGGGTGACTTCACATCCGCGGCGATGATCTTACGCTCCTTCAGGAGCGTAATGAGCTCCTTGTTTTCCAAGTGGAGCTCTTTCGCGAGTTCGTGGATGCGGATGCTCATGCAGCGGTAGTCGTAGAAGAAAAAACTGAGTTACTTGGCACGGGTGGAGACGCGGCCGATGATGTCGGACGCTTCCTCCGCATTGAAACCGGAGCCTTCGAGATCGCCCGCCTCAACGCCGTCGAAGAGTTCGAGGGAGACGAAGCCTGCCTTGACCAAGCGCAACGCGAGGCCATCGGCGATGCCCAGCGCGGCGACGAGCTTGCGTTTGGCGTCACCCTCGGGATCGGCCCCGACGGCCTTGAATTCCTCGATGTCGAGCCGCCAGCCAATCAGGCGAGAGGTGAGCCGGGCGTTCTGGCCCTTGCGTCCGATCGCAACGGCGAGATCGTCAGTGGCGACCTTGAGGAGGATACGATGGCTCTTCTCATCGAGCGTGATTTCGCGCGGCACGGCCGGCTTCAACGCCTCGATGATCATCTCGCGGGGGTCCGCGTAGTATTTAATGATGTCGATCTTTTCGCCGCCGAGTTCACGGACGATGGTCTTCACGCGGGCACCGCGGGCGCCGACGCACGCGCCGACCGGGTCGACCTTGGGATCGGTGCTGGTGACGGCGATCTTCGTGCGGTAACCCGGCTCGCGGGCAAACGCCTCAATCTTCACGGTGCCGTCGGCGACCTCGGTGACTTCGAGTTCGAAGAGACGTCGGACAAACTTGGGGCTCGCGCGGCTGAGAATGATTTCGGGACCGCGCGGCGAACTCTCGATTTCCATCAGCAGGCAGCGAATACGCTCACCGGGTTGGTATTCCTCGCCGGGGACCTGCTCCTTGCCGGGCATGACCGCCTCGGCCTTGCCGAGATCGACAAAGAGATCGTTGCGCTCGCGGCGGCGGACGGTGCCCGTGACGATGTTGCCGACCTGATCCTTGAAGTCGTCGTAGATGCGGTCCTTCTCGAACTGCCGGAGCCGCTGCATCACGGCCTGCCGGGCGGTCTGCGCCGCGATGCGGCCGAGGGTCGAAGGATCGATTTCCTTGTCGATCATATCGCCGATGGCGCAGCCGGGTTTAACGGCCTGCGCCTTCTCGACATGAATCTCGGTCTTAGGATTACCGACCGAATCCACGACTTTCATGACCGCCCACGCGTGGAGCTGGCCGTTCTTCGGATTGATGTCGATCTTTAGCTCCTGACCGGAGTTTACGCCTTTCTGTGCGGCCGTCTTCAGGGCATTCGCGATCGTGGCAATCATGTCCGCACGCGGAATGCCCTTTTCCTTCTCCATGTATTCCAGGACGGATAGAATTTCGCTGCTCATAGGTGCTTGGCGTGTGAAATGGGAAAAAAAAAGCGGGCCACAGGGCCCACTTTTTGAAAAGTGAGTTGAATTGAGTCGGCTAACGTAGCTAGTCGCCCAAAATCTTGTCAAGCCCCCCGCCCCGGTGGGCTCGGGCCAGTGCCTGTTACTTGGCCTCGTTTTCAATCAGCCAGCCCAGAAATCCCTGGGCGCTGCCGTGACACGCCGGATGCGCGCGGCCGTCGAAAAAACCGAGGGCGCGCAAGCCGCCCGTGATCGAGGGTGGGAAATCGCCCGCGAACCAATGGTGCCACAGGCCCTGCTGGTCGCGCATCGTGTGGGCCGAGAGCAGCGGGAGCAATCCGTCGCAAACGAGATTGTCGAGCCGGGTGCCGCCGACGGCATCGCCGAAAATTTCCTCAGTGAGCTGCGTGCGGAGTTTCGGAAACTGATGAGTGCGCCGAATCTCGCGGCTGCCCGCACTGGTTATGTCGGTGGCGAGGGCCGGGAGCGATGCTGCGAGCTTGAGCAGTCGCATCGGCCAATCCGGCTGCGCTTTTGTCCACGCGGCATATTGTCGCAATCGCGTGCGAGGGTGATTCGCGGGGCGCACGCCCTGCAGGCTCCAGCAATTTCCTGCCGCGGCAAACAAGGCATCGGCATCGACCCCGCCGTCCGCCCAACGTGCGAGTGGATGTTTGCCCGCGACCCGCAACATCGGTGCGCGATTGAAGCGGTAGCCCAGGATCTCGAGCGCGGTGTGGTGGCAGGCCGCTTCCCAGCCGAGGCGCTGCAAGCGGAGGCGCGCGAAATGAACCTTCTGCCGCCAGCGCGTCGCCGCATGGCGTCCGAGCAGCACGGCGAGTTCGGCGGCGGGCAACCGGCCGAGTTCTTCGGTCACACGTGACAGCGGCCGGTCGGCGAGAGACTCGACCGCTTCATCTGCCGCGAATTCTTCGAGTGCGCGATGCAACAGCGGCAAAAGCACGAGCATCGGAATTTCTCCGCCATCCGTGCCGAGCGTCGGCTGATTTTTTTCCGGCGGAAAGAGCACGACGTGCAGCACGACGTTGGCGTAGGCCGGATCGGAGGCGTGACCGTGGGCGTGCCAATCGTTAGCGCGCAGATGCAGCTCCACATCGCCGACGAGGTCGCGCGTGGCGGCATGACCAATGCGCACGCGAGCCCCGAGAAAATCCGGACCACCAAGGAGATTCCATTTTCCCGGATGCACGATACGCACGGGGCGGCTATCAGTGGTTGCCGCCGCTGCCCGATCAAAGTCGCCGCGGAGCCAGATTTTCTGGAGGAGTTTTTCGGCAAACGAAAACGCACCGTCGAGCCCCTGCATCTCGGCAACGGCGGAAACGGAATCGCTGGGGCGCAGGCGCATCCTTGCGAGGGTGTTGGCGTGAGAACCCCCGACAAGTGCCGTGTCACACCGCTTTAGGTAATTTGGCGCGCGGCGTCGAGCCGCTACGCTCTGAATTCAAAACGCCACCGTCGCCGTCGTCACGTATTGGCGCGGTTCGGTGTAGCGGGTCCACGTGTAGCCGTTGCCCTGATCGGACTTCACGTTGAAGATGTTGTTGACGTTGAGTTGGAGCGTCCAGTTGAGCCGGCCGATCTTGCGGCGATAGCTGACGAAAGGGTTCGTGAGGACGTAGTCGTCGGTGTTGATCGCGGGGAGGACTTCGACGCCGGAGATGACGACGGCGGCGCGGGGTTTGCCGCGGGCGTAGCGGGCGGAAACGCCGGCGGTGAAACCTTTCAGCCGGCCCTCGGCGAAACTGTAGCGCGT
>JANOAF010000077.1:0-2310 GCA_031411015.1 Opitutaceae bacterium | reverse complement strand
GTGGACCAGCCCACTCGCTCACGCTCGCGGCTACATGCCATCCAAGCCGAAGCCAGCTGCGGGATCTCGGCCCCCCAGCGAATGAACTCCGCCGCCCGCTGGCTTCCCCTGCTGGCGGCGATTTCATTGTTATGCGGCTGTGCGAATCCATCGGCCAAACCGTCGGCTTCGAAAGCCCCGGCTATTCTCGCCGATGGAGCCTTGCTGCCCAGCCCTCGATTGATCGTGGGCCGCGTCATCGCCGTGGACCGCACGCAGGGATTCGCGATTTTAGAGGTCGCGTCCGATGCGCCGGCCGACGCGCTCACGGACGGCGCCGAATTGCTGGCCCGCACGCCTGCGCTGCGTGAGACCGCGCGGCTGCGCGCCTCACGTTATCTCCGAGGCCGCACCTTCGGGACCAAAATCGTTGCCGGTGAACCGGCACCCGGTGACGAGGTTGTGTGGCTTGCGCCCTGAAATCGATTTGCCGCTTTACAGAGCGAGGGTGCGGCTTACCTTCGTTCTATCATGTGCTCGACCACTGTTTTCTTCGCCGGCTTTATGGGCCTTGGCGCGCCAGAACTCATCATTGTCTTGGTGATTTTGCTCGTTCTCTTTGGGGGTTCGAAACTCCCCGGTCTCGCCAAGGGCCTCGGTCAGTCGATCAAAGAGTTCAAAAAATCCACCAAGGATGATCCAGAGCCCGAGCCCGCCAAACCGGTTGAGCCGAAAAAGCCCGAGACGCCGGCGGCTAACAGCACCCGCTGAAAGCCGGATTCCCCGCCAAGTTAAAGTCTCACGAGCGCGCCTTTCGGCGCGCTTTTTCTTTGTCCATTAGAAGCCCCTCGACACCGGCTCTGCCTCGACCTGCTCGCGCAGCCATGCCTTGAACCGCGTGATTTGCACCGGCGTGCCGAGGATGAGAATCTCGTCGCCCGCACGCAGCGTCTCCTGCGCCTTGGGGTTGAGGATGCGGAGCCCGCGGCGATTGATGCCCGCGACCTGCGCGCCATGGGTTTCCGCCGCCGTGAGTTCGCCCAGCATGCGACCCGACGCTCGACTCCCGCCCGGCACGGCGACCGCCGCCATCTGCACCTCCGCAAACACCGAGTCGGCCAGCGGCACGCCCGACACCGCGCCGAGAAAATGTTTCCCGACCTTCACTTGCTCGGTCGTGCCCATCAGCAAAACCTTGTCGCGCGGGTAAAGCACCGTGTCCGGCGGCGGTAGCGAAATCATGAAGCCCTGCCGCTCGATGCCCACGACCGAGCAGCCGAACTTGGTTCGCAAATCCAGTTCCAAAATCCGCTTCCCCTGACAGTCGGCGAGGTCCGGCAGCGTGCAGTCGACCATGTGGAGATTCCACTCTTGGTGCGGTTGGAGCCACGGCGCGGTCGTCGCCGTCATCTTCGATTCGCCCGCATCGATCACGCTGAGGAGTTCGACTTCCAGTTCGTTGTGCCAGCGGACGAGCTTGCGCTGGAGCAGCAGCAGGGCGGCCACGGCCACGACGCCACTGACAATCAGGAGGCGCGGCGCGGTGTTCTCCAGCGGCAAAATCGCCGCCAGCCACACCATCATCAATGCGCCCGACGCGATCTTCAGCGCGGTCTCCACGAGCGGGCGGCGGCTTTCCCCCTCGGGATGCCCGCGGGTTGAAACCTCCGCGAAGATCATCGCGAGGGTGGTCGCGTTGCGCCAAATCGCGAAGAGCGGCGCGATAATCAGCAGCGCCGTCCCAATCCACGGGCCCATTTGCAGCACGGTGGGGGGCAGTTTGCCCGGCCCGATCCAGCCCGCGATGATCGAAAAAATCTGGCCTTCGAAGACGACGACTCCCGACACGAACAGCACGCCCACCGCCGCGTGCAGCAGGCGCTTCCGGCTGAGTTGCCAGAGGACGTTACGCGCTTGCCTCGCCTGCAGCCGCTCCAGCCAGCGGTGATAAGCGCCCAGCCACACTTTCACCCACGTCGGCTCCCAGTCCGCCAGAGCATCCGCGATTTTCTCCGCCCGCCGCGTGAGCAGCGGCGCGCCCAGCGTCGTCAGCAACGACACCCCGACCGCGAGCGGATAAAAGCGCGGCGGCACCAGCTTCGCGGCCACCGCCATCTGCGCGATGATGAAGGAAAATTCGCCGATGGGCGTCATTGTCAGTCCCGTCCGCAGCCCCTCGCGCAGCGGCGTCCCGATCAGTGCGAGGCCCGTCGTCACCGCCAGCGGTCGCGCCACCAGCACGAAGGCCGCGATGCCCGCGATCAAACCACCCGCACGCCAGAGTTCGCCCACATCGATCTGCATGCCGATCGCGACGAAAAACACCGCGCT
>JANOAF010000076.1:0-29983 GCA_031411015.1 Opitutaceae bacterium | reverse complement strand
AATCGCACCGCCGCCAACTTCACTCCTCACGATTTTGCTGCCGCTCCACGCGGTTGAGTTCGGGGCGGCGAATTTTCGCATCCGCTCTTCTTATCACCGCCGCCGGATCTTGGCTACGCTGTGGAGGAATTACCGCTTACCTTCAAACCGGCGGTCGCTCAAAACCTGATTTGCGCCCAAGAAATCGCTGCGCGCATTTTCCGCGCGACTCGGCACCGTCGAGCGTTTTGGGTGGGCGGGCATGTCCACGACTTCTCGCGCCGCCGACCTCAAGTTTACGGGGCTCGTCGGCATGTTGCGCTGCTGCCAGTTGTTCGCCGGCCTGTCGGCCGAGGATCTCGCCGCAATCGCGGCCTTCAGTGTGCGCCGCTCGCTGGCAAAGGACGAATACCTCTTCCGACAAGGCGCTCCTTCCGAGGGCTTCTACATCGTCCAGCAGGGCGCGATCAACGTCCACCGGGTCAACGCCGCCGGTAAGGAGCAGGTCATCCACGTTTTTCGCACCGGCGACTCACTCGCCGAGGCCGCCCTCGCCTCGCCCACCGGCTATCCGGCCGATGCCCGCGCGGTCGAATCGAGCACCGTATTACTGATCCCCAAAATCCCCGTGCTCGCGCTCATCGGCCGCCGCCCCGATCTCGCGATGCGTATGCTGGGCTCGATGAGTTCGCACCTCCGCGTGCTCGTCGGCATGCTCGACGATCTCACCCTCAAGGACGTCGAAACCCGGCTGGTAAACTGGCTCGTGAAACACCATCCGGATCGCGGTGGCCCCATCGCACTCCCCGGAACCAAGCGCGTCCTCGCCGCCGAACTCGGCACCAGCAGCGAGACCCTCTCGCGCACCCTCGCCAAACTCCGCGACCTGCACCTCATCACCGTCTCGCCGAAAACAATCACCGTGCGCGATCCGTCCGCCCTCGCGGCCATTCTCCGCCGCAACCTGGGCGAATCGTAATCCTCAGCAGCCTGTCGGATCTAAACTGATACTTCACCCAAGCCGGACAGGCTGCTAGCGGAAAAATTCCCGCGCCGACTGCCGGCCGCAACGGCCGACGCGCACCGCGCCACCGCTACTGCACCTGATCGAACTTGGCCACGACCGCGGCCATGCGCGCCGTGCGACTTTCCTGGCTCCTACCAATCGCCCGTGAAACTCAGCCTTTCACGTTGTAGGCCCGCCCGCCGGGCGGGTGCCCGGCCACCGGCCCACTGCCGTTGAGTTAGGGCCTTTGGTTTTGTAGGTCAGCTCGCTTGTGAGCGCTCTGGTCGCAAACAGTCGGAGCGCTCGCGAGCGAGCTAGCCTACGAAGGGACCCGGCTTCGGACCTTAACTCAACGGCAGTGGGCCACCGGCCGGACCTACATCCGATTGTCACAGGACGTTGGTATAAAATGCCGAGGTAGCCGTGAGGCCGCGAAGGTCACTCCGGGATCGGATCGGAGCGGCGGACGAGTTTACCCTCCCAGATCGCCTCGTCGGTGGCGGGATCATAGGTGAGGACGCGGCTCGCGCTGTTGGGCGCGGGCGGGCGATCGATCGTCGGGAGCCAGCGGCGGTGCTCCGCGAGGATGGCGGCATGCTCGGGGCGCAGCGCGACGTTGGTCCACTCATGCGGATCGGTGGTGTGGTCGTAGAGTTCCTCGGTGCCGTCGGCGTAGCGGATGTAGCGCCAACGTTCACTGCGGACGCCGTGGTTGCCTTGGTTGTGGCTGGTAATGGCGGGGCGAGCGCGGGGAGTCTGCGCGTTTTTCAACTGCGGGACGAGGCTGAGACCCTCGAGATCAGTGCGCGGGGCGAGACCGCAGAGTTCGACCAGCGTGGGGTAAATATCGAGGAGCTCGGCCGGCTGCGTGCTGCGGCCGCCGCGCGCGACACCGGGACCGGCGAAGACGAGCGGCACGCGCGTGCCGACGTCCCAGAGCGTGTTCTTACCGGTGATGCCCTTCTCGCCGAGGTGCCAGCCGTGGTCGCCCCAGAGGACGATGATCGTGTCGTCAGCGAGACCGGCCTCCTCGAGGGCCTGCGTGATGCGGCCAACTTGCGCGTCGACGAAGCTCGTCGCCGCGAGGTAACTACGCACGAGATTGCGCCACTGCTTGTTTTCCTCGACCCACTTCAGGCGGGGCTCGGGCAGATTCCAGTGGAGATACCAGGAGAAGCGAGGCGTGTCGGCCCGGTCGTTGCGCTGGATGACGGGGAGGATGGAGTCGTCGTCCGGGTAGAGGTCGGCCCATTTTTGGGTGACGTAGATTGGCACGTGCGGCAGGAAAAATCCGGCGGCGAGGAAGAAGGGCCGATCCTTCGGCATCGACTTGATCTGATCGATGGCCCAGCTCGCGACTTGGTAGTCACCCTTGTCCTCGTCTTTGTGGGGGAAAACGCCCCAGTCCATGAGCGGGTTGTTGCCCATCGGGGTGCCGCCAATGAGTTTTTTCTCGGGCCGCGCGCCGACGCCGCCGGCGGAGCCGATGACATCGAATTCCGGCTCCGAGGCGGCAGCAGAGCCGGCGACGGCGGCCTTGCTTTTCCCTTTCGCCTTGCCCGCGCCGGCACCGGGAGCGCCCGCGCCGCCATGATAAATCTTTCCCGTGGACAGCGTGTGATAGCCGTTCGCCTTGAAGTAATTCGGCAGCGAGACGCGATTCTTCCACTCCGGGAGCGTGCGAAACCACGGCGCGAGACCGTAAATCCCGGTCGTCGTGGGGCGCAGACCGAGCATAAGGCTCGTGCGCGAGGGATTGCAGAGCGGAGCTTGGCAATGCGCGTTGAGCAGCACCGTGCCGCGCCCGGCGAGCCGGTCGATATTGGGCGTTTTCGCCATCGGATGGCCACCGAACGCGCCGACCCAGTCATTCTGATCGTCGATGGCAATGAAGACCACGTTCGGTTTCTTCGGTGCGGTCGCGGCGACGACCGACGTGGTTGCGGCAAAAAGGCAGCCGGCGAGCAGGGCGGAGATTTTCATTTTCAGAACGAGGTATAGGCGGGGTTTCCAACGCGAACCCACGCACGGGCAACATCTGCCGTCACGCACGCGGGTTCCCTTGGCCGACAAATCGGTGACCTCGCCCCGCTCGTTGGCAAGGTCGAACCACGAGGCGAAAGATCCGCGCAGCGCTAGGCCAGATAAGGGATCGTCATTGGTCCTTCGGGCAGCACGGCGATGGGCGCATCCCGGCCGATGCGCTTCAGCTCCTCCGCGACTCGCGCCGCAATCTCGGGCACGGGTTCGAGGTGGGCGCGGCGGACCTCGTCCGGCGCGATTCGCGAATGCAGCCCCACCCGCGCCCGCACGAGAATCAATGCGAGCAACTGCACCTGCCACTGATCCTCGATCGGCGCCGGCGCACGATCGATGGTGTCGAGCATCGCCGGCGCGGAGGCATGGCCGAAAAGAAAATTCTTAAAGCTGCCGTGATCCGGGAAACCATCGCCGCACTCGGCCGCGGTGAGAATCAGCCCGCCCGCACTCACAATCTGTGCGGCCGCCGACATGCCTTTCACGGCCTGATAGAGATTCTGATCGAGGGGGAATCCGCTGTTCGAGGTGATCACGATCGGAAACGCCTGCGGGCACGCGACCATCGCCGTCTGCTTCGCAAACGCACAGCCCGCATCGTGCGCCGCGATCACATCGCCACAGAAGAATCCCGTAATTTCGCGGCGGCGGTTCTGTGTGACGTTGACGAGAAAATCCACCGGCAGCACCGCGCCGTTCGCGCGCACCTGCGCCTGCGTGGGATTGCCCGTGAGCACGCCCCAGGTGCTGAGCGGATCGGCGATCACCTGCGCGCGGTGGTAGTGCTTGATCGATTCGAGATCGGCGACGGCGGGGAACACGCCTTTGTAGCCACCCGAAAATCCCGCCATGAAGTGCGGCTCGATAAATCCCATCACGATGCGCCGGTCGGCCTCCACGTAGGCACGGTTCAGCGCGATCGGCCGGCCATCGAAGGTGCTCCCCACGCGACGCAATGAATCCGGATCGCGCGAATCATGGTTGATGATCCGATAGCGCTCGAACACGCCATCGCCCACCATCTGGCGCAACTCCGCCGCCGTGTTCGCGCGATGCGTGCCCGTGCCGTTGATAATCGTGAAATTTTCCGCCGGCACATGTGCCAGCTCCGCAAAGATCCACGGCAGCAATCGCTCGCGGGGCAGCGGTCGCGTGTGATCCGGAATCGCAATCGCCACGCGATCCGTCGCGCGGACGATTTCGCGCAACGGCGGGCGGCCGATCGGCGCGCGCATCGCGGCGCGAAACGCCGCTTCCTCGTCGGGCAAGCCCGGGACGAAGCGCGGCTCGACGACAGTGACATTGTCCGACGGCAACTCGACCGCGAGATCCGCGCGACCGTATTGGAGAACAACGCGCTTCATCGTGCAAAAAATTCCCGCGCCGGCCTCACGCCTGTTTCCCCTGCCGCAGCCGGTCGATGTAAACCGCGACGATAATCACCACGCCGATAATCATGAGTTGCTCGGAATTTTCCCAACCCATGAGCTGCGAGCCATTGCGGAGCACCGCCATTGTCAGCGCTCCGATCATCGTGCCCAGAATCGTGCCGATGCCGCCGTTCAGGCTAGCTCCGCCCACGATTACCGCGGCGATGATGTCGAGTTCGAGCCCGACGGCCGCCGTCGGATCGCCGACGCGGAGCCGAGAGAGCTGGAACAAACCGGCGAGGCCAAAAAAGCATCCGCCCAGCGCGTAGATCGCCACCTTGACGCGCGCGGTGGGAATACCGCAAAGCCGCGCCGTCGCCTCGTTGGAACCGAGCGCGAAGATATGTCGGCCAAACACCGTGCGGCGCAGCAACACCGCGGTCAGCACCGCCAGCCCGAGCGTAATCCAGACGCCGGGCGGCAGCGCCTTGCTGAAGGGATCCGGCGTGGTCATCCAGTTGTTGATCGGCGAGGCGTCGTAATTGACGGTTTGGTTGTTGCCGAGGCGCTGAGCCGCCCCCCGCACAATACAAAGCGTGCCGAGTGTGATGATGAACGGCACCAGCCGCAGTCCTGCGACCAGCGCGCCATTGATCAGGCCGACGAGACCGCCGGCCGCGATCGTGATTACCAGCACCAGCACGGAACCGAACCCAGCTCGAATCGCCAGCGCGCCCACCACGCTGGTAAACGCGATGCTCGACCCGGCCGAGAGATCGATGCCGCCGCTCACGATGATGATCGTCATCCCCAGCGCGCCGATTGCGACGATGACCGTCTGGGTGAAGATCGTCTTGAAATTATGATAGGAGAGAAAGACCTGGTGCTTGTCGTCGTCGAGCGGCACGGCGATCCAGAAGAGCGCCACCACGACAAACAAGCCGAGGAACGGCCCGGCCTTGGTCAGGATTTTTTTCACCGCGTCATGCATCGGAAAAATTTCCCGCGGCACCGGTCGCCACCCGCATGATCGCGGCCTCGGTCCACTCGCCGCGGGGGCGCACGGCAGCGAGTTCACCGCGGCACATGACGCCGATGGTGTCACACAGCCCGAGCAATTCCGGCAGGTAACTGCTCACGACGACCACGGTCTTCCCAGCCGCGGCCAGTTTGCCCACGAGTTCGTAGATCTGGGCTTTGCTGCCGACGTCGATGCCGCGCGTCGGTTCATCGAGGAGGAAAATTTTAGCGGGGTGCTCCAGCAATCGCGCAAAAGCGATTTTCTGCTGGTTGCCGCCCGAGAGTTCGCCCATCGGCTGCCGCGCATCGCGACACTTCACGCGGAGTTCGTCGATCCAGTGCTGCGCCGCCGCGCGCTGGCGGCGGCCATTGATCCAGCCGAAGCGCCCGAAGGTCGCGTGCTTCGTGAGCGTGAGGTTATCCGCAATGGATTGGGTGAGCATCAAGCCCTCCTCCTTGCGATTTTCACTGAGGAACCCCACGCCCTGCGCCCACCGCGTGCGCGGCGTCGGCGCCACCGGCGGCGAACCCACGACCAGGACCTCGCCCGCCTCGAGTTCTTCGAGCGAGAAAATTGCGCGGAGCAGATCGGTGCGGCCGGCGCCGATGAGGCCGGCAAGCCCGAAGATCTCGCCGGCGCGAACTTGCAGCGTGGAGGTAGGTCGGGCTCCACGCCCGACCGCAGGAGCTTCGCCGACCGCCGAGGTCGGGGATAAACCCCGACCTACAAAACGAGCCAGGGCGGCTTGCTTCACCTCCAACACCACGTGGCCGAGCCCATGCTCGGTGCGCGGATAAAGGTCCTTTACCTCGCGGCCCGTCATGAGCGTCACGATGCGGTCGAGACCGACGGATTTCATTTCGCCGCTGCCCACGGTCTCGCCGTCCTTCAGCACCGTGAATCGGTCCGCGATACGGCGGCACTCCTCCAAAAAATGGCTGATGTAGATGATGCTCACGCCCTGCGCGCGCAGCCGGCCGATGGTCGCAAACAACCGCTCGGTGTCCGCCTGCGTGAGGCTGCTCGTCGGCTCATCCATGATCAGCACGCGCGGCTTCGTGAGCAGTGCCCGCGCGATCTCGATGATTTGCTGCTCGGCGATGGAAAACGACCCCGCGAGGCGCGTGAGGTCGAGCGCCTCATGACCGAGTTGCGCCAGCGCCGCCCGCGCCCGCTCGCGCGACGCCGCCCGATCGATCCAACCCCCGCGCGCAGACTCGGCCCCGAGCAAAATATTTTCCTGCGCGCTCAGCTGAAGCGCGAGGTTCAGCTCCTGATAGATCATCGCGACGCCCGTCAGGCGGGCGTCGTGCGGATCGGCCGGAGCGTAAATCTGCCCACCGAGTTCCATCGTGCCCGCGTCCGCCTCATGCGCCCCGCTGAGAATCCTCATCAACGTGCTCTTGCCCGCGCCATTTTCGCCGATGATCGCGTGGACCTCGCCCGCCGCGATCTCCAGCGAGACGCCACGCAGAGCGCGGGTCGCGCCGAAGCTTTTCTGAATGCCCTTCAGCCGCAGGGCCACCGCGGGCGCGGTCATCACTTCAGATACTTGTCCAGCGGCGGACGAACGATCTCGGCCATTTCCGGGGAGTTGAAATTGGCCTTGGTCACAAAGCCCACGCCGGTGTCGATGCGGGCCCCGACCTTCTCTCCGCGGAGGATCGCGACCATGTTCTTCACGCCGAGGTAGCCCATCTTCATCGGGTTTTGCACCACGAGGCCCTGGATGTCGCCCGCCAGCAGGGCGGCGTTCAGCGTCTCGCCGGAATCGAAACCAACAAACTTCACCTTGCCCGCCGCAAGGCCCGCGTCGCGCAAGGCGAGCAACATGCCGGCCGCGGAGGACTCGTTGACACAGTAAACGCCGTTCACCTGGCGCCCGAAACGGTTGAGTAGATTCTCACTCGCACGTTTGGCCGTATCGCGGGTGGGCCCGGCATGCTGGTCGGTGGAGAGCAGCTTAATCGCGGCGAAATCTTTTTTCATCACCTCGAGAAACCCCTCCTCGCGTTCCTCGGTGCTGGCCGAGCCCACCTGCAGGCGGAGCATGATCACGTTGCCCTTGCCGCCGAGCAGCTTGCCTAGTTCACGCGCCGCGATGCGACCACCTTCGCGATTGTCGGTGGCAATGAAACTCGAGGGCGCCTTCGACTCCACGCCCGAGTCGATCACGACGACGGGAATCTTCCCGCGCACCGCGGTCTCCAGCGGCGCCGAGAGCCCACGTTTGTCGAGCGGCGCGATGACGATGCCGCTCACCCGCTGCGCGATGAAATTTTCCACGACCTGAATTTGCAGCTCACGGTCGTCCTCCTTCAGCGGGCCTTTCCAGATCACCTGAACGTTGACGCCCTGCTCCTTGAACTCGAGTTCGGCTTTACGCGCGCCGGCGTGAATCGATTTCCAAAATTCGTGCGTCGTGCCCTTCGGGATGACGGCGATTTTATAGGTCTCGGCGGCAGTCGCGAACGAAGCGGCGCAGGCGGTGAGCGCAAAAATGCGGAGTAGTTTTTTCATGGGGAAACGGGGCAAAGCACGAGAGGGATCGGATGATTTCGCACAGGCGTCAAGGCGCGCGCATTTCAATTCGCTCCGCGCCCAAGCAGCCGAGGCTCGCGCTGCGCGGGTCCGCGGCTTTTGTTCGGCCGATGCTGTTCTGGCTAAAAAAGGTCGCGGGATTCTGGCTCATGCCGCTGCCGTTGGCCATGGCACTGATGACGCTCGGAACGCTCCTTTTGTTCAGCGCAAAGCGGGCGCGGCTCGGGCGGCGGCTGCTGGTGGGTGGCTTCGCGGTGCTGCTGGTTTTCAGCAATCGTTTCGTGAGCCGCAGCCTCATTCGACCGCTGGAGATGCGCTACCCACCCATCCCCGAGTTGGCCGCACCCGCGGTCGTGCCGGCGGATCTGGCGGCGTGCAAATTCGTGGTCGTGCTGGGTGGCGGCAATGGCTACGCGCCGGGCGTCACGTCCAACAACCGGCTCTCGTCCGGATCGCTCGCGCGGATTGTCGAGGCCGTGCGTATTCTGCGCGCGCTGCCCGACGCCAAACTGATCGTATGCGGGCCGACTTATGGCCCGGTGGACAGCCACGCCACCGAGCTTGCGCGCGCCGCGATCGCGTTGGGCATCGCCGCGGAACGCATCGGCAAATTGGAAAATGGCCGGGATACGGAGGAAGAGGCTGAAACGGTCCATCGCACCGTCGGCGACGTGCCGATCGCGTTGGTCACTTCGGCCTGGCACCTGCCGCGGGCGATGACGCTGTTCGGGCACTTCGGGGTGAAGGCCGTGCCCTGCCCCACCAACTATCTTTCCCTTTCCGACGGCGAATCGTTCGTGTCCGACCTGTTGTGGGATAACGGCGGGCTGGAGCGCAGCACCTGGGCGCTGCGCGAGCGGATTGGTTTCCTGTGGATTTGGCTCCGCGGGAAAACCTAGGACGCAAAAATGTTTCGCCATCGTAACATTCGCCGGTAACTCACGGCTCATGCTCTCGCTCAAAAAATTGTTCGGCAAAGACGACAAGTTCTTCGACCTGCTGGAAGCCGGAGCCGAGGAAGCGAAGACCAGCGTCGATCTGTTCGCCGACTATCTCAAGAAGACGGCGGCGGGCGGCGGCACCAGCGTTTCGCTCGATGAGTTCATTCAGACCCGGCGAAAGGAAAAGCGGATCCGGCACACGGTCACCGAGGAACTGAGCAAGACCTTCGTCACGCCGCTGGAGCGCGAGGATATCGAGGCGCTGTCGTGGGCCCTCTACCGGATTCCCAAGCAACTCGAAAAAATCGTCGAGCGCCTTTCGATCTATCCCGGGCGCGTGCCGCACGCGGCCTTCCAGCGGCAGGCGGAGTTGATGCTCCAAGCCGCCGAAGCCGTGGTCTTCATGGTGAAACAACTCCGCGGGGGCACCACGATCGAGAAAATCCGAGAGCCCAATGATCGCCTGCAATACGCCGAGGGCGAGGCCGACAAGGTGATGCTCTCTCTCCTCAAAGACCTTTACCATGGACCCTACGAGGCCAAGGAACTCGTGATTCTACAGGAGCTCTACGAAATGGTGGAGCAGGCCGTCGACCGCTGCCGCAACGCCGGCAACATCGTGGTGCAAATCGTCCTCAAGCATTCGTGATGTCGGCCACGCGAAACCGCCGCGCGATCCTTCCGACCGCGTCTCGCCAACCAGCCCGGGCCGACGGCCCGGGCGCCGCTTCCTGACCCATGACTTTATTCCTGCTCGTTCTGGTGGCGGCACTGGTCTTCGAATACATCAACGGTTTTCACGACACGGCGAACGCGATCGCGACCGTCGTTTCGACGAAGGTCTTAAGCGCGCGGCAGGCGATTTTGATGGCGGCGTTCTTCAATCTCATCGGCGCGATGGCCGGCACCGCCGTCGCCAAGACGATCAGCGGCGGGCTCGTGGAGGCCAACGCCGTGACGATGCTCACGGTGTTCTCCGCCCTGACGGGCGCGATTATTTGGAATCTCTTCACCTGGTGGCTCGGGCTTCCCTCCAGCTCCAGTCATGCGTTGATCGGCGGTCTCTGCGGCGCGGCCCTCGCCACCGCCGGCGGCAACTGGGGTGCGCTCATTTGGTCGGCGACCGACAAGAAGGGGGCTTCGGTCGGACTCTGGCCCAAGGTCGTGCTGCCGATGTTTAGCTCGCCGTTAATCGGTTTTGTCGGCGGTGCGCTGCTGATGTGGTTCCTGATGATCATCCTGCGCAAAACCACGCCCCGCGTGGTGAACCTGATCTTCGGCAAGGCGCAGCTTTTTAGTGCGGCCTTCATGGCCTACGGCCACGGCAAAAACGACGCCCAAAAAACCATGGGCATTATCACGCTCGCGCTTTTCACCGGCACCTCCACCGGCGTGTTTAAGGATTTGCCCGAGTGGGCCTCCTTCCTCCGCGTCGCCGAATTCAAGGATATCCCCTTTTGGGTCGTCGTCACCTGCGCGATCACGATGGGCCTTGGCACCGCCGCCGGCGGCTACCGGATCATCCGCACCATGGGGCACAAGATGGTGAAGCTCCAGCCCGTCCACGGCTTCGCCGCCGAGACGACCGCCGCCCTCATCATCGACGGCGCGTCGATGATCGGCGTGCCCGTGTCGACCACGCACGTCATCTCCACCTCGATCATGGGCGTCGGTGCGACCAAGCGGCTCAGCGCTGTGAAATGGGGTGTCGTTGAGCGCATCCTTTGGGCCTGGGTGCTCACCATTCCGGTTACTGGCCTGCTGGGCTATGGCTTAGAGCGGCTGTTCGCCCTAATGATGCGTTGATCGCGGCCGAGACTTCGGCGACTTTGGCGCGTCAAGCCGCCACCCCTCGTTGCCATGAAGATTCCGTCGCTGTGCCCCGCGAGTTTCGTCACCAAAGCGGTGCGTTGCCTCGTTCTGGTGTCGCTCGGTGCCGCCACTCAGGCCCAAACCGATCCGGGGTCCGGCGGCCGGGATCGGAGCGATCCGGGTGGGCAGGGGTTCGTGCGCCAAGAAGCGCTGCCAATCTTTTTTCCGCCGAACCCACCGCCTCTCGGTCGCGCGATCGCCCGCAGTCCCAGCGCGCCGGGCGGCCGTTACTCGCCACCCGCCGAACTCGGAGCCTATCTCAGCGATCCGTTTTATCCGCAGCTGAGCACCCGGCTCTACACGAAGTCGCTTTCCGCCAAGCTTCGCGCCCAGCTGGATCGCTACCACGAAAACAAGGTCGCCCTGCAATCCGAGTTGCGCGGCCAAATCGATCTTTTGCGCCACGCCGACCCGGCCGCACGCCAGACCGCGCTAATCGAACTCGCCCAGCGCCAGGCCTCCAAGCTCGTCGAACTCGAAAAATCTGCCGAGGAACTCCGCCGCGATCTCGTCAACAGCGAGGTGAACTGGAGCGCCCTGCGCCAGTGGAACCTCGGCCAAAATGAGCGCCGCGGTTTCTCCCCCGCCGAAATTGCGCAGGTCATGCGCGGCTACGCCTTTTATCAACCGGGTCTGCTCCCCGCGCAGCGCCGGCTGCTCCGGGAGATAGCCCTCGAACTCCTCGCCGCCGCCGACTCCACCGCGAGTGCCGCCTCTGCGCAACCCTACCTGTTTTTTCCGCCCGAACCCGCGCGCGTGTTGCTGCCCGACGACATGCCAGCGGCAGTCGCAGCCGCGGTCGCCGCCTACCAGACGAAAAAATCGCAGCTCAAGAAGGAACTCTACGACGCCGTGCATGCGCACGACGGGAAGGCACTGGGCTGGATGCGCCCGAATTCCCTGAAGACCCTCGCCGACAAGCAGGCCCCGGCCCTCGCCGAGTTGGAAAACATCGCCGAGGAAATTCGCCGCGGGCTCGCGCAGGTCGCCGAGCCCACCGCCATCGGCGAGCGTTCGCCGCTGCGGGCTTCGTTGCAGCTCCGCGTCGAAAAATTAATGGCCGACTACGCCACCCTCCAAAAAGAAACCTCCGCTCAAGTCGAAGCGATCCTCGCCGACGCCCAAGGCCTGCCGCTCCAGGCTTCCTATCGCTTCGAGGGCGACGGCTTGAGATTCCTCATTGCGCCGGCACGCGGTGGACGCGGCGGGGCGGGAAATTCCAGCGCTGGCATTTCACCCGTAATCGTCGATCAAATCGCCGCCGTGCGCGCGCGGGTGAGCACCGTCGCCGACGACTACGGCCGCCACGTCGCCAACCTGATCAACACCAAGGACGAAATCCGCAGCGAGATTGGCCGCGGCCTTAACGTCACCCGCGGCCCCGCGATCGATCAGGCGCGGGCGGGGGCGACGCGCGTCGCCACCGCAAAGGAAACCGAAGGCCTCTACGGCGACTACCGGATCGCCGTCTTTCAGCCGGGTCTTTCGCCCGAGCAACGGCGGCTGTTATTCGACAGCGTGGTGGAGCGCCTCGAGCTGCCGCTGCCGCGCGCGGAACTCCAGCCGACCTTTCGCGCCGCGAGCTGGTAATACCAATCGCCCCGATGCGTTGGGGCGATTGGCTTGTTGTAGAACCGACCGTTGGCCGGTTGAGCCCAACTCCCTCCGACGCTCAAGTTCCCATCGTCACCGGAGAAGTGCCATCGTCCGTGCGCACCGCGACGGGGTGATCTAAACTGCGGAATCTGAGACCCGCTTCGTGGTGTCGGGCGGGGTCGACGAACCCAGCCGGGTTTGGCCGCGTGTCCCTATTCCCCCGGGCGGCGGGGTCCGGCGACCCGCCCTACACCACGATTCCCCTACGCGCTGGGTGCCGCGGCCGGGGCCACGAGTGGCACCGCGCGCTGGGCGGCGGCAGTCATGAAATATTTCTGCGCACGAAACGTTTCTTCGCCCGCGGCCCGCATCGGCGCGGTATAGGTGCCATCGGGCTGGAGCTCGCGCGCGTCCTCATTGTCGCGCAGCTCGATCAGCAGCGCGTCTTCAACGATGCGGCGACGCAACTCGGGATCCTCAATGGGGAACACCGCCTCGACCCGGCGGAAGAAATTCCGCGGCATCCAGTCGGCGCTACCACAAAAGACCAGCGGCTGGCCGGCGTTCTCGAAGTAATACACGCGGGAGTGTTCAAGGAAACGTCCGACAATATTGCGGAGTCGGATGTTTTCACTGAGCCCTTTCACGCCCGGCAGCAGGCAGCACGTCGCCCGCACGATGAGGTCGATCTTCACGCCGGCCTGCGATGCCGCGTAGAGATTCTCGATCGTCGCCGGATCCACGAGTTTGTTCATCTTTGCGATGATGCGCGCGGGTTTGCCCGCCGCGGCGTTGGCCGTCTCGGCGGCGATAAGTTCTTGAATGCGCGGGTGCAGATTAAACGGCGCCACGAGCAGATGCTTGAACTCCGGCGTGCGGCCAAGGCCGGTGAGCGTGTTGAACAACTGCGCCACCTCGGCACCGAGGTGCTCGCGACACGTGAGCAAACTGAAGTCGGTGTAGAGCCGCGCGGTCTTCGGATTGTAGTTGCCCGTGCCGAGGTGGACGTAGCGCCGCAAAGCCCCACCCTCGCGCCGCACGACGAGGCAGCACTTACAATGCGTCTTATGGCCGACGAGCCCGTAAACGACATGCACCCCCGCTTCCTCCAGTTCGCGCGCCCACTTGATATTGTTCGCCTCGTCGAACCGCGCCATCAGCTCCACGAGCGCCGTCACCTGTTTCCCGGCCATCGACGCGTCGATTAGCGCCCGCACGATCGGTGAATCGCCACTCGTGCGGTAGAGCGTCTGCTTGATCGCGAGCACCTCGGGATCGCGGGCGGCCTGCTCGACAAATTCCACCACGGGCGTGAACGACTCGTAGGGATGGTGCAGCAGCACGTCGCGCTCGCGCATGAGCTCGAAGATTGATTTGTGCGCGGAGAGCTTCGTCGGGTCGGCCGGCACGAACGGCGGAAACTTGAGCTCCGGCCGATCGATCATCTCGTAGAGGCTCATCAGGCGGAAAAGATTTAGCGGCCCCTTCAACTTGATGGCATGCTCCGGGGCGAGTTCGAGGTGACGGCAAAGCGCCGTCAGCAGTTCGGCGTCCACCCCGTCTTCGATTTCGAGCCGCACGGCGGCCCCGCGCCGCAGGTTGCGCAGCTCCTCCTCGATTTTCTTCAGGAGGTTCGCGGATTCCTCCTCGTCGATGTAGAGATCACCATTGCGCGTGACGCGAAACGCATGGGCATCGCGCACGACGTAGCCGGGGAAAAGCTGGCCGGCGCAGAGCTTGATAATCTCGCTGAGAAACATGTGCCGCCGCGACCCCTCGGCCGTCGGCGCGATTTGCACAATGCGCGGCAGGCTCCGCGGCACCGGCAGAATGATCATCATTTTTTCCTGCTTCGGCGTCTCGGGATGATCGAGGGAGACGAGCACGTTCAGCGTCTTGTTCGCAAGCAGTGGAAACGGATGCGCCTGATCCACGGCGAGCGGCGTGAGCACCGGCTGCACCTGCGCCTCGAAATACCCGCGCACCCACGAGCGCTCGGCCTCGTTCAATTGCGCCGCGGTGCGAAACTGCACGCCCTCCTGATCGAGCAGCGGGATGATTTCCTTCTGCCAGCACTCGTATTGGTCGGCGACGAGCTGATTGACCCACTCCTGCATGCGCCGCAATTGCTCCCGCGGGGCCAGGCCATCGAGGCTGAGATCGCTCGATTCGGAGTCCGCCTGCTGCATCAGACCCGCGACCCGGATTTCGAAAAACTCGTCGAGATTCGAACTCACGATCGCGAGAAACTTCACGCGTTCGAGCAGCGGATTGGCGGGATTGCGCGCCTGATCGAGCACGCGGCGGTTGAACGCGATCCAGCTCTGCTCGCGGTTGCCGAACACGATCTTGCCGGAAGCCGGGGCGCGCCGCGCCGCACTGGCGGCAGTTTCAGAGGGAGTGGGACGGCGTTTCGGACGGCTGGCGGGCATGATGGCGGCAGACAATGAACGAAAGGCGTGCTCGCGCGCGAGCCGCCAGATCCGGCGTCACGGGATTGTCACGCAGCGGGGCGGCGGCAGTCGTAGAAGCAGGAGGGTCTTCGACCCGCCCTCGAACCCTCCACGCGGGAAAGGGACAGGTCAGAGACCCGCCCTTCTCACGTCCGGGGCGGCGCTTTCCGTTTTTCAACGAGCGCGAGCAGCAAATCGTTTTTAGCCAGGCTACCGCGCAGGGTGCCGTCCCCATCTACCACTGGCAGACGCTCGGCGACGATGCCCAGGAAACCTGCCAGCGCCTCGGTCAGCGGCTGATCGGGGGCGACGCGGGGGAAATCCTCCCGCACGATGTCGCGTGCGATCACGAGCTCGGCGAGATCGGGCTCGCTGAGGTAGATCTTGATGTCGTGCATCGACACGACGCCGAGGAATTTTCCCGCCGGATCAACGACGTAGAGGTTGTTCACGCGCAGTTTGAGAAACATCTGCGCGATCTCGGCGAAGCGTGCCCCCGGCGGCAGCACCGGCGGATCGGCGCGCATCAAATCCGCGACGCGGCCCTCGCCGAGCGCCGGATCGGGCACGGCGGCGGCCTTGCGTTTAAGCGACTCGCTGTAGAGCGACGAAGCGTCGATCCCCTTCGCCGTGTAGTAGGCGATCACGCTGCACAGCAGCAAGGGAAGGATGATGTCGTAGCTCATCGTCATCTCGAAAAGCATGATGACCGCCATGACCGGTGCGCGGCTCGCGGCAGACAGAAACGCCCCCATGCCCACCAGCGCAAACGCGAGCGGGTTGACCGCGCCGCCCGGCCACAACGCATGCACCGCCGTGCCAAACAGCAGTCCCACACACGCGCCCATAAACAGCGCCGGCGTGAACACCCCGCCCGGCGCACCCGACCCAAACGACGACATCGTCGCGAGCCATTTACAGGCGAACAGGCCCGGGATCAGCACCCACGCGACCTTGCCCGACAGAATCTCAACGACCACCGAGTAGCCGTTGCCGCAGACCTGCGGGACATTGATCGCGATGGCCCCCACGAGCAGGCCGCCGAGCGCCAGCCGCAGCACGATGGGCAAGCGCAGCGAAACGAAAAACCGCTCGGCATGTTTTAGCGAAATGAGAAATACCGGCGCCATGACTCCCGCGATCAGGCCGAGCACGACATACGGCCCCATTTCCCACGCCGACGCCTCGCCGAACGCCGGCACTTTGTAGAGCACATGCGCGGTCGTAAACACATGCAGCGTCACCGTCGCCGCGACCGCGGCGACCACGAGCGGCCCGAGGCTCTCCATCGCGATCGTGCCGAGAATAATCTCCGCCACGAAAAACGACCCCGCGATCGGGGCGTTGTAGGCCGAGGCGATACCAGCGGAAGCACCGCACGCGACGAGCAGGCGCAATTGCGGGGGCGTGAAATTGCGCCACCGGCCGAGCGCCGAAGCCACGACCGCGGCGAGTTGCACCATCGGACCCTCGCGCCCAATCGATCCGCCCGAGCCGATGGAAAAGAGCGCCGCCGCGGACTTTACCAGACTCGCGCGCCGCGGCACGTGGCCATTACCGATCGCGATGGCCTCCATGTAATCGGTGGAGCTTTGCGTGCGCGGCAAGCGCTGCCCCAGCATCAAAATCGCCCCCGCGCACGCGCCGCCGAGCGCCGGCACAAGCAGGACGGCCCACCACGGCAGTCGCGCCATCGAATCGACCACGCCGAGCCGCGCATCGCCGAACCACCCATGCACCCGCTCGGTCAGAGTCGTGAAACCGATCGAGGTCAGCGCTCCGAGCACGCCGACCACCGCCGCCCACACCAGCGTGACCTGCCACTCCGTCGGCTGAAGTTTCTCCTGAATCCAGAGCCGCCAGCGCAAAAGTCGGAGCAACCGGCGCAGCAATACGCCCGCGGGATCGGTGACGGCTTTCATCGTTGCGCGACGTGGAATCTCGTCGCGGACGCCGCGGGTGGCGCAAAAAATTCGGTCGGCAAACTCACAGGCAAGTCAGCCTAGGAACCAGCCGACAGGAAACAAGCCCCGCGCGGGAAATTCGCGGCGATGCCGCCGCGCGAGGTGCGGTTCAATTTGTCATTGCGAGGAACCGCGCCCTGCGCGGCGACGAAGCACTCCAGCTGGATCGCCACGGCGCGCTTCGCGCACCTCGCGATGACAAGCCAAACCGCGCCATCGCCGCCCCACCGCGCGCCAATGCTTGCACGGCCGGGAGAATTTTTCACGATGCGAACCTCATGAGCGCGAAACCCTCGAAGCAGAGTGCGAACCGGCCGTCGCCCGCCCGCCCGGCCCCGACCCCGGCCGCGACCGCCACCGCCGAGGCGGCGACCACGGCATGGATCGATTCTTCCGATCCGCGAAAGCAGATGTGGGGAAAAATCATTCTGGTCGCCGTGTGGATCTACGTCGGCGCCCTCTGCCTGCTCGCGCTCGACCAGACGTTTCACTGGGGCATCTTCGGGCCGAACGTGCCGCCCGTGCCGTGAAGGTGCAGCGCGCGTTGTTCTTCGTCGCGTTAGTCTGGGCGACGCAGCTTCTCGCAGCGGACTCCGCTCCCACCGCGGCGGCGATCGCGCAATCGCGCGCCATCGTGCTGAAGGAAATCGCACCCAAGGTGCCCGGACTCTCCGTCGCCGTCGCCGTCGATGGAAAAGTCGTCTGGTCCGAGGGCTTCGGTTTCAAAAACCTCACCGCGAAAGACCCGGTCACGCCCGCGACGCGGTTTCGCATCGGCAGCATTTCGAAGTCGCTGACGGCCGTGGGCCTCGTGCGGCTCGTCGAGCGCGGCCAGCTCGATCTCGATGCGCCCGTGCAAAAATATGTGCCGGATTTCCCCGCCCACGGCGCCGTGATCACGACCCGCCAGCTCGGCGGCCATCTCGGCGGCATTCGCCATTACCGCGGCAACGAGGCCTTGAGCAACCGCCCTTACGCCAACGTGCGGGCCGGCCTAGAAATTTTTAAGGCCGAGCCGCTCGAAGCTTCGCCGGGCACAAAATACATCTACACCACCTATGGTTGGAGCGTGATCAGCGCCGTGATGGAGTCCGCCGCCCACGAGGAATTCCTCGCGCTCATGGACGCACTCGTCCTCCAGCCGCTCGGCCTCACGCACACGCGCGCCGATCGGAAAGGGGCGCTCGATCCCGATCGCACGCTGTTTTATCACGGCGATGCTCCGGACCAGTTCGCCGTCGCCCCGACCGTGGACAGCAGCTACAAATGGGCCGGGGGCGGCTACCTCTCGACCGCCGAGGATCTGGTGCGCTTCGGATCCGCGCTGCTGCAACCGGGGTTCCTCAAAGCCGAGTCGCTCGCGCTGCTGTTCACGCCGCAGAAAACGAGCGACGGCAAACCCACGACCTACGGGATCGGTTGGATGATCGGCCGCGATGCGCACGGCCACCGCGTGATGCTGCATACCGGAAGCTCGGTCGGCGGCACCTCCGCACTGGTGCTGCACCCCGAGACGAAGACCGTCATCGCGCTGGTCTGTAACCATTCAAAATCGCCCTTCGCGAAAACCAACTGGGAGCCGATCGTCGAGCTGTTTGCGCCGGTGTTTGCGAAAACCCCGGCTGGAAACATTAATTCCTCGGATAACCGCAGATAGCCGCCGCGCCAGCGTTCAACCCCAGCCGCGACGTGGTTTCGAAAGACTCCTAACGATCTGGAATCGGACCGTGAACGGAAATACTGGGGCCGCTTCAATCCGATCGGGCCATTGATACTGGCACCCTTCTGCGCGCTTCTCGTTTTGTTCGATCACCACTCATGGGTGGCCTACCGGTTCGGGGTGCTCGTGATGTTTGTGATGCTTTATACCAATCGCCCGATGCTTTTAACCTGTAGGCACCGGCCGTTGGCCGGGCTCATCCGGCCAACCGGCCGGTTCTACAACAAGTGCAGGCTGACGGCGAAGTCGCCGCCGGCGGGCGACGGCGAAACGAAAGTCGCTCAGCCGCCGCCGGGCCCGGGCCTCGGGGCGACCCCGAGCTGGCGGAGTTGCGGCACGATGTGGACATCGTAGCACTCGGGGCAGATGCCGTGGCTGATCTGCGTGTCGGACCGCTCGCTCAGATACTGCTCGATCTGCTGCCAGTATTGGCCGTCGTTCCGGATTTTTTTGCAGTAGCCGCACATCGGGAGAAACGACTCCAGTTTTTTCACCTGCGTCGCGAAGCCGATGATGCGCTCCGCCACATGCAGCCGCATACCGAGCTCGTCGGGGTCGACCGGCTTGGCGAGAAAATCGTCCACGCCCGCCGAAAGCGCCGCCTCGCGGCTTTCCTTCGTGATTTTCGTCGTGCTGATGAGGATGAAATAAACGTAGTCGCCGCCGTGCTCCCGCACCATCCGGCAAAAATCCAGCCCGTCCAGCCCCGGCATGCGCCAGTCACTCACCACCACGCGGTAGCCGCCGTGGGCGAGCCGCGACCAGGCGCTCGCGCCATCCTTCGCCAGTTCCGCCTCGTGGCCGAGGGCGCGCAGCGTCGCCATCAATTGCAGGGCGGCGACGGGCTGATCTTCGATGGCGAGGACTTTCACGGGGGCAGAACCTCCATCCGTTCGAGCTCAGAACGCAAGCGCCCGCAGGCCGCCCGCAGCGTGATCATGCACGCGTCGGCCGCCGGCCAGTCGCCCGCACGCGCGGCCGTTTCCAGATCCACCGCCACGCGCCGGACCTCGGCGCCGCCGAAGGACGCCGCGTTGCCGCCAAAACCGTGGGCCTGCTCGGCCGCACCCACGCGGTCGCGCTCCGTGATCGCGCGCGCGATCCGGTCCAGCCGCTCCGGCTCGTCGCTCAGGTAGAGCGCGACCAGCTCGGGCAGCAGCGACGCGCCGCGCAGGCCCGGCAGCGAACGCGCCAGCTCCAGCGCCTCGGAATTGAGCACGACCCCATCCGCTTCGGCCGGCGTTTCCGCCTCCGCGCCGCCGCCGAGACCGCATTGCGCAAACGCCGCCTGCAGCTCCCCGAGCCGAATCGGTTTTGAGACATACGCGTTCATCCCCGCCTCGAGGCAGCGCGCGCGATCCTCTTCCCGCGCGTAGGCGGTGAGCGCGATCACGGGCACGCGCGGATCGATCCCCGGCAGTGTGCCCGAGCGGATGCGGCGCGTCGTCTCGTAGCCGTCGAGCAAGGGCATCTGGCAATCCATCAGCACCGCATCGTAGGCGCGCGCGGCGAGCCGCTGCAAACCGAGTTCGCCATCAGAGGCGACGTCGACGGTGTGCCCCAGTCGGGCCAATAGCAGTGAGACCACGCGCTGGTTGGCGGAATTGTCCTCCACGACCAGAAACCGCAGGCTCCCGCCGAAGGGTGGCGCCGTCGCCACGGCCGGTTCCGCGGCGGGGAGCGGACCGCGCCGGGCAAACTCCAGCTCGACCCAAAACGTCGAACCTCTCCCCTCCTCGCTCTCGAAACCGATCTCGCCGCCCATCGCCCGCACCAGCTGCCGCGTGATCGCGAGGCCGAGCCCGGTGCCGCCAAACCGCCGCGTCGGGGTGGCGTCCACCTGTTCGAAGGGTTGGAAAAGCCGGCCCTGCGCCCCGGCCGGGATGCCGATGCCCGTATCCCGCACCGTGACGCGCAAGCGCAGGCGGCCGGCCTCCGCCCGCACGATCGCGGTCATCACCGCCACGGCGCCGACGTCGGTGAATTTCACCGCGTTACCGACGAGATTCATCGCGATCTGCCGCACGCGCCCGCCGTCACCCAGCAGCAGGCAGTCCGGCGGCGGCGAAAATTCGCAGGTGAGCGCGAGGTTCTTCTCGCGCGCCCGCGGCGCGAGCAGCGCCACCGTCTCCTCGATCACGCGCCGCAGATCGAAGTCGGCCGCGACCAGCCGAAGCTGGCCGGCCTCGATGCGGGAGAAGTCCAGGATGTCGTCGATGATGGCGAGCAACGCCTCCGCGCCGCCGGCGGCGGTGTGGAGCATTTCCGCCTGTTCGGGGGAGAGCCTCGTTTTGGTGAGCAGGCCGGTCATGCCGATGATGGCGTTCATCGGCGTGCGGATTTCGTGACTCATCGTGGCGAGAAACTCCGATTTCAAGCGCGAGGCCTCGAGCGCCTGATCGCGCGCCTGCGCCAGGCTGTCGTGCAGGCGCCGCCGCTCGGTGATCTCGATAATCGTGCCGAGGAATCCGGCGGGCTCGCCAACCGTGTTGTGCAATTGCACGGCCTGGCCGGAGACCCACGCCTCCGTGCCATCCGCGCGCAGGAACCGATACTCGTGCGCAAACGTCGGGCCGCCTCGGGTAAAGGCCGTCCACGCCGCGAAGACGCCCGCGCGATCCGCCGGGTGGATCGCGCGCGTCCAGCCCACGCCCAGCGCCTCGACCGCGCCGAGGCCGGTGATGGCGCTCCACTGGTCGTTCACGTAAATGCAGCCGCCGGCGACATCCGTCTGGTAAATGCCCACCGGCGCGTGCCGCGCCAGCGTGCGGAAGCGCTCCTCGCTGTCGCGCAGCGCCACCTCCGCCGCCTTGCGGGCGGCGGCCGAGCGGCGGGTCTGTGTCACAGTCAGTCCCACGAGCGCGAGCGCGGTCAGGCTGCCGAAGATCTGCGTGGTGCGCGTGTTCTTTGCCAGCAGGGCCGCCTCCGTCTCCCACTTCACGAGCATGCGCCCCTCCGTCGCCTTCATTTCGTTGCCGAGGTCGATCAGCCCGTTCGCCGAAGCACCGGACGGTCCCACCACGATCTGCGCGGGCGCGGCCACACCGCCAGTGGTCAGGCGAGCCTCCATCACGGCGGTATTGTGCGCGATTTTTTCCAGCGCCCGCACGCGCAGTCCGCGCGCGCGGGCCAGTTGCGCCGGATCGCTGCCGACCAGTTCTTCGAGGAGGGTCAGTTGCCGCAGCAATTCATTTTGATGGGAGATCGAGGAGGTCCGCAGGTTCTCCCTGCCCGTCAGCGCATAGGCCCGGGAATTCGACTCCATGCGCGCCACCCGCGCCACCACCCGCTCGATGCCGGCCCGCACCTCGTGCGCCCGAACCGTCCGGCGCCCCGCCGCGTTGAGGTCGACCGCGGTCTGCGCCGAGACCACCCCGGTCGCGATAAGCAGGCTGACGGCCGCCGTCATCAGCGGCGGAAACGATCGCTCGCGGCCTTCCATTTCTCCGTCCGTCCAGCGCAAAATCGCCGGCACCATGAGCAACAGGCAGATCGTCGTCGGCAGCGCCATGCCACGATAGGAGACGCTCCCGCCCGAGAGCGACGCGAGATAGCCGAGCAACGGCAGCGCCGTCATCGCCAGCACGCCGATCCCGATCGCCGTGAGTGCGACCCACTGACCGCTCCGCGCCGCCATCAGCACGATCGCGCAACCGACCAGCAAGAACGCGAACGCGGTGTTCGGCGCCATCCGGCCCGGAAGCATCTCGGGTTGGTTTTCAACCGCGTGCCGCCAGAAAATCTCGTCCACGCCGAACGAGCGGCCGAGGATGAATTGCACGAGCAGCAAGCCCGCGAACGTCGCGACCAGCGCGCCACACATCCCCGCCCCGCGCCTCCGCCCGGCGGCGAGCAGAAGCAAACCCGCCGCGCACCCCGCCAGTCCCACCGCCGCGTTCATCACCATCGACGAACTGCCCGGCAGCCACGCCGACAGTGCCGGCCGACCGCTCACCAAGCCGACGATCGCGAGCACGACAATCGCGAGCACGGCGGCGCCAGCGAGGCGAAGGTAGCGGTTTTGGGAGCGGGCGGGGTCGGTGCGTTCCACTGGGCATCGGTTCAACCAGATCACACGGGCAAGACGAGAACGAAGCAACGGCCGGCACTCGCTGGGGCGCATCTCAGTTTCTTGCCCACCAAAGGGAGGGAAACACGGCGGTAACGTAGCCCGGGCAGCCTGTCCGGGTTCGGTCGTAGAACGCGGTCAGGCTGACCGTGCTAAGCCCGGTGCCAGTCGCTGGAAGAAACTGAGCTGCGCCCCGCTCGCTGGACGTGCGGGAGTGCGGTGGCCGGACGTTGCTTTTCCGCGACACGGCCCGGGGCGCCGTTTGGGGCGGGCCGTCAAGCCGGCCAGTCAAAAGCGGCGTCGAGCCGCCGCACTCCAAATCAAGTCGGCGCGACGGCACGCCCGCCCGCTCAATCGAGCGTGTAGGGCTCCTGCACTTCGTCGCTTTCGGACTGGGCGGTGAGGGTCACGAGGCTTTGGAGCGAAGTGAAGTGCTGGCTCAGGTCGAAGTCGCCGCCGAGGCCGCCGATGAGTTTGTCGAAGAGATCTTTCTTCGAGGCCTTCAGGGTCTGGATGCGCTCCTCAATCGTGCCGGCGGTGATCATGCGGTAGACGAAGACCGTGCTCCGCTGACCAATGCGGTGCACGCGGTCGACAGCCTGCGCCTCGACGGCGGGATTCCACCACGGGTCGAGGAGGAAGACGTAGTCGGCGGCGTGGAGCGTGATGCCAGTGCCGGCGGCCTTGAGCGACACG
Organism: Opitutaceae bacterium; assembly: GCA_031411015.1. GTDB lineage: Bacteria > Verrucomicrobiota > Verrucomicrobiia > Opitutales > Opitutaceae > ER46. The sequence goes on along the minus strand of JANOAF010000076.1, from coordinate 6,718 downwards.
AGCATCGCGGCGGCACCGCTCGCCTGCTGGAAACCCTGCACGGGTTTCTGGCGGTCGAGCGTCATGCCGGTGAGTTCGTAGCGCGCGAGATCGGGGAAGTGTTTCGCGAGCGCCTCGCGCACGCGGTCGAGCAACATCACGAACTGCGAGAAGATGACGACCTTGTGCCCGCTGCCGACGATCTCGGTGAGTTTCTCGACGAGCAGGTTGATCTTGCCGGAATCGGTGAGCGGGGCCTTGAGCCACGGCAGCATGTCGGGATCGCAGCAGGTCTGGCGCAGGCGGGTGAGGAGCGCGAGGAAGCCGAAGGATTTTTCGCGCATCGCGGCGCCGACGTCGTTGCCGAGGCGTTCGAGCCCCTCGGAACAGATGCGGGCATACTCGGCGCGCTGCACATCGGTGAGCGGGCAGATGAGGTCCATCTCGACCTTTTGGGGCAGCTCGGTGGCGACTTCCTTTTTCGTGCGGCGGAGAATGAACGGCGCGAGCTGAGCGCGCAGCCGCGTGAGCGTGCCCTCACGATTGACCGTGAGCGCGGCCTCGAACGAGGAGCGCGAACCGAGCAGGCCCGGCAGCAAGAAGCGAAAGATGCTCCAGAGATCGAGCTGGCGATTCTCCAGCGGCGTGCCGGTGAGCACGATACGACGCGCGGCGCGGACGGCGAAACACGTCTGCGTGATCTTCGCGTCGGGGTTCTTGATGAACTGGCCCTCGTCGAGCACGGCGTAGGCAAACTCCACGCCGGGCAGCAGCGCGCGGTGTTTGCGCAACTGCGTGTAACTCGCGAGCCAGATCACGGGATCCTTGCGCTGCGTGAAATCGTGGCCCGTCTTCAGCACGTCGACGGTCAGGTGCGGGAAAAACTTCGCCGTCTCCTCGCGCCACACGGGCACGACGCTGGCGGGACACACGATGAGAATCGGTTTGTCCGCCACCGGCCGCGCCGCGATGAGCGAGAGCACCTGAATGGTTTTCCCGAGACCCATCTCGTCGGCCAGCAGACCGTGGCAACCGACCTCGCCGAGGTGGTGCATCCATTCGACGCCGCGGCGCTGGTAAGGCCGGAGCAGCTCCGGCATCGGCGGCGGAGTGGACGTGGGCGCGAGCACACTCTGGCGCCACGCCTCGATCTCGGGCGAGAGGGTGAGCTTGAGGCGTGCGTCGTTGAAGAGGGAGAAGACGAGATAGGGCGAGAGCGCGGCCGAGCGCGGGTCCTCCACGCCTTGGGTCTCCTCGACGTTTTTCTGCCACGCGCTGTAGCTGTTCCTCTTGTCGGGCGGCAATGCGACGATGCCGAGGTTCGGCAGAATCACCGGCTGGCCGCCGCGCTTGAGCAAGGCGTTGACCTCGGTGTCGGTGAGCATCCGCTCGCCGGCGCGGAAAATCCAGCGGAGGTTAAGCGCCGCGTGTTCGGAGCTGCCACCCGCGCCGGCCGGCGCGCGCTCCGCGACGGCCTCGATTTCGACGGTGCGCGTGCCCTTCAGAAGGTTGAGCGATTTCTCATCCAGCTCGACGGTGAACAAGCGCTTCCACGCGGGCAGCACGGTCTTGAGGAAATTCGGAATCTCCACGAGCGACTCCATGATATAGACGCCCGTCTCCTGATTGTAGTGGAAGTGCGCCTTGCGCGCGTAGGCCGCGAGGCCGATGAGCTTGGCGCGCTCGCTGGACGTCACGTGACCGTTGCCATTCGCGTGGGCGTCGGGCCCGAGGGCGGGGTGCTTGGTCTTCTTGTCGGCGTCGAGCCACGCCGCCTGAAAGGTGAGGCCCGCGGTCTTGGTCTTGAACACGAGCACGAGTCCGCGCGCAGGACCGGCGGCGGCCCCGGTCGGCGGCGTCGTGCCATTCGTGCGGGCGGACGCGGCGTGGCCGTTGCCATTGCCGTTGCCCGAGGCGCCGGTGCCGTTCTTGGCAAGGCCGCCACCGAAGGTTTTACCCGAACCCGTTGCGTGCGGCGCGGAGTTGGAACCGTGGCCATTGCGGCCGGCGTCACCGTTGCCGTTGGCGTTGGCGGGCTTTACCGGATCGCTCGGCAAGGGTGAAATCTCGTCGGCGACCAACTCCTCGATTTCGTGCAGGCCCGCGACCGCGAGCGCCCGGGCCACCTCTTCATCGGTCGAGGACGACCGCACACTCAGGCCGCTGGCGTCCCATTCGATGACCGCATACTCGTCCTTCTTATCGACCCGACGATGCACGATGGCGTCTTTGTCCGTAAGCTCGAGTTCGCGGACCTGACCATCGACGTAGATTTGCCGGCCCTGCTCCAACTGCGCCGTCGTAAATGCCGCGGCCCATTCGTGTTCCAGTTTGCCAAACCAAAATTCGAGCGAATGAGGAGTGTAGACGCGCTTGGGTCCGTGCGACTGCATCAAGGTAAAAGCGGCGAACGTAGAAATGACGACTCGCGGCGCAACTCCTAAGTTGGCACAATCCAGCCGTGCCCGAAATTTTTACCTGATCGTGATTTACCGGGGAACAAAGCCGGCGCCCATCCGGCGGATCAGCGCGGTAGTTTGGCCAACTCCGCGCGGAGCACGGCGAGCGTCCGCTCAACCGCACCGGCGTTTTCGCGCCGCCAGCGGCCCGCGGCCACGGCCAAGTCAGTCCGACGAGCCGGATCGCGCAAGAGTTCCTCCACCGCGAGGCCAAGGGCGGCGGCATCGGCAATTTCACGCGCCGCGCCACGCGCCACGAGGTCGCGCGACAGTTCGCGAAAATTCCCCATCCCCGAACCAAACAGGATCGGCTTTTCGAGCGCCGCGGCCTCCACTGGAGTCTGGCCCTCGGTGTGCGGCGCGAGGCTTTTACCGACGAACACCACGTCGGCCAGCTGCGTGAGCCGGCGCAATTCGCCCGTGGTGTCGGCCACGGCGACATCGACCTCGGCGGATGCCGCCCCACGCGACCGGAAATGAAACCGCAGCCCCGTTGCCGCCACCACCCGCTCGACCTCGGTGCGCCGCTCGGCATGGCGGGGCACAAGCAGGAGCGAACAGCGCAGCCCGGCGGCACGAGCGCGTTGAAGTGCGCCGAGCAACGCCTCCTCTTCGCCCGGCCAAGTGGAAGAACCGAGCACCACGAAGCTGCCATCAGGCAAACCCAGTTCGCGGCGCAGTTGCGTGCGCTCAGCCCCGGTCAAGGCCACGATCGGAACGTCGAGTTTAATGTTACCGGTCGTCGTGATTTTTTCGGCCGTCACGCCGAGTTCGCGAAACCGTGCCTCGTCTTGGGTCGAGCCCGGCAGCAGCCGCGTGATGCCGCCGACCATCAGGCGCGCCGCCGGGCGAAACTGTTTCATCCGCGCGAAGCTCCGATCGGAGAGCCGCGCGTTGATGCACACCACCGGCACCCCACGGAGCTCCGCCTGCCGCAGGTGCTCAGGCCAACGCTCGCCTTCGGTCAAAATCACCAGGTCCGGCGCAATCCGCCGCCACGCGCTCGCCGCAAACGGCCACCAATCGATTGGGAAATAGCCGATTCCCAGCGTGAGCTTCGCGTAGCGATCCCGCGCGAGCCGATAGCCGGTGCTGGTCGTGGTCGTCAGGTAGATTTCCGCCCCGTCGCGCCGCAGCGCCTCCACCAGCGGCCCGATGGCAAGCATCTCGCCTACGCTCACCGCCTGCAGCCAGATGCGCTGCACACCCGGTGATTTCGCCGGCAGCCGCGGGTGAGCTCCGAAGCGATGCGCGAAGTTCTCCCCATAGCCGCCCCGCCGCCGCATCCGCCACAAATAGGCGGGCGCGAGCACCAGCAGCACGGGAACAAACAATATGCGGTAGAACCAGAGCATCGCGGTCGGACCGACATATCGCCGCCAAACCGCGCTGCGGCGCAAAGAAAATCACTGCGCCGTTTTTCTTTTGCGCGTTTCTGTTCCTTTTGCGGCCATTGCCCCATGCGCCGTTTCCTTCCCTTCCTCGCCCTCGCGTTGTTCGCCACCAGCCTGCGGGCCGCGATTCCGTTCGCCCACGAGTCCAGCGACCTGAAGGCCGACCCGGCGGTCCGCTACGGCGCGCTGCCCAATGGCCTCCGCTACGCGATTCGCGCCAACGCCGAGCCTAAGCAGCGCGCCTCATTCCGCCTGCTCGTCGAAGCCGGCTCGCTCCATGAAAAAGAGGACCAACGGGGCCTCGCGCACTTTCTTGAGCATATGGCCTTCAACGGCAGCACCCACTACGCCCCCGGCACGCTGGTCGAATTCTTCCAGCGCATGGGGATGAATTTCGGGGGCGACACCAACGCCTCCACCGGCTTCGAGCGCACGCTTTACCTGCTCGAACTGCCCGACACCAAAGAGGCCACGCTCGCCGAGGGCCTGCGCGTATTCTCGGACTATGCCGGCGGCTTACTTCTCAAGGCCGAGGAGATCAACAAGGAGCGCGGCGTAATCCTGAGTGAGAAGCGCACGAGTGATTCCGTCGGCTACCGCACCGCCCTTGCCACCTACGGTTTCATCCTCGGTGGCACGCGCTTCCCAGTCCGGTTTCCAATCGGTGAGACGCCCGTGATCGAGCAGGCCGGCCGGGATCGGTTCGCCGATTTCTACGACACCTGGTATCGACCCGAGCTCATGTCCGTCGTGGTGGTGGGCGACATCGACGTCGCTGCGGTCGAGAAACAAATCGTCACCGCTTTCACGCCGCTCCAAGCGCGCGCCCCGGCGCGCGGCACCCTCGACCTGGGTAAAATCTCCGCCACCGAGGGCACGCGCGCCTTCTATCACCACGAGTCGGAAGCGCCGAGCACCCGGGTAGAAATCGCGACCGCCACGCCTTACACGCACGTCAACGACACCGCGGCCAATCGCCTGAAATACCTCCCGCGCATGATCGCCAACGCAATCATCAACCGCCGGCTCTCCGTCCTCGCAAAAAAGGAAAACGCGCCGTTCACCAACGGCAGCGCCAGCGCCGAGGAAGCCTATAATTTCTTCCGGCAGACTTCCGTGTCGCTCACGTGCAAGGCCGAGCAATGGGACGCCGCGCTCGGCGTCGCCGACCAGGAGTTGCGCCGGGCGTTGGATCACGGTTTCCAACCTTCCGAGCTGCGCGAGGCCGCCGCTAATTTCCGCAATTCGCTCGAGCAAGCGGCCAAGACCGCCGCCACGCTCCACTCCGACGGACTGGCCAACGATATCACGCAACAGCTCCTCGACCGCGACGTGTTCATGACGCCCGCCGCCGAGCTTGCGCTCTACGGTCCCGCCCTCGACAAGATGACCGCGACGGATTGCGTGACGGCCCTGCGCGCCGCGTGGAGCCCGAAGCACCGCCTTATCCTCGTCACCGGCAATGCAAAGCTTGCCGGCGATGCGACCGCCGCCATCAGCGCCGCCTACGCGCGCACGAGTGCTGTCGCCGTCACCGCCCCCGAATCCATCGCCGATCTCAAGTGGGGCTACACGGATTTCGGCCCCGCCGGAAAAGTCGCGAAACGCGAGCAAGTCGCGGACCTCGACATCACGCTCATCACGTTTGAAAACGGCGTGCGGCTCAACCTGAAGAAAACCGAGTTCGAGGCCAACAGCATCCGCGTCAGCGTGCGCGTCGGCACCGGCGGACTCACGGAACCGAAAAGCCAACCCGGCCTCGGCTTCTTCACCGGCCAGACCTTCACCGCCGGTGGCCTCGGGAAACACAGCGCCGATGATCTCCGCCGCATCCTCGCGGGCAAAACCGTCGGCACCGGTTTCAGCGTCGGCGGCGACGCCTTTGCGGCCGGCGGCGGCACGAACCGCGAAGACCTGCTCCTCGAGTTACAGCTCATCACCGCGCAGCTCACCGATCCCGGCTATCGGCCCGAGGCCGCCCGCCAGTTTCTCAAGCAGGTCGAGCAAATGTATACGAGCTTCGCGCACACCACCGGTGGTCCCTACACTCTTGAAATCCCCCAGCTCCTCGCGAGCGGCGATCACCGTTTCGGGTTTCCGGCCAAGGAGGAAGTGCTCAAGCGCAACGCCGACGAAGTGAAAGCTTGGCTCACCCCCCAGCTCCAGCGCGGCGCGATCGAGATCGCGGTCGTCGGCGACTTTGATCCCGACGCCACCATCGCGGCCGTCGCGCAGACGATGGGCGCGTTGCCCAAGCGCGAGGCGAAACCGGCGCTCGACGCACTGCGCAACGTCGCGTTTCCCACCGCGCCCTTCAACCGCACGTTTGCGATCGACACCGAAATTCAAAAGGCCGACGTCCGCCTCTACTGGCCGACCACCGATGGCCGCGATATCCGCCGCGCCCGCCGCCTCGGCCTCCTCGCCGAAGTTTTCAGCGACCGCCTGCGGATCAAAATTCGGGAGGAACTCGGTGACGCCTACAGCCCCGGGGCCGGCAGCAACGCCGGCGATCTCTATGCCGGTTACGGCTACATCCTCGCCGGCACCACGGTCGAGCCGGCGAAGACGCAAAAAATCGCCGACGTCATCGCCGAACTCGCCGCCGCGCTCGCCGAAAAAGGCGTCACAGAAGACGAACTCACGCGCGCCAAGGGCCCCATCCTCACGAGCCTCCGCGAAAGCGCCCGCACGAACGGATACTGGATCGGCAACGTGCTCAGCCGCGCGCAGGAAAAACCCGAAGTGCTCGACTGGTGCCGCACCCGCTACGCCGACAACGAGGCGATCACCGCCGCCGAGCTGAGCGAACTCGCAAAAAAATATTTCGGCGCCGGCCGCGCGAGCCGCGTGGTCATCACGCCGGCCACGAAACCCGCGCCGAAG
>JANOAF010000075.1:0-2942 GCA_031411015.1 Opitutaceae bacterium | reverse complement strand
CAAAGCGCGAGCTCGCACTCGGACGCCCTTTCGGCGAGCACGGTCCGCGTGCGCTCGAAGCAGCGCACCGCCATGTCGTGCGCCATGGCGAGGCCCGCGGGTGAACGCGCCGCCTGCCCGATGTAGACGGCAAACACCATCGCATCGACGCCACCGTCGCGCAGCCGCGGCAGGTCGCATTGCGAACCATCCAAGCCGACATCGTGCCGGGCGGAAAAATCCCACCCGGCCTGCATGAAACGCGCCGTCGGCGTGTCGCAATGCGTGTCGATCGTGAAGATTCTTTCGTGCAGCGCTGATGCGTCGAGAGCCATTGGGGCAAGGTTTCGGTTTTCATCGGCGGAGTTGCAAGCGGCGAAGAACACCACCGCAGCCACGCTTACTTGTGCGCCTTCGCGTAATCTTCGGCGGCGCGCAGAAGTCGAAGCGCATTGCCGCCCCACATCGCCGCGAGATCGGTTTCCGAGTAGCCGGCCTTTAGCAGCGCCTCGGTGATTTTCCCATAGCTCGCGACATCCTCCATGCCGGTCACTCCGCCGCCGCCGTCCCAGTCCGCCCCAAATCCGACGTGCTCCGGGCCGACGACCTTCAGCGCGTGCAGCACATGCTTCATGAAATCGTCGAACGTCGCCATCGGCACCGGAAACTTCGCCACGATCTCGCGGCGCTCGCGGAGCATGGCCTGATTTTGTTCCTCCGTGAGGCCGCCGCGGTTGCCGTATTTAGCGCGGAGATCGGCCATCGCCCTGTTGCGGTCGGGATTCACCGGCGTGTCGATGACGAAGGCACTCACCGTGTTCATCTGAATGACTCCGCCGCGGGCCGCGAGCCGGCGCATCCGTTCGTCGTCGATGTTGCGCGGGTGCGGACAAATTGCGCGGCAACTCGAGTGCGAGAGCAGCACGGGTGTCGCAGAAATCTCCAGCATCTGATCGAACGCAGCGTCGGACGCATGCGACGCATCGAGCACGATCCCGAGGCGGTTGCATTCGGCCACGAGCTGTTTTCCGAGCGGACTGAGGCCGCCCCAAGGTTTCACCTTGGCGTCACTCGCCGAGTCGGCGACGTCGTTGTGCAGCACGTGAACCGGACTCACCATGCGCACGCCTAATTCGTAGAACGTCCGCACCAGCGAGAGATCCTCACCGAACGGGTAGCCGTTTTCCATGCTGAGGTAGCACACGCGCTTGCCGGCGGTCGCGATGCGCGCCGCATCATCCGCCGTGAGCGCCAGCTCGAATTGCTGGGGATGCGCCGCCACGAGCTGGTGAATCCGCAGCGCAGTCTGCAGCGCGCGGTTGCGCGCCGCCTGCCGGCCCGCCGGGGTGAGCGGCCCCTGCGCGGTGTAGATCGCCCACCAACCGCCGTCGAGACCGCCCTCGACCATCCGAGGATAATCCAGCTGCGTGCCGTCGCCGGTGAAACTGTGTCGCTGCATGATGTCCCAGTTCGCGCGCTGCAGGCTCAACGGCGTGTCGAGGTGGGTGTCCAGCGTCACCAGGCGCTCATGCAGTGCGCGGGCGCGCCCGGAGAATTCGGCGGCGGTTTCAGCACCCTGTGTGGCCGCCGTTGTGACCACGCCGAGGAGCGCAAACGAGCCGAGCCGAAGATACTTCATGGGGAAACGTGTCGGGAAGCGTGCCTCGGACGGAGCGCGTTGCAAGCCGCCCGCCGGTCCGTCGTGACGCCGGTCACTCACCCCACCGGTCGGGGCGAAGCCAACCATTTCGTTCCATCTCCGGGGTTGCGCCCCGCGCCACCTTGTTCTCATTTCGCTCCACCACATGTCCACCCCTACCGTCGAAAACGTCGTCATCATTGGCACCGGCTGCGCTGGCCTCACGGCTGCGATCTACACCGCGCGCGCCAGCCTCAATCCCCTCGTGCTCGAGGGGCCGCTCCCCGGCGGCCAGCTCACGACGACAAGCGAGGTGGAAAATTTCCCCGGCTTCGCGCACGGCGTGGATGGTTTTCAACTGACCCAAAACATGCGTGAGCAGGCCACGCGCTTCGGCACGCGCTTCGAGCAGACGCTTGTGCAGTCCGTCGATTTTTCCGCGATGCCCCGGAAACTCGTGTGCGACGGCCGCACGATTCTTGCGAAGACCGTGATCATCGCGACCGGCGCCTCGCCGCGGCTCACTGGCATCCCCGGCGAAAAGGAACTCTACGGCGGCAAGGGCGTGACGACGTGCGCGACCTGCGATGGCGCGTTCTACCGCAAGATGGAAGTGGCCGTGCTCGGCGGCGGCGACAGCGCGGCGGAGGAAGCGCTCTTCCTCACGCGTTTTGCGAGCAAGGTTTACCTCGTCCATCGTCGCGACACGCTGCGCGCCTCGAAGATCATGGCCGACCGCGCCACGTCGCACGAAAAAATCCAGATGGTCTGGGACAGCGTTCCGCTTGAAGTCCTCGGTGTGAAGGAAGGTGCCGTCAGCGGCCTGAAAGTGAAAAACGTGAAGACCGGCGCTGAGAGCGTGCTCCCCGTGAAAGGCATTTTTGTCGCCATCGGTCACATTCCAAACACTGGCCCCTTTGCCCCTCCACTCAACGTAGACGAAGGCGGCTACTTCCTCCCTGAGCCCGGCTCACAAGTGCACACTAATATCCCCGGGATCTACGTCGCCGGCGATTGCTCCGATCACGTTTACCGCCAGGCGATCACCGCCGCCGGCATGGGCTGCCAAGCCGCGATCGAAGCCGAGCGCTGGCTCGCCGAACACGGCGGGTAAACGCGTCGGCCGCCGTGTGCCCGTGATTTGGGCACGCGCCCAGTTTCATCTCTTCAGCGAAAGAGCTGAGGCGCGGTTTCCTCAAAACACCGCCGCCACACGACGTAGTTGTGCAGTCCCTCCAGCGGGAAAAACGTGTGGCGGATTTTCGCCGCCGTGAGCGTCGCCGATGTTTTCTCGCTGAACCCAAAGAGCGAATCCTGCCGCCCG
>JANOAF010000074.1:0-9536 GCA_031411015.1 Opitutaceae bacterium | reverse complement strand
CCCAGCACGCCCCATCCGTGCTGGGGACCGAGACGCCGGTGAAGGATTGCCATGGCATCGTCTGTGATCGGGAGGGGCACATCATTCTCCTGACGAATCACACGGCAAACAACGTAATCGTCTACGATCGCGCCGGGCGGCTGGTGCATAAATGGGGGACGACTTTTCCCGGGGCGCACGGACTTTCGATTGTGCGCGAGGGTGGGCGTGAGGTGCTGTTCATCACCGATCTCGTTACGCATCGCGTGGCAAAAGCCACGCTCGACGGCACGATCCTCGACGAGTGGCGCTGGCCGGAAAGGTCCGGCAAATATGAGAAGGAAGATCAGTATCGGCCGTCGTGGACGCTGCATCTGCCGGACGGGGAATTTTTCGTGCTCGATGGCTATGGCCGCGACTACATCGCGCATCACGGGGCCGACGGCAAATTTCGAAAAATCTTCGGCGGGGCCGAGTGCGGTATCGCGCACTGGGGGCCGCACGGCGGCATGGCTGACGGGCGCGATGTGAAAAACCCCACGCTGCTCATCGCGATGAGCGATCAGCAACACCTGCTCCGGCTCTCGCTCGACGGGCGCAAGCTCGCCCAGATCGATTTGCCGGGCGGAAATCCGCGCCAGATTCGACTGCACGACGGCCACTTCTTTGTCGCGCACCTCGCCGACAACTGGCCGAAAGATCGCGCGAGCCGTGGATTCGTTTCGGTGTTGGATGCGGAATTGCGCGTCGTTTCAAACTTAGCGGGCTCAGCGCCAAACTACGGTGACGACGGTAAACTTCAACCGATGCGCAACGATGGCGGCGTCTTCACCCACCCGCACGACGTGATCGTTGATCGCGAGGGGAGCGTCTATGTGGCGCAATTTTCTTCGGGCGCGACTTACCCGATTAAGCTGGAGCGCGTGTGACAGGGCCGACGGCGCCGAGCAACTTGGGCACGGCGACGTGACTCACTCGGCCGTCGCCGTATCGCTGGCCAGAACGATCAGCCAACCGCTCTTGTCGTCGACGAAGACCATCGTAGAGGCTTTGTGCCCCGGGGCCTCGACGTCGTCGGCCCGGGCCGTGACCGCAGAGCTGAAATTGGCATGAAGTTCGGCCGAGCGCTCCTGGTTTAGGACGACGAAGGCAAACGCCGCGGCGGCCGCGGCACCGAGTGGGAGTGACAACCATGCGAAGACACTGCGGCTCGGACTTACCGGAGCTAAGCCGTTTTCCGCTCCGCCACGAATCCGCCGCCGCACCGCGTGCCACTCCCGCTCCGCGTCGGGCACGATGGCCCGCGCGGAGTCGGTGCGCCAAGCCCCGAGGGCTGCGGCGAGGTTGGTCCGGATTTGCTGGCACGCGGCGCACGAGGCGACGTGGGCATCGAGGGCGGCGCGAGGGTTTGCACCCGGCGCGCCGTCTCGGGCGGCAAAAATTTCGGATTGGGCCTCGCGGCAGTTCATGACGGGAAAGGGAACAGAAGCGGCTTTGGCTTACCGGCCCCAGCCGCCGCGATTGTCGCGGTCGTGGTTGTAGCCGTAGGCGTAACTGCGGGGCGCGCGGTGGTCGGCCTCGACCCACACGCGATCGGTGCGATAGGCGAAGTAGCCGGGCTCGCAGATGCGCTCGGCGCGGCCCCAGCGATTGTGGGCGATTACGATGCGCTCGGGCACCCAGGTTTTAACCGTGACGTCCGTCCAGTAGCCGCGGGGCGCGACAGGCGCGTAAACCACGGTCGGCGGGGGAGCGTAGGTAACCGCCGGGGGCGCGACGCGGTAGGCGGGTAGGTTGACGTGCAAACCGAAACTAACTCGGGTGTCGGCCCGGGCCGAACTGGTCGCCAAGGCGGCGGCCGAAACGAGAAGGGCGAGTGCGATGGTCTTCATGGTGTGGTTCCTCCGGTTGAGATTGAGATTCGCACCTGAGACGATCCGCTTCCGGGCTATATTCATTTTTCTTAACGAGGTAAGCGAAGCGCGGTTTCGCTGCCTTTATCGGGCGATGAGCAGGACGACCGGAACGTCGCCGTCGGTGGCACCCCGGCGGAGGAGCACGGCGGGCACGCCGGGGTTCAGCGTCAAGGTCGTGCGGATTACGACCTCGGAACCGTTCATCCAAAATACCTTCAAGCTTAAGCCTTCGTTGGGATCATCCTCGAGTTCGAGGCGGTGATTGCCCGCAAACGTGATCGTGGCGCGTCCGCCGTTGGGCAGAGAGACCGTTCCCTCGGTGGCGTAACGAAACGTGTCGAACGGCAAGTTGCGGCGCAGGTCGGCCTCGTAGGTTGCGAGCTTGCGGTCGACGCCGCCCTTTTTGTTGGAGGCGGTAATGAGGATCGCGTGGATGGTGGCGGCTTTGGCGCCCTTCGTGGCCTTGGGCGCGGGGGCGGCCGAGGAGGGGAGGGACAACGCGAGGGCGGCGAGCCCGATGGCGAGGATGAGTTGGATTATTCGCATGGCTGATCTCCTAGTTTTTGCGCCAGCTGACGGCGCGCGTGGAAAAGGCGGGACATAACGGTGCCGCGGGCGATCCCGAGGTTGGCCGCGATCTCGTCGTAGGAAAGATTCTGGATTTCGCGCAGCGCAAGCACGGCGCGATGTTTTGGCGGCAGGGAGGCAATTGCCCGTTCGAAGCGCGTGGTGCTTTCGCGCCGCTCCAGGTCCTGCCGCGGATCGTTGGTATCGGCGGCCTCCGGCGCGGCGGCCACGCGATTCTCGGTGCCGCCATCGTTCTCAGTATCGGACGCGAAGGGAATAAAGCGGCTGAACCAGCGCTTGCGCGAGCGGAGTTGATCGATGGCCCGGCGGGTGGCGATGGGGTGGAGCCAAGTGGAAAACTTCGCTTCGCCGCGAAACGAGCCGAGGTTTTTCCACACGGTAAGCCACACTTCCTGGCAGACATCGCGGGCGCCGTGTTCGTCGCGGAGCATCGAGTTAACGAGTCGAAACACCGGCTCGTAGTGGTTGCGCATGAGCGTGCCGAAGGCGGCCTCGTCGCCCGATTGCGCGCGCTGCACCAGGGCGCGCTCGGCCTCGGGAGTGATTTCAATGGCGTCGGCCACGGCGGCGTCGGGAGGCGAAACGGGAGATTGTTGGGTGCGGCGCACATCGTGATGTGAGACGCGTGGGTGTTACCGGGTATTCACGCGCGAGTGGGCGGGCGCGGCGGCGGACGTTTGCTGCTTGGCGGGGCGGGCATTCGGGCTTTGCTGATCAGAAAGATGTTCACGGGTATCATCGAAGAAACAGGCAAGGTGCTCGCGTTCGAGCCGAAAGCGGAGGCATGGAGCCTCACCATCGCGGCGCGAGCGGCGATCGCGGACCTAACGCTGGGCGACAGCATCGCGGTCAACGGCTGCTGCCTGACCGCGGCCGCCTTCGATGCGACGTCGATCCGGTTCGATGTGCTGGAGGAGACGCGCCGGCTCACGAATTTTTCCACGTTGCGGGCGGGCGCGAAGGTCAACCTCGAGCGCAGCTTGCGCTTTGGCGGCAAAATTGGCGGGCACTTCGTGACGGGTCACATCGACACGCAGGGCGGGATCGAGGTCTTCGAAGCGCGCGGGAAGGATTACTATCTGCGGGTCGGCGTCGCACGAGACCGGCTGCGGCTGGTCGTGCCGAAAGGCAGCATCGCGATCGATGGCATCTCGCTAACGGTGGCGGAGGTGAGCGAGACGGCCCTCGCGGTTTGGATCATCCCGCACACGCTCGCGTTCACCAATCTCGGCGAGAAGCGCTGCGGTGATCCGGTGAATCTGGAATTTGATCTATTGGGCAAGCATGTGGAGAAGCTTCTCGCGGTGCGGGCGACCTGAGACCCGATGTATCACGCCCTGAATGCCCTCACGGATGAATTGCGCCGTCTGAAAACCGCGGGCGTGAAAAACGTCGCGGTGTCCGACGAATCCATCGCGACGTTGCGTCGCGTGGTGGCGGCTCGCGGCACGGCCGTCGGATCAAAGGCGATTCCGATGGCGGTTGCCCCAGTGAAAACTGAGCCGCCGCGTGCCATCGTGACCATCAAAGCGGTTTCACTGCCGGTCGTCGTGACCCCGGAGCTTCCGACTGCACCGGTCGTGATACTGCCCGAAGGCGACAAGGCGAAGCGCTGGGCCGCGCTGCTCGACCTGGTCACGAACGACGCGATCTGCCGCGCCGCCGTGCGGCCCGGGAAAAAAGTTGTGCTCGGCGTGGGCTCGGTCGATGCGAACATTATGTTCGTGGGCGAGGCACCGGGCGCAGAGGAGGAAATCCGGGGCGAGCCGTTCGTCGGGCCGGCCGGGCAGTTGCTCACGAAAATGATTCAGGCCATGGGCCTGCAACGCACCGAGGTTTACATCGGCAACATCATGAACTGGCGGCCGCAGATGCCGACCGTTGATGGGCGTGAGCAAGTCGGTAACCGGCCGCCCTCCGAGGCGGAGATGCGCTACTGCCTGCCCTATCTTCGCGCGCAAATCGAGGTGGTGAATCCGGCGCTCCTTGTCGCGCTCGGCTCCACGGCGGCCCAAGGCCTGCTCGGATTTGGGAGCTTCAAGGCACTGGGCGAGATTCGCGGGCAATGGCGGGAGTTTGGCGGGAAGCCGTTGATGGTGACCTACCACCCGAGCTATATTTTGCGCAACCAGTCCAACCGCTCAAAGCGGATGATCTGGGAGGATCTGTTGAAGGTTATGGAGCGCGCCGCGCTGGCGGTTTCGGAAAAGCAGCGAGGTTTCTTTTTGGACAAATGAGACGCGTGCTTCGCTTGGTCACCCTGACGGCCGCGCTGGCGATCGCCGTCAACAATGGCGGAGCGGCGGAGGCGCCGCTCGATTTCGCGGCGCTGCGCGCCCGGGTGAAAACTCTGGCGGCGGCACCCCATGTCGCCCGCAGCGGCGTGGTGCCCGCGTGGTTGCGCCAGCTGACCTACGACGAACTGCGTTTGATCGAATTCGATGGCAATGCCTCGCTGTGGAAACGCGAGGGTCTGCCGTTTCAGGTGCAGTTTCTCCACCCGGGATTCCTCTACGACAAAACCGTGCTCGTCTCCGAGCTGAGGCGCACGGGCATCGAGCCGCTGCCGTTTCGGCGGGAGTATTTCAACTACCGCGCGTCCCGGTCGGGCGACTTGCCCGCCGGGATGGGCTTCGCGGGGTTTCGTGTGATGGCGTCGCTCGATGGGGCGGGCGGAGGGATGAAGGAAGCGGGATCGTTTTTGGGCGCGAGTTACTTTCGTTTTCTCTGTGCGGGTGCGGGCTATGGACTCTCGGCGCGCGGGCTGGCGCTCGACACCGCTGAGGCGAGGCCGGAGGAATTTCCCACGTTTACCGAGTTCTGGCTGGAGCGGCCCGAGCCGGGGGCGGCGAGCCTCCACGTCCTCGCGCTGCTGGAAAGCGAGAGCGTCGCCGGTGCGTATCGCTTCACGATCACACCGGGCGCGGACACCGTCACGCAGGTGAAAGCCGCAATTTTCCGACGAAAGAATTCCACGGTTTTCGGACTCGCCCCGCTCACCAGCATGTTTTGGCGCGGCGAAAACTCCAACACGCTGCTTGAGGACTACCGGCCCGAAGTCCACGACTCGGACGGTTTGCTCATGCACAACGGTCGCGGCGAGTGGATTTGGCGCCCGCTGGACAATCCGCGCCACTTGCGGGTCGCGACCTTTAGCGATGAGAACCCGCGGGCTTTCGGACTCCTCCAGCGAGATCGGAATTTTGAGCATTATCAGGATTTGGAGGCGGCCTATCACGCCCGGCCCAGCGCTTGGATCGAGCCGGTGGGGAAGTGGGGTCGGGGCGGCGTGCGGCTCGTCGAGCTGCCGACGAAGGATGAGTTCAACGACAACGTGGTCGCCTTCTGGTCCCCGGAAAAACTCCCGCCACTAGGGGAGGCCGTCGAGGTCGAGTATCGGCTGCACTGGTTCCTCAATCAGATTGGTCCGCCAGCGGGATTTGTCCGTGCGACACGGCACGGCAAGTCGGCTTATTACGAGCCGGGCTTGCAGCGATTCGTGGTGGATTTTGATGGGACCCAACTCCAGTCGCTCGGTGCGGAGTCTGGGATCGAGCATGTGCTCACGGTGGGTGACACCGCGCTTTTGAATCATGGCGCGTTGCAAAAAAATACCGTCAACGGCACGTGGCGGGTGGCGTTCACGCTCAAACCCGACGGCAGCGGCCGGCCGGTGGAGCTCCGGTGTTTCCTGCGGCGGAGCGGACAGGTGCTGACCGAGACGTGGTCCTATCTGTGGCAACCATGAGTGCGGCCGATTCTTCCCCGGCGGATTTTTCGTTGTCGGCGGCTTTCCGACCGGCCACCGGCACGATGGACGAGTGGAACGCGGCCTACGTGCGCGTGGAGGATTACCTGCGCGCGCATCGGATTCACAATCGCCTGCACCAAAGCCGCCTCATCCTGCAAGTCTTGGAACGCGCGGCGCAGCGGCATGCCGTAAGTTCAGCGGCCAATCCCACTGCGCTCGCGGCGCAGGAGGTCGAGGCGCTGATGGATGTCTGGTTTGCGGACATGCTCGACGAACGCGGTCTGCCGCACGAGCGCATCGCGGTGGACGGTCGGCTCGCGTTGTTGCTCTGCGACGGCCCTCGCCGCTGGCCGTATGCGTTTCTGGATCAGCAGCAAATTCCGCCGGGCTTTACCGAGGCGATGCGCACCGGGGTGATTCAAGCGGGGCCGGACCTCGCGGTTTCCAGCATGGTGCCGCGTCCCATCGATCTGGGTGCGATTCCCGAGGCAGCCGGCGAGACGATGGAGCGGATTGAGAAATGGCCCATCCTGCGGACGCTACTGCTCTGGTCGATGTTTGCCGCGGCGCTTTTGGTCATTTTCCGCATGACCCGCTAGCCCTGCTCCATGCGCCTTTCCCCCCCAGACCGAATGGACAAACGCCGGCTCAACCGCCGGCGCTTCCTGTTTTTCTCGGCCATCTTTGTGCTCACGAGTGTGGCGGTGTGGTTCATGGCGGACCTGTTGTGGCGCGACGGCCTGAGCGGCATCGAGATCGCGCTGCTCGTGCTGTTCGTGATTCTTTTTGCCCACGTCGCGGCGGGATTTTGCACGGCACTGGTCGGATTCTACGTGATCAACCGTGGGGGAGACAGCTCGCGCATCACGGCGACCATCGCGCCCGGAGAGGATGCCCCGCTCGCCACGACGGCGATCGTGATGCCCGTCTTCAATGAAGACGTGAGCCGGGTCTTCGAAGGCCTGCGCGTCGTATATCGCTCGTTGCAGGAGACGCATAAACTGGAGCACTTCGATTTCTTCGTGCTCAGCGACTCGAACCAGCCCACGCAGTGGATTCAGGAGGAAGTCGCGTGGCTCGAACTCTGCAAACAAGTCGGTGGCTTCGGGAAGATTTTTTATCGGAAACGCCGGCACTCGATTAACAAGAAGGCGGGCAACGTCGCGGATTTTCTCCGTCGGTGGGGCCGTCGCTACCGCTACATGATCGTGCTCGATGCCGACTCGATCATGACGGGCCGGGCGCTGGTGCAACTCGTGCAGCTCATGGAGCGCAATCCGGAGGTCGGCATCATCCAGACCGCGCCGCGAATCGTGAATGGCGAGACGCTCTTCGCGCGGATGCAGTCGTTCGCGAGCCGCGTCTACAGCCCGCTTTTCCTCGCCGGACTCAATTACTGGCAACAGCACGAGGGCAATTACTGGGGGCACAACGCGGTGATTCGCGTGCAGCCCTTCATCGAGCACTGCTCGCTCCCGGATTTGCCCGGAAGCGAGCCGTTCGGCGGGCGCATTCTGTCGCACGACTTCGTCGAGGCTGCTCTGATGCGCAAGGCGGGCTGGGGCGTGTGGCTCGCGGGAGAAATCGACGGCACCTATGAGGAAGGCCCTCCGACCCTGATCGATTCGGCGAAACGCGATCGTCGCTGGTGTCAGGGTAACATGCAGCATGCTTGGCTGCTGGCGGCGCGGGGCTTTCGGCCGGCAAATCGGTTTCACCTCCTGATGGGCGTGATGGGCTACGTCTCTTCGCCGCTGTGGTTGTTGTTCATGCTGCTCTCCACGATCCATGTATTTTCACAGAGCGGTGCACCGCCGGCCCTGTTCGCGCTGCGACCGGAGGACACGACGTCGCTGTTTGGTTTTCACATTCACGTGCCCGAGGCGCTGAGCCTTTTTGCGCTCACCTTGCTGTTACTTTTTCTGCCCAAAGTGGTCAGCGTCGCGTCGCTGCTGGGCCGACGCGAGGAAGCGCAGCGCTTTGGTGGCCGCCGGCGGTTGGTGGCGAGCGCGCTCATCGAGACCATGGTCTCGATGCTGCTCGCGCCGATCAACATGATGTTCAATTCGAAGTTCGTGGTGTTCACCCTGCTCGGCCAAGGGGTGTCGTGGGTGACGCAGCGCCGCGGAGCAGAGGGCGATGGCACCGACTGGCGCGCGGCGATCATCACGCACGGCGGGCAGACGCTCTTCGGCGTGGTGTGGGGGGTGTGTTCCTATGTGCTTTCCCCGCCATTCTTCTTTTGGCTGAGCCCGGTCGTGCTGCCGCTCGTGTGCTCGATTCCGATTTCGATTTTCCTCAGTCAGGCGCGGGCGGGTCGCATCACGCGGCTGCTGGGTCTGTTGCTCACGCCCGAGGAAACGGCCCCGCCCTATGAACTGAAGCGATTGCAGCAAAATCTCTCCGAGTGCTATCGCCACCTTTCGCCGATCAAACCGTTGCGCGCGGACTACGGGCTCATGCAGGCGGTGCTCGATCCCTACGTGAACGCGCTGCACGTGGCCTTACTGCGGCAGCGCAAGCCGACCGAGGAATCACGCGAGTGGTTTACCCAACTGCGGGTGCGCTTACTGCGCGACGGTCCCGAACGGTTTACGCCGAAGGAAAAAATGGCACTACTGCTCGACGCCGAGTCCGTGATCGCGCTGCACCGTGAACTCTGGAGCTGTCCAGCCGAGGAACTCGCGGAGTGGTGGCGCCTCGCGATGCGCCAATACAACGTGCTTACGACGGCGCCAACGACGGCGCTCTACCGCTAGCGCCCGGGGTCGTTATCCGCGCGGGCCCAAGAGCGCGTTGATCGCGGCCTGCGTGCGAACGAACTCTTCTTTCAGCTGCGCGACGAGATCCCGCACGTCGCGCAGGCCCTCGGCCCGGGCGCGGTTTTCGAGGTCTTCGGCCACGGCGCGCAGGCCCGTCGCACCGAGATTGGAAGAGCTACCCTTGATGCTGTGCGCGGCGCGGATAAATTTCGGCCCATCGCCCGCGGCGAGACTCTGGTCGAGTTCGGCGATTCGCTGCGGGGTGTCTTCGAGGAAAATGCCGGCAATCTCCCGCAGAAACTCGTCGTTGTCGTCCGGGTTCAATGACCGCAGCTCAGCGATCGCGTTGGGATCGAGGACAGTGGCTGCGGTCATGGCGTAGGTGGTGGGGTTGCTTGCTTAGGACGCCCACTCAAACGAAGTGTTCTGGTCGATCTCTTCGATCGTGGTGAGGCCGAGAAGCACCTTTTTCAGGCCATCGTAGCGCAGGGGCTTGTAGCCGACCTTGGCAGCGGCGCGGGATATTTCCTGCACGCTGCG
>JANOAF010000073.1:0-4554 GCA_031411015.1 Opitutaceae bacterium | reverse complement strand
CACCGGCCAGTTCGCCTACTTCCTCGATCGCCTGAAATCGATCCGCGAGGGCGACGCGTCGCTCCTCGATAACTGCACGATCCTCTACGGCTCCGCGATCAGCGACGGGAACAAGCACCTCCACGAAAATCTCCCGATTCTCGTCGCCGGCCACGGCGGCGGTTCAGTCTCGGCCGGCGCGCACGTCCGCGTCGACGAGAAGACGCCGCTCACGAACGTCTATCGCTCGATGCTCGATACCGTCGGCGTTCCCACGGAAAAGATCGGCGACAGCACGGGCAAGCTCGACACGGTGTTCAAGCCGTCGTTGTAGGTCGGCGCCTTAAAGTAGGGCGGGGTCTCTAACCCGCTCTCGAACACTCAACGCGCCAAAGGGCGGGTCGGAGACCCCGCCCTACGTCTGAAGGCCCCATTTTCCGAACAGGGCCGGACACACCAGGCTTGAACGCGTCCATCGGTTCTGGCACACCGCCTGCACCCCAATCCCGCAATATTTTTCAGAATATCTGCGCCCGCTCCGTCGTCCGAAGCCCGTCCCCCCTTCCCTTCACCGTTCCGCTCCAGCAGCGCGCCGAACTCGACCCGCACCGTCAGTCCCACCAGCCTCCCCTCCAACGTCCGTCGCTTCCCTGCGCCGGATTATCGTGTCGCCATGAAACTCCGCCTGCCCCTCGCCAACCTCGTCAGTCTCCTCGGCGCGCTCGCCGCGCCTGTTTCGCTCTTCGCCCAAGCCAAGGTCGAGTCCGTCGTCGTCAACCCCCAGAGCGATCGGATGGTCAACACTTCACTTTCCGCAGTCAGCGAGACCGGCCTGCACGTGCTGGCCACAGCGCCCAAGGGCAGCCGCACCGTCTATCTCCACGATGGCGTCGAAGGCATGCGCTTCGACCGCGTCAGCGACCCCAGCCACCGGGCGATATCCAGCGACGGCAAGCGCCACGCCTACACGGTATTTGTCGGCACCGAGGTCATCCTCGTGCTTGACGGCAAGGAGATCGTCCGCGCTCCCGCGAATGGCAGCCTCACACCCTTCCCCTCTCCCGGCTTCGGGTTTTCCCCGAGCGGCAAGCGCTTCTGGTATGTGACGCCCGCCGAGGCCGGCGGCGTCCACAAGCTCGTGGTGGACGGCGTCGCGAGCGATCCCACCAACGGCATCGACACCGGGAGCCTCGTGTTCAGCCCGGACGAGTCGCGCTACCTGGCGCTGTTCACGAAGCAGGACGAGCGCCGGGGCTCACTGCTCATGATCGACGGCAAGAACGTCGGTTTCCAAGGCACCAAGCCGCAGTTTTCGCCCGACGGGAAAAACGTCATTTCGATCGGCCGCGCGCCGGACACGGATGTGCTGCTTATCAACGGCAAACAGGCCTCGCGTGCGCCCATCATCCACAGCGCGCACATGTCCGCCGGAGGGCTCAATTTCCTTGTGCTCGGCGCGAGCCGCAATGTCCCCGGTGTCTTCCTCGGCGCGAGCGGCAAGAAGATCCCGGGCAGCGACTGCGACTCGATCGACAAGGTGATCTTCAGCCCCGATGGCAAACGCTACGCCGCGCTCTGCTCGGTCGGTGGCGGGAAGAAATTCGCACTCATCGACGGCAAGAAGGGCCAGATCTACGATCAGGTGGAGGAGCTGCAGTTCACCGCGGACTCCGCCAAGGCGCTCTACCTCGCCCGATCCGTGTCGGCCGGCGGCCAGTTTCTCGTGGTCGA
Source organism: Opitutaceae bacterium (assembly GCA_031411015.1). Lineage (GTDB taxonomy): Bacteria > Verrucomicrobiota > Verrucomicrobiia > Opitutales > Opitutaceae > ER46. The sequence continues at coordinate 2,844 of JANOAF010000073.1, read as the reverse complement.
GGACGACGAGTCCGACGGCTATCAGACCATCCAGCTCGTGCTCGGAGCCGGCAAGCGCATCGGTTACATCGCCCAAGCCTCGGGCCAGCCCACCACCAAGATCGTCGTGGACGGCAAGGCGACGTCCGCGCGCGGCGCCAGCTACCTCGGGTTCAGCCCCGACGGCAGCCGCTTCGCTTTCAACGGCTTCGTCGGAGGCTTCCTCTCTCTCTATCTCGACGGCGTGGAGCAGAAGGGGGTGACCGTCTACGACACGAACTTCACCTACGGTCCGACCAAACCACGTGTCCGTTTCAGTCCCGATGGAAAATACGTCGCGCACGCCGGCTCCGTGAACGGAGACGCGTCCAAGCGCGGCCTCGTCGTCAATGGCAAGCTCATCGACGCTATGGTAAACGGGACGCTCTACTGCCTGCCTTCCTTCACGCCCGACAGCCAACACATCGTCTATTTCCGCTACATCTCCGGCGGCGGTTATGAGGTGATGGTCGATGGCAAGGCAGTGGAGAAAATCGGCAGCCTCCCGAACCTCCAAGGCAGTGTCGCACCCTTCGAGATGGGAGCCGACGGCGTCTTCACCTTCATCGGGATCACCGATGGCGCCGCCAAGCGCTATCGCGTCACGCCCGGCGCCGACACGAGCATCGCCACGATGATCGCCGGCGTCGAGGCCGCGGAGGCAAAGCTCGTCGCCGACGCCCAAGCCGCGACGAAAAAATCCGCGGACGACAAGGCCAAGGCCGACGCGGACAAAGCCGCTGCATCCGCAAAAGCCAAAGCTGACGCGGATGCCGCCGCCGCCGCCCGCGCCAAAGCCGCGAAGGATGCCGCCGATGCCCGCGCCGCCGCCGCCGCCAAGGCGAAGCAGAAAAAATAAACTCCGCCTTACCATCTCCCGTCTCCTTCATTCTCCTCTCCTTCCATGAACCACTTCACACCCTCCCACCGCGCCGTCCTTGTCGCTGCGCTCTTTGCTTCGTCGTTTGCACCCGTGCGCGCAGCGGAACCCAAGGTCGAGGAAACCATCGTCGGCCCGGCCAATGCCGGCGGCGTCTATACCGTCAGCCAGCGCGGCGCACACGTCACGTTTGCCTCCACTAAGGGGAGTCGCCTCGTGGTAATCGCCGATGGCGTGGAAGGTCCGGCTTTCGACGAGTTGTTCAATCCGCTCGGCCAATCCTTCTTTGCCCCGCAAACGGCATCGATCTCTCCGGCGACCTCCGGTGGAATGCAGGCAAATTCCGTCAGCGCCGTGATCGTAAGCGCCAATGGCGAGCACTACGCCTACGCCGGGCGTCAGGGCACTGAGTATGTCGTCATCCACGACGGGAAGGAAATCGGACGCGGCCCGCGGCAAATGCTCTCGCTCCAATACGGGAAGCTCGAGATCTCGCCGGGCGGAAAATTCGTCCATTGGGGCGAGATGCAGCAGCCGGGCGCCGGAAAAAACGCCACGTGGCGGCTCGTCATCAACGGCAAACCGGGACCGTGGTGCGGCCACCACAATTGGGTGCCCGTGTTCAGCCCCGACGAGACGCGCTACGCCTACAATACGGTGAGCGTGGAAGACAAAGAGAAGCAGGGGCTGTTCGTCGACGGCAAGCCGGCGGGCTACTTCGGCTACACGCCGATGTTCACGGCGGACAGCAAAGTGCTCCTCACGCTCGCCCCCGGCAATGTCCTGCTGGTCGATGGCAAACCCGCCTCCGTCACCGGCCTGGGCATCGAAAAAGTCGTCGTCGGGCCGGTCGGCCGCCGCTTCGCCGCCATCGTGAGGCGGAAGACGGTGAACAACCAAGGCGTGAATGTGCTCTACTTGGACGGCAAGGAAGTGCCCGGCACGGAAGGCGCGCAGAGCATTTCATTCAGCCCCGACGGCAAGCGCTATGCACTGAGTTGCATCAATGCCGAGGCGCGCTCGGCGTTCATGATCGTCGATGGCAAGAAAGGGACCGAGTATCAGTCCGTGGCGGAAAGCAAATACGTCGCCTGGACGCCCGACTCCTCGAAGGTCTTTTATACGGCGACGACCGGCGGAAGACAGTTCGTGATCGCCGATGGCCAGGAAATCGCCGTGCCCGGACTCAATATGCGGGACAACTCTCCGGTCGTGATGCCCGAAAAGGGCAACCGCTACGCGTTCTCGACCTACGACGGGTCCAATCGAAATTTCACAATCGTCGTCGACGGGAAGCAGGTTTTGCCCGCCGGGCTCTGGCCTCAGAGCAGCACGCTAATGTTTAGCGCTGACGGCTCGCGCTACGCCTATGTGGTCAATCCGATCGCACGCAACGAGATCGCTGGAGTCGTGGTCGATGGCACGCTGAGCAACGAACTGGCTGTGTCGAGTTTCGGCCACGGCAGCTGGATCAATTCAACCCGTAATCCCTATTTTGCGATCAGCCCCAACGGTAAATTTCTGGCCCGAATGGCCCGCAAATCCGACAACTCGCACGCCGGACTCTACATCAACGATAAGATGGCCCATCCAACGACGTCTGGAATCGTGCATGCCGAATTCACGCCGGATGGGCAGCACCTGTTTTGGCTCGGCCGCGAAAAGCATCCCGACCGGGGGCCGCTGTATAACACCGTCTATGTCGACGGCCAGGCGGTCGCAAAACTCGCCGACGACACCTTTCTAACCACCAAGGGCGCCTGGGATGTCGACGCGCAGGGAGTGCTTACCTTCATCGGCGTAGTGGACAATGCGGTGAAGCGATTCCGCGTCACACCCGCGGCCGACATGAACATCGACAAGATGGTCACCCTCGCAGCGGAGAAGCAGGCCAAGGCCGAAGCCGATGCTGTGGCCGCGAAAAAGAAGGCCGAGGACGATGCCGC
>JANOAF010000072.1:0-16863 GCA_031411015.1 Opitutaceae bacterium | reverse complement strand
GGAAACAGCCGCCGAGAATCTCACAGACCTCGCCGTCGAGTTTCTTTTGCCGGAACGTCGGCACGAGCACCGCGCCGTTGATGATGAGAAAATTTGCGTAGCTCGCCGGCACACGCTGGCCCTGGAAAGCAAAGGGCTTCGGCATCGGCAGCGTGACGATGTCGAATTTCTTTCCCGCCGGCGTGCGAAAACCCCGCAGCCGCGCCAAGACCTCTTCGAGGATTTTGTGATTCGGGTCGCGGGTGTTCGGCTCGACCACGGTCACGAACCCGTCGGGCTTGAAGAAGCGCGTGATGTCGTCGATGTGGCCGTCGGTGTCGTCGCCGATAATGCCCTCGCCCACCCAGAGAATTTCCTTCGCGCCGAGCCAGTCGCGCAACGTCTGTTCAATCTGGGTGCGGGTCAGGTGCGGATGGCGGTTTTTGAGCAGAAGGCACTGCTCGCTGGTGAGGAGCAGGCCCTCGCCATTCACCTCGATCGAACCGCCCTCGAGCACCATGTCGTTTTCGAATCGCCGCACCCGCAGCCGGCGCGCGATTCGCGGCGGAATCAAATTATCGAGATCGTAGGGCGGGTATTTTCCGCCCCACGCGTTGTGCCGCCAATCGGTGACCGCGACCTCGCCGGTCTTTGTGTGCTTCACGAAAATCGGACCGTGGTCGCGGCACCACGCGTCGTTCGTCGGATGATCGTAGAACGCGACGTTCGTCAGGTCCGCTCCGGCCGCGGCGCACAGGCGTTTCGCGCGCGGGTGCAACGCCGCCGCCGCGTTGATGCGCACGGGCTCAAAGCGCGAAATCACCGCGACAAATTTCGCGTAGTCGTAGGGCACGGGGCGGAACTGCCCGGGCCACGTCGCGCGGTTGTGGGGCCACGAAAGCCACACCGCCGCCTGCGGCGCCCATTCCGCCGGCATTCGAAATCCGAGCGCCGCCGGCGACTTCGTTTTCAAAGCAGCCATGCTCAGTCGCTGAACCGCTTGGTCAGATCACCATAGGCGTCGATCCGCCGATCGCGGAGGAACGGCCAGTGGGTGCGGGTGACATCGACTTTGCCGAGATCGATCGGGACGAGCATGACCTCCTCCTTGTTCGTGCTCGCCTTGGCGAGAATCTGGCCGCTCGTGCCCGCGACGAAACTCTGGCCCCAGAACTCAATCCCTGCGCCACCCTCGGGTTTCTCCGTGCCGATGCGATTGATGGCGGCAACGTAGCAGCCGTTGGCCACCGCGTGACTGCGCTGGATCGTCTCCCACGCGCCGTGCTGGTTGACGCCATATTCCGCCTTCTCGCTCGGGTGCCAGCCGATGGCCGTGGGGTAGAACAAAATTTCCGCGCCCTGCATCGCCGTGAGCCGCGCGCCTTCGGGATACCATTGGTCCCAGCAAATCAGCACGCCAATTTTGCCGAACTTCGTGTCCCACGCGCGAAAGCCCGTGTCGCCCGGCGTGAAATAAAATTTCTCGTAGTAGAGCGGGTCATCCGGGATGTGCATCTTCCGGTAGATGCCGAGCAGCTTGCCGTCGGCGTCGATGATGACCGCAGTGTTGTGATAGAGACCCGACGCGCGCTTCTCGAAGAGGGATGCGATGACCACGACGCCGTGTTTTTTGGCCAGCGCCTGAAACGCCTTGGTGCTCGGGCCGGGAATCGCCTCCGCGAGCTTGAAGTAGTCGTGCTTCTCCGCCTGACAAAAATACTGCGAGCGAAACAGCTCCTGCGTGCAGATGATGTTCGCGCCCTGCTTCGCGGCGCGCTCGGCCAGCGTGAGCGTTTTTTTCAGATTCGCCGCAGCTTCGGTGCCGCAGGCGTGTTGGAGTAGTCCGAGGGTGACGGTCGACATGATAGGAGACTCTAAAATGGAAAGATTGAAACAGGGCGCGGATTTTTCATGAAGAAATCCAATGCGGAATGAATTCAGAAGCCAGAAAACCAGGAAAAGGGCGATTGGCGCATGGCTTCCTGGCTTTTGAATAAGTCAGTTCGCTTCGATTCGACGCTTCCGTTCAATACACCACTTTGTTGAGCGGATATTCCACAATACCCTCGGCGCCGAGGGCCTTGAGCTGCGGGATGATTTCACGGACGACGCTCTCGTCGATGATTGTCTCCAGCGCAATCCAATCGGGCGAACTCAGCTGCGAGATTGTGGGATTGCGCAGCGCCGGCAGCGCCTTGACCACGGCGTCGAGCGACCTCTTGGGCAGATTCATCTTCAAACCCACCTTCGATCCGGCTTCGAGGGCCCCGCGCAGGAGCAACGCGATGGTCTCGATTTTTTTCCGCTTCGCTGGATTCGCCCAGCTCGCCTTGTTGGCGATCAGCTTGGTGTTGGTCTCCATCAGCGTGTCGACGATGCGGAGTTTGTTCGCGCGCAGCGACGACCCCGTCTCCGTGATGTCCACAATCGCGTCGACGAGGTCCGGCACTTTCACCTCGGTCGCACCCCAGGAAAATTCCACTTCCACGCTGACGCCCTTCGCCGCGAAATATTTTTTTGTCGTGTTGACCAACTCCGTCGCGACGCGCTTGCCCGCGAGATCGGCGGCGGTCTTCACGCTCGACGACTCGGGCACGCAGAGCACCCAGCGCGACTTCAGCGTCGAGGCCCGGCTGTAAACGAGGTCGCACACTTCCACGACATCGGAGCCATTTTCCAACACCCAGTCGTGACCGGTAAGTCCGCAGTCGAAGAACCCGTGCTCGACGTAGCGGCTCACCTCCTGCGCGCGCACGAACCGCCCGTCGAGCTCCGCGTCGTCGATCGAGGGACGGTAGCTGCGGGAGCTGGTCGTGATTTTCCAGCCCGCCTTGGCGAACAGGTTTTTGGTGGATTCCTCAAGGCTGCCTTTGGGGAACCCGATCATCAGCAATGGTGCTTTTTCGGACACGCTCAGGAAGGCACACACCGCCGCCAACGCCTTCAAGCATCAATTTGCCGCGCGATCGTCCGCGAATGCCGCATCGCACAGATTCGCAAGCACGTTGCGTCACCGGAGCGATAGTTGACTTCCGGCGGATGATTGTAAAAAACCACCAGCATCCCACCATGCCCACCACGCCTCCGCCCCGCACCGAACCGAAACCGTTGATCGTAATTGTGGAAGATGAAATCGAGTTGGCCAACCTGCTCGCTGCACATCTCGAGAAGGCGGGCATGCACACGCAGATCTGCAATCGCGCCGAGCACGCGTTGAAATTCCTCAAAAAGAATTTCGCCAATCTCGTGCTCCTCGACATCAACCTGCCCGACCGCACGGGCTTTCAGTTGGTCGATGACCTCAAGTCCGAGGACGTCTCGGTGCCGATCATTTTTGTCACCGGTAACATCGAGGAACCGAGCCGCGTGAAGGGCCTCGACATCGGCGCCGACGACTACGTGACGAAGCCTTTCAGCTACGTCGAACTCGTCGCGCGCATCCGCGCCGTGCTCCGCCGCACCGAGAATATCAAGGATCTCAACGTCACGAAGAACGTGAAGATCAGCGATGATCCGTTTGATTTTTGCGGCGCGCGCGTGACGCCCGTGCGGCTGGAGATTTCCTTTCCCGACAGCACCGTCATGAAGATCGGCCGCAAGGAACTCGGCATCCTCGCCTACCTCAACGCGCATCCCGGCCAGATCATCACGCGCAAGGCGCTCATCCACTCCGTCTGGGGCATGCACGCCGACGTGAAAAGCCGCTCACTCGATCAATACATCGTGAAGGTGCGCGACCTCTTCACCGAGCACGGGCTGAGTCTCGACACTTTCCGCACCGTCCACGGTATCGGTTACATTTTCGATCCGAAGACGAAGGGCAGGTAAGGCGGCCCGACGATCGCGGGCGCAGACGTGGCGGAATTATCGTTCAAAACAGTTCCGTCTGTTGTGGCTGTGATGGTGTCGATTTTGTCGGCGTGCTGACTGAGCCGGCCGTGCCGTAACGCTTTCTCGCATCAAGCGCGGTCGAGCGCATCTCGTAACCGTCGAGCATGCGAAACAACTCCTCAGGCTGTGGTGTGCGCCACTCGGGTTTCACCGCGGGCAAGGAGAGATCGAGTGTGGTGAGTTTCAAGTTCACGCGCAGCCGGTCCGCATTCAGCGCCACGGTTTCGCGAAACCGATCCGGCTTCAACTCGGACGCGTGTGCAATCACGCCTTCAAGACTGCCCCACTCGGCCAGCCACTTTGCGGCGGTCTTCGGTCCGACTCCGTCCACCCCGGGAATATTGTCGGAGGTGTCGCCCACGAGCGCGAGATAGTCGGCGATCTGCTGCGGTGGGACGCCAAACTTTTCCTGCACCCCCGCCGCATCGAGCAAACGCCACCCGAGCTTGGGATTCGCCGAGGGCGGCGGCAGCATGATCTTGATCTTCGCGCATACGATTTGGGCAAAGTCTTTGTCGCTGCTCATAATCACGACGTCGTGTCCGGCGCGTTCGAGTCGCACCGCCTCGGCCGCGAGCAAGTCGTCGCTCTCCACGCCCTGCTCTTCGATCCCCGCGAGGCCCATCGCGCGCGTGAGTGCTTTAATCGGATCGATCTGGGCGCGCAGCGCGTCGGGCATCGGCTTGCGCTGCGCCTTATACTCGGCGAGCAACGCGACGCGCGCCTCCGATTCGCCGAGATCAAAAAACACGAGCGTCGATTCCGGCTGCTCCAGATCGATCAATTTCCACAGGGATTTCACCCAGCCGTGCAGCGCGCCCGTCGGGAAGCCATCGGCGCGCGTCAGTTCGGGCAGCGCGTGGAAACAGCGATAGGCAAGATTGAATCCGTCAACGAGCAGCCACTTCGACATGACGCCAATCAAGCAAGCGCGCCGCGGAGCGCCAGCGAAGAATCAGCGGCGTGGGCCGCTAGGGCGCAAATCAGGTTTTGAGCGACCGCCGGTTTATAGACATGGGCGGGACGCCCATGCCACGTGGCTCGGTCGTCCCGCCCGTGAGCGCTCAAAACCTGATTTGCGTCCGAGCCACTAATCGGGGTTGCGACTCACCAGTCGTCGACGTTTTTTTTCACAAAAAAACGGCGGCCAAAAGCCGCCGTTGCGCTGGTCGCGTTTGGCGGCCCTTACGGCAGCACGCGCACTTTGATGTTTTTATACATCACCTTGCTTGCCGGATCGTGGCCCTGGATGGCAAACGTGCCGTGTGTGAGGAAGCGGCCCTTCATGTTGGCGGGCGGCGCGGCCGGAGTTGGCTCGGTGAAGTCCACGATCTGTTTACCGTTCACGAAGGTCTGGATGTGTTTTCCCTCCACCTTCACGACCATCGTATACCACTCCTCGTCCTTCGCGGGCGCCTCGAGGTTGTCCTTGATGCCATAGAGGCCGGCGCCCTTCTTCACATCGGTGTGGGTGTTGTTGACCTGCACCTCGTAGCCTTTGTCGGGCCAGCCGGTTTCCTGATACTGCGTGTGGATGTAAACGCCCGAGTTCGCCTTCGCGAACGTTTTGATGTCGAGCGAAACCTCGAAATTTTTAAAATCCGCGCCGCCGACCGGGCCGGTGTAGAACAGATGCGAGCGCTTGCCGAAAACGACGAGCAGCCCGTCCTGCACGGTGAACGAGCCGGGATTCTCGCTGGATTTCCAGCCGTCGAGCGACTTGCCGTCAAAGAGGAGCTGCCAGCCGGCTTTTTTTTCGGCGGCGGTGAGCGTATTGGGTTTGGCGTCAGCGGCCAACGCCGGTGTGGCGAGCACAGCTGCGAGTGTGAGGAGGGACAGGATGGATTTCATGGGGGATAAGAAGGAGATAAGAGTTGAACGGCGAAATCGCGCAGTGCGAGTCCTGTTATTCTATTGCCCGAGGGCGAATGCCACCTCGCCCGAGCGCAGGGTTACCGAATCGGGTTTCACATCGTTGAGCTGAAGCACGAGCGTGTTCACGCCGGGCTTGGTTTGCGCGCTGAATTGCGCCGCGGTTTTCACGAGCTGACCGTTGAGCCACGCGCGCTTCACCTCGCCGGCCAGCGAAAATTTGACGGTGCCTCCCTTGGCCGACTCGAAGCGCGTCGCGGCGAACAGGCCGCGGTTGTTGCCGCGATTGGGCAACACCTCCTCGACGGTCTCGCCCGCCAACGCGCCGCTCACGAGCGAGAGCGCGGGCTTCCAGTCGGCCAGCGTCGCGTCTGCCGCAATCACCCGCTCGACTCCGAGATGCTCGTTCTGGCTGAGAACGAGGTAGAGCTGCCACGCGCGGGCCACGCCACCCTTAGCGGCGTCGTAGTCGCCCGGTTTCCCGAGCTGGGCAAGAAACTTGAACAGGTCGAGCCGTTCCTCGGGCAACAAGCCTTCGATCAACCCGGCAGGCATGAGCGAACCGATGGTGGTGCGGCGCGCGATATTCTTGGCGGGAATTGAGATCTCGCGGTTCGCGGCGTCGCGCAGCACGACTTCGGTTTCGTTTTCCTTCGTGATCATTCCGCTCTGCTCCTGACCGTCCTTTGTGGAGATCGTTACGGAGTGATAGCCTTCCTTGATCTTCGCGCTCGGATACAGGAGCGATTCGACGAGATAGTCCGCCGGTGCACTCGCGCCGATGCTCGTGAGGTCCGGGCCGATTTTTCCGCCGGCGCCACCAATCGCGTGGCAGGCCACGCACGCGAGTTCAGCGCGGCGATAAAGGCGCTCGCCGCGCGCGGCATCACCCTTCGCCAACGCTTCCTGCGCGAGCTGCTGCATCTCGGCGGAGGTCAACTGCACTTCGGAGAGCGTCAGCCCCGCCTGCTTCATCAGCACCGGCACGAGCGCCTGATGCTGGTTGCCCTCGCGCGCGGGCCGCAGTCCGGCGCGCGCCACCTCGCGCGGCAATTCCGCTTTCACCAATTCCGTCGCCAGCTTTGCGCTGCTGCCGCGGATGCCGAGCAGAGCGCGCCAGAGCGCCTGCGACTGCACTTCGTCCGTCGTCGCCTGCAACACCGCAATCACACTCGGCATGGCGCTCGGCAATTCGAGCGACGCGAGTGTCACCGCCGCCTCGCGGCGAATGTCCAGCGCCCCACCACTAGCGAGTCGCTGCAATTCCGCGATTACCGTCCGGCCGCCGAGCTCGCGCAGCGCGGTGAAGGCGGCGGTTCGCTCCGTCGCGTTGGTCGTCGCGCTGCTCGCGACTTCCACGAGCTGCGGCGTGAGCGCCGAAAGTTTCCATGTGCCCGCGAGCTGCACGGCGGCGATGCGGGATTTTTCTCCGCTCGCGGACAACTGCGCCTTTAACGTCGTCAGATCGCCGGTGGGTTTCACGCTGCGCAGGCGCGCCGCATCGCCCAGTGCCGCCAGCGCCCGCCCCGCCACCGGGTCGGCAAACTCGCCGCGTCCCACCTGATCGAACAACTGCCGTAACTCCGCCGCGCCACCCGCCGATCCGATTAACTCGATCCACGGGCCCGCGCCGTCGCGGGCGACGCCCTTTTGGCCGAGGAGCTGGCCGAGAATCTCGCTCGCGAGCGCGGGCTCGATCGCCTTGAGCGCAAATTCCAACTGCTTCTCGCGGCCCGCGATTTTCCAGGCGCCGCTTTTCACTGCGGCGATCCACGGCGCCGCGAGTTCGTTAATTGAGAGCCACACCGCATAATCGAGGAATGGATCCATCGGGCGTTCCAGCGCACCGAGCACCAGTTCGGCGGCGCGGGCTGATTTCCGCAGGCCGAGCGCGCGGATCGCCTCGACGCGCACGCGGGGATTTTCATCCGCGACGAGCTTCTCCAGCGCCGCAATCGGATCGCGATCGGGCACCGCCCGCACCGCGGAGGCCCGCACGCGGGCATCCTTCGCCGACAGCAAACCGCGGAGCAGCTCTGGTCGCGCGAGGTTGAACGCCTGAAAAGTCCACAACGCATTCAGCCGCGCGATCTCCGTCGTTTGCTTTTTCGTCCACCCGTCGAGGTCGCTGCGCACCGCAGCTTCGCCGCGCTCGACGAGCACGCGCTTGGCGTGTTCGTGGTCGTAGCCGTTGGGCGAGAGCAGGCGGTCAAGCAGCGCGGTGTTGTTGAGTTTCGTCAGGTCCACGCGGGGCAGTGGCGTCGCGCCCTTGAACGCGATGCGCCAGATCCGGCCGTGCGACTTGTCGCGGCGGGTATCGCGGAAATCCACCTCGCCGTGCTGGATGATCGGGTTGCTCCAGTCGGCGATGTAGAGCGCGCCATCCGGCCCGAGCTTCACATCGATCGGGCGGAAAGAGTCAGCGGTGGTGCGCAGCACGTCGGGCATTTCCTTCGTCACGTAACCCGCGCCCTGGTCGCTGAGCTTGAAACGCACGATACGGTGCGCGCGGAAATCCGCCGTCACCACATCAGCCTGCCAGTCCTTCGGGAAGAGCGCGCTGCGCACGATTTCCAGCCCGGCGAATTTCGGGTAGCGGCCGGGGCTCACGCTATCGAGCTGGCGCCGCGCCGGAGCCAGCGTGAAGTAGGTCGCGTCGCGCACGCCCCAGCTCACGCCTTGGAAGCCCGCGCCATCCGTGATGAACGACTGCCCGAATTCGTCGAATTGGTGCCCCCACGCATTCACCCAGCCGCGATAGAGAATTTCCATTTTCTGATCGCGCGGATCGAAGCGAAAGATGCCGCCGGCCTTGAGCCGCACCACGCCGTGCGGCGTCTCGGCATCGGTGCGCGTGTAAACCGATTGATCCATGTAGAGCCGGCCGTCGGGGCCCCAGCGCAGCGTGTGGAGATTGTGATGCGTGTCCTCCGTGCCGAAGCCGCTCAGCACCGTGCGCCGCACATCGGCTTTGCCGTCGCCATCGGTGTCCTTGAAAAACAGCAGCTCGGTGCTTTGGGCAACATAGACACCGCCATCACCCGGCGTCACGCCCGTGGGAATCAACAACCCGTCGGCAAACACCGTGGCCTTGTCCGCGCGGCCCGAACTCTTGGTGTCTTCGAGCACGATGATCTTGTCGGTCGCCGCCTGACCCGGCTCGATTTGGGGGTAGAGTTCCGAGCTCGCGACCCAGAGCCGGCCCTGCGGATCGAAATTCATCTGGATCGGTTTGTTGAGGAGCGGATTTTCCGCCCAAAGCGTGACCTCGAAACCATCGGCCACCTCGAACTGCGGGTGTGGCTGCGGCGTGAATTGCAGCTTGGCGTTGCCCACGCGCCGCGGAATTTCCGGGACATTTGCCGGCTGGAGCGCGCGCAACTGCGCGATGCGTTTCTCTTCGGTCGCAACGAATTCATCGAACTGCAAAACCTCGGTGGCGTTCTTGCCCTGCTCGCGTTTCCGAAAGCCGAAAATGTAAGCCATGTTCGCCGGTCGCGAGCGGTGGAAGAACCATTCGTTCTTCCGCAGGATCGCCTGGCGCAGCGTCTCCGTCTGCACGCTCGTGCGCCACGCACCGCGCGGCGAATCGCCAAAGAGCTGATCCTCGATCGTCTCCGCGATCACGCGATAGCCGCCGGCCGTGGGCTGGATGCCGTTGGCCGTGAGCTGCTCGGACGCCGGCGCGCGCGCCGGCAGCAAATCGTAAAGCGAAATGAACCTTGCGGACCGCGCCGCGGCGATTTCCCCGGCAGCTTTGGCATAGACCGCGAGCTGGGTGTTGTGCGGCGTGGCGTCGGGCCACGGCGCACCGAGGTTCTCGTGGCGCAACGGCGAGAGCAGCACGAGCCGCGTGCCCGGCGAGACTTTTTCGATCACGTCGAGCAACCGGTTGTAGTCGGCCTTGAACTTCGCGACCCCCGTCGCGCCATCGAACGAACTCGCCATGCCGTAGCCGAGAAACACGACCGTCGGCTTCGCGTCCTCGATTTGTTTCACGAGCCCGCGCCAGCCTTCGTCCGCCGGTTCGCGTCCCGCCTGCAACAGGCTCAATCCGAACCGCGCATCGCCTGCCGGCGTATCGCCGCTCCAGCCGAGATTGCGAAACGTGATCCCGCGGTCGGCGAAACGCGTGGTGAGCATGACCTCGAGCCAGCCCTCGTATTGTTCGCCCTCGATCAACCGGTCGCCGATGAACGCGACGCGGTCGCCATCGCGAAGTTCAAACGCCGCGGGGCGCTCGGCGGCGCGAGCCGTGAGTGCGGCAAACCAGAGCAGGCAGATCGACAGGAGGGAGCGGAGGCGGAACATGGGGAGGGATTGGGTGGGACGGGACCTTTCGTCCGGATCTTCATTCCGAGCGAATCGCGGAATCGAGCAGGTGAAACGATGCCAACGCGAGGAGAGAAAATCCAAGGAGATTCGGCGCGCCGCGGTCAATCCACAGCGATCCTGTGCCGTCCATCCGCCCACGCGCCGAAACGGATAAAAACATTGGAATGATTTTTCTCGTTCCAACTCCAAATTCAGTTTGCCGTCGCAAGGTAACCAACTAGTTCAACGACACCCCTTCGCGTTTCGATCCTCCTCTTTCTTTCACCATGTCACGTTCGCTCCTTCCGTTCTCCTCCCTGATTGCCGCGCTCGGCCTCGCGGTCAGCGCGTTTGCCGCTCTGCCGCCGGTCGGCTTTGCCCCGCTCTACAACGGCAAGAATCTCGCCGGCTGGCGCGGCGGCGACACCTTTGACCACCGCGCGCTGCTGGAAATGTCGGCCGATGAACGCGCGGCCAAGATCGCGAAGTGGACGGCCAGTCTCACCGAATTGAAGGACGGCAAGCCGCACTGGCGCGCCGAGGGCGATGTGCTGTTCAACGACGGCTTCGGCGGCTACGCGACAACCGAGCGCGACTACGGCGACTTTGAGCTGCGCCTCGACTTCAAGCTGGCGAAGGGCGCCGACTCCGGCGTCTACCTCCGCGGCGTGCCGCAGGTGCAAATCTGGGACACCGCGATTCCCGACACGAAAAACATTGGCTACGCCAAAGGCTCCGGCGGACTCTGGAACAACACCGCGGGCACGCCCGGCCGCGATCCCCTCGTCAAGGCCGACAATCCCATCGGCCAGTGGAATGCGCTGCGCGTGGTGATGGTTGGCAGCCGCGTGAGCGTGTGGCTCAACCAAAAACTCGTCGTCGACCACATCGTGCTCGAAAACTACTACGACAAAAATAACAAGAAGCTGGCGCCCGAGCAGCGCCGACCGATTCCGGCCAAGGGCCCAATCCAGCTTCAAACGCATGGCGGCGCGACCCACTGGCGGAATATTTTCCTCCGCGAAATCGGCAACGACGAGGCGAACAAACTGCTCGCAAGCCGCGGGGGCGAGGGCTTCAAAAAAATCTTCGACGGTCAGACCCTCAACGGCTGGGCCGGGGCCACCGACGCCGTGGAAGTGAAGGATGGCGCCATGGTCTGGCGCGAAAAGAAGGGCGGCGTTGCCTACTGGAACCAAGACCTCACGAATTTTCAGGCCCGGCTCTTTTTCAAGGTTCCGCCCGGCGGCAACAACGGTCTCGCCATCCGCTACCCCGGCACCGGCGACACCGCCTACAATGGCATGTGCGAGCTGCAGGTGCTCGATGAAAACTACAACGAGGTGAAGAAACTCGCCGCCGATAAGCGCATCGATCCGCGGCAAGCGCACGGCTCCATTTACGGCATGGTCGCCGCGACGCAGGGCTACCAACGCCCGGTCGGCGAATGGAATTTTGAAGAGGTCACCATCAATGGTTCCACGATTAAGGTGGAATTAAATGGCACCGTCATCGTCGAGGCCGACGTCAGCAAAATCGACATGGCCGGCGTGCTCGCGAAAAAGGCTCACCCGGGCAAAGACCGGCCGAACGGTTTCTTCGGCTTCGCCGGCCATAACGATCCCGTGGCCTTCAAGGAAATCGAGATCAAGAAATTGTGAGCCGCCCGCAAATGAATCGCCGCGTTTTTCTGCAATCCTCCGCCGCGCTCGCCGCGCTCGCGCCGCTCGGGCTGCGTGCGGCGGACAAGCCGGCCCGGAAAAATAAAAAGGCCCTGATGTTCGGCACGCTCCGGGTGGAGCGGGAGAAACCGAAATCCGTCCTCGAGCGCTTCAAGTTACTGCGCGCGGCGGGGTTTCATGGCGTCGAGGTCAACAGCGGACTCGGCCAGCCGGAAGTGCTCGCCGCGCAACAGGCTTCCGGCCTTGAGATGGCGAGCGTCACCATCGCGACGCACTGGACGCACCCGCTCAGCTCTCCCAATCCCACCGCGCGCGAGGTGACAGTCGAAGCACTCAAGCAAGGCCTCCGCGACGCCAAGGCATACGGCGCTAAATCCGTTCTGCTCGTGCCGGCGGTGGTCAACAAGGAAACATCCTACACCGACGCCTATGCGCGTTCCGCCGCCGAAATCAAAAAGGCCCTGCCGCTCGCCGAGGAACTCGGAGTCGCCATCTCGATCGAGAATGTGTGGAATGCTTTTCTGATGAGTCCACTTGAGGCCGCGGCCTATGTGGATTCGTTCAAGTCGCCGATGGTCCGCTGGCATTTCGATGTCGGCAACGTCGTCAACACCGGCTGGCCGCACCACTGGGTGGAGGCACTCGGCCACCGCATCGCCAATGTGCACGTGAAGGAATTTAGCCGGAAGCTTCGCGATGAAAAGGGCCCGCGCTCCGGCTTCTCCGTCGACCTGCTTGAGGGCGACAGCGACTGGCCCGCCGTGATGGCCGCACTCGACAAAGCAAACTACACCGGCTGGCTCATCACCGAACAATACCGCATCCCCGGCCTCGACGACGCCGCGTGGCTCGCGCACCTTTCCGCCAAGTTGGACAAAATCCTCGCCCTCTAAATCTCATGAATACCCCCGCTCTCACCACCCTGCCCCGTCGCGAATTCCTCACTACCTCTGCCAAGGTCGCCGCCGGTGCGGCCATCGCCGCGTCCACGCCGCGATTCCTCACCGCCGCCGAACGCGCGCGCTCGATCGGGGCCAATGACCGCATTCGCGTCGCTCACATCGGCTGCGGCAGCCGCGGTCGCGACGCCCACCTCGTCAACGGCATCCTCCCGCACAAGGAGGCCACCAATTTCGAGGTCGTCGCCATCGCTGATGTGTGGAAAGGGGCGCGGGAAAAAATGAACGGCGTCGTCACCAAAAACTTCGGCCGGCCGGCGAAGGAATTCGTTTCCTACCGCGACCTGCTCGCGATGGACGGCATCGACGCCGTGATGGTTGCGTCGCCCGATTTCCACCACACCACGCACCTCGAGGCCGCGGCCAAGGCAAAAAAGCACATCTACATCGAGAAGCCGCTCGCGACTGAGTTCAACAAGCTCCTCAGTTCCTACGATGCCGCCAAGACGGCACAAGCCTCCGGCAGCATCATTCAGGTCGGCACGCAGCTCCGCAGTCTGCCCGGCGTCACCGGCGCGCGCGAACTCATGAAATCCGGCGTGCTCGGCAAAATCATGCGCATCGACGAATCGCGCAACGGCGAGAAGCCCTACTGGTATCAATATCTCGGCAAGGACATCAAAAAGGAAGATGTCGATTGGAACGAGTTCCTCGGCGATACCCCGAAGCAGGCCTTCGATGCGCGCAAACTCAGCGCGTGGTATGGCTATTACGAGTTCTGCCAGGGCCCCGTCCCGCAGTGGGGCGCGCACTTCCTCGATCTCATGCACTACGTCATGGACTGCGGCCTCCCCGAGTCCTGCATGTGCATCGGCGGCTCCACCTACTGGAACGACGAAAACAAATTCACCACGCCCGACAACGTGATCGCGACGTGGATGTATCCCGAGGGCTTCATGGTCACCAGCTCGAACAATTTCGGCAACGGCTCCGGCAACACGCGGAAATTCTTTGGCGACAAAGGCACCCTCGCCGTCGACAACTGGAACGCCCCCACCTACAGCGCCGAGGGCGGCGGCAAACGCGACGGCAAGATCCGCGGTAAAATGGAAGTCACCCCGATCCCGCGCCCCGACCATTTCCGAAACTGGCTCGACTGCATGCGCGATAACAAAACTCCGCACGCTTCAATCGACGCCGGCTACCAACACGCCGTCGCCGTCCTCATGGCCGTCATGTCATACGACACCGGCAAGAAGACGATCTACGATCCGAAGCAGCGGAAAATCACGACGGCGTAATCGCAGCCTAGCCGATTAGTCTGCGTCGCCTTGACCCTCGGGCGTCAGTCTTGCTGACGCCGGGGTCCCCACTCCACCGAACGGCGCACGCACGACACGCGCCCTACTCGTTTCGCGGCATGAATCAGCCGGTGAGTGTTGATGGGTTCTCGCAGAGCGAGGCTTGACCGTAGCCGTGGGCTTCCAGCCCACGGTATTTGCCCGCCCGACAACGTGCGTCGCGGAGCGACGCCTGATGGCAACGACCGACTTCAAGCGTCGCGCCGCGACTGTTCGAAACCCGGTTTGCCCGGAGGGACTCGTTGCAACAGCGCCGGGATTGACCGGCTCGCGAAAGGTTTCACAGTGGCCGGTTCATCCGATGTCTACCAAGTGCATTGACTATAACTTCCATGAGATTGAGCCGCATTGGCAAAATTTCTGGGAGCAAAACGGTTCGTTTCGCGCCGAGAACATTTCGTCGAAGCCGAAATTCTACGTGCTCGACATGTTCCCCTACCCCTCGGGCGCGGGGCTGCACATCGGCCATCCCGAGGGCTACACCGCCACGGACATTCTCGCCCGCTACAAGCGCGCCAAGGGCTTCAACGTCCTCCACCCGATCGGCTGGGACGCGTTCGGCCTCCCCGCCGAGCAACATGCGGTCAAGACCGGCACGCACCCGGCTTCGAACACGCAGAACAACATCGTCAATTTTAAGCGACAGATCAAAGCGCTCGGTTTCTCCTACGACTGGGACCGCGAGATCGACACGACGGACCCGAAGTATTTCCGGTGGACGCAATGGATCTTTTTGCAGCTCTTCCAGCGCGGGCTTGCTTACGTCGATGAGCGGCCGGTGTGGTGGTGCCCGGAGCTACGCACCGTGCTCGCCAATGAGGAAGTCGTCGACGGCAAGAGCGAGGTCGGCGGCTTTCCTGTCGAGCGCCGCAATCTCCGCCAATGGGTGCTGCGCATCACCGCCTACGCCGAGCGGTTGCTCGCCGACCTGAAGGACGTCGACTGGCCCGACTCGACGAAGCGCATGCAGGAAGCCTGGATCGGCCGGAGCGAAGGCGCGGAGATTCTCTTCGACCTCGAAAATGTAGGCGGGGTGCCCTCACTCTGCGGCGG
Source organism: Opitutaceae bacterium (assembly GCA_031411015.1). Taxonomy (GTDB): domain Bacteria; phylum Verrucomicrobiota; class Verrucomicrobiia; order Opitutales; family Opitutaceae; genus ER46. The sequence continues at coordinate 1,812 of JANOAF010000072.1, read as the reverse complement.
AAGCGCGCCTCAGCGGGGTGAGGGCACCCCACCCACATCCCAGCTTAAGATTTTCACCACGCGGCCCGACACGCTCTACGGGTGCACCTACATGGTCATCGCACCCGAGCATCCGCTCGTCGAGTCGCTCACGACCGCGGAAAACAAAGCCGCCGTCGAAGCCTACCGCAGAAAATCCTCCGGCAAGAGCGACCTTGAGCGCACCGATCTCGCGAAGGACAAATCGGGCGTCTTCAGCGGCGCCTACGCGATCAATCCCGTCAACGGCGAGCGCGTCCCCATCTGGATAGCGGACTACGTGCTCATGGGCTACGGCACCGGGGCGATCATGGCCGTGCCGGCGCACGACGAACGGGATTTTGAATTCGCGTTGCAATTCTCGCTGCCGATTCCGCGCGTGATCGCCGGACCCAAAGGCGACGAAAAACTTCCCTACGTCGGCGATGGCACGCTCATCAATTCACCCGGCTACGACGGCATGGCGTGGCCCGACGCGAAAAAGAAAATCACCGCGGCCCTCGCGACACGCGGCGTCGCCAAAGCCACGATCAACTACAAGCTCCGCGATTGGCTCTTCTCGCGTCAGCGCTATTGGGGCGAGCCGTTCCCGATCGTGTGGGTGAGCGAAACTGACTACGCGAAGGCGAAGACGATTCGCGGCGCCACACTTCCCGCGCAACCGGTCACCTTCAAACAGGACGGCGTCACGCACTACGCTCTGCCGCTGCCCGCGATGGCGCTCCCGCTCGCGCTGCCCGACGTGCAGTCCTATCTGCCGAGCGGCACGGGCGAGAGTGCGCTCGCCAATGAAACCGCGTGGCTCGAAATCTGGGTCAATGTCGAGACCGGTGCCGCCGTGTCCGCTTCCGCGCCGCGGCCCGCCGGCGATGCGTGGGTGCGCGGTCGCCGCGAAACCAACACCATGCCGCAGTGGGCGGGCTCGTGCTGGTATTACCTGCGTTTCCTCGATCCGAAAAACGCGGACGCCTTCGCCTCACCCGAGGCGTTAAAGTATTGGGGTGCGCCCGATCTTTACGTCGGCGGTGCGGAGCACGCGGTGCTGCACCTGCTCTACGCGCGCTTCTGGCACAAGGTGCTCTTCGATCTCGGCGTGGTGCCGCAGTCGGAGCCGTTCACGAAGCTGTTTCACCAGGGAATCATCCTCGGCGAAGACGGCGAGAAGATGTCCAAGAGCCGCGGCAACGTCGTGAGCCCCGACACCATCATTCAGTCGCACGGCACCGACACGCTGCGTCTCTACCTGATGTTCCTCGGCCCGCTCGAAGCCATGAAGCCGTGGAGCATGCAGCAGATCGAGGGCGTCCACCGCTTCCTCCAAAAAGTCTGGCGCGAACTCATCGCCGCCGATGGCAGTGTGAATCCCAAGGTCTCCGCCACCGCCGCCGACTCCGTCGAACTCACGAAGCTGCTCCACGAGACGATCAAGAAGGTCGGCGAGAAGATCGAGACGCTCCAGTTCAATACCGCGATCTCCGATTTGATGGTGCTCGCGAACGCGGTGCAGAAATCACCGACCGTAAACCGCGCGACTGCGCTCACGCTGCTCCAGTTGCTTGCGCCGTTTGCGCCGCATATTGCCGAGGAATTGTGGGCTCGGCTCGGTGGCACCGGTTCCGTGATGGCCGCGGCGTGGCCAACCTTCGACGCTGCGAAGCTCGTGACCACCGAGGTGAAACTCGTCTTCCAAGTAAACGGCAAGCACCGCGGCGACCAGCTCGTGCCCGTCGGCCTCGCCGAAGAAGCCGCCCTCGCCCTTGCCCGCGCCGACGCCAAGGTCGCCCCGCACCTCGA
>JANOAF010000071.1:0-1842 GCA_031411015.1 Opitutaceae bacterium | reverse complement strand
TTACGAAAAAATCCGCCTCGCCCCCGCATGGGTCGCCGCCCAACTCACCGGTGCCGGCCTCCGCCTCGTGCGCGACACCGCGCAGAATGGCCTTGTGACACTCGTCGCGCGCCGTCCCGCTGTCTCCTAATTTGCCCGTGTCCACTTCGCCTTCCAACTCTTCCGCCGCCTCCGCGTTTCTCGTCATCGGCGAGCGCACCAACATCACGGGCTCGCCCAAGTTCGCGAAAGCGCTGAAGGCCGGTGACTGGGACGCGTGCCTCGCGATCGCGCGCCAGCAGGTCGAGAGCGGCGCCAACGTGATTGACATCAACGTCGACGAGGCCCTGATCGACGGCGAGGCGACGATGGTGAAGTTCCTTAACCTGATCGCCGCCGAGCCCGAAATCTGTCGCGTGCCGGTGATGATCGATTCGTCGAAGTGGACCGTGCTCGAGAAGGGTCTCCAGTGCCTGCAAGGCAAAGGTATCGTGAATTCGATCTCGCTCAAGGATGGCGAGACGGAGTTTCTGCGGCGCGCGAAACTCATCCGCCGCTACGGCGCCGCCGCGGTCGTGATGGCGTTCGACGAACAGGGCCAGGCCGCGACGCGTGACGAAAAGGTCCGCATCTGCACCCGCGCCTATAATCTGCTCACGCAGAAAATCGGCTTCCCGCCCGAGGACATCATTTTCGATCCCAACATCCTCACCGTCGCCACCGGCATCGAGGAGCACAACAACTACGCCGTCGATTTCTTCGAAGCCGCCGCGATCATCAAAAAGACGCTGCCGCACGCGCGCCTCAGCGGCGGTGTCTCGAACGTTTCGTTTTCCTTCCGCGGTAACAATCCCGTGCGCGAGGCGATGCACACGGCGTTTCTCTACCACGCGATCCGCGCCGGGCTCGACATGGGCATCGTCAACGCCGGCATGCTCGGCGTCTATCAGGAGATCGCGCCGGACCTGCTCGAGCGCGTCGAGGATGTGCTGCTCAACCGCCGGGCCGATTCGACCGAGCGGCTCGTGAAGTTTGCCGACGACCTGAAGGCCCAGCAGGGCGGCGCGTCGAAGACGGAAATCAAGGAAGACCTCGCGTGGCGCAATGCGCCCGTCGAGCAGCGGCTCAGCCACGCGCTCGTGAAGGGCATCGACGCCTTCGTCGACGCCGACACCGAGGAAGCCCGCCAGAAATACGCGCGCCCGCTCGAAATCATTGAGGGGCCGCTGATGGACGGGATGCGCGTGGTCGGCGATTTGTTCGGCGCGGGAAAAATGTTTCTCCCGCAGGTCGTGAAGTCCGCGCGCGTGATGAAGAAATCCGTCGCCTACCTCACGCCGTTCATGGAGGAGGAAAAGCGGAAGCATATCGCCGGCGGCGGCACCGCGAAACCCAACGGCCGCGTGCTTATGGCCACGGTGAAGGGCGATGTGCACGACATCGGCAAGAACATCGTCGGCGTCGTGCTCGCCTGTAACAATTATGAGGTCACCGACCTCGGCGTGATGGTGCCCGCCGAAAAAATTCTCGCGACCGCGAAAGAAAAGCAGGTCGACGTCATCGGTCTCTCCGGCCTCATCACGCCGTCGCTCGACGAGATGGTCTCGGTCGCCAAGGAAATGACGCGCCAGGGCTTCACCGTGCCGCTCCTCATCGGCGGCGCCACCACGAGCCCCGCGCACACCGCCGTGAAAGTCGCGCCGGAATACGCGCCCGGCGTTGTCCACGTGCTCGACGCCTCGCGCGTCGTGAATGTCGTGAGCGCGCTCCTCTCCGCAGCGCAGAAGCGGGCGTTCATGGCCGAGACCGTCGCGAACCAGTAGCGCCAGCGCGTCGAATTCGGCGCGCGCCACAACAAGCGCC
>JANOAF010000070.1:0-4835 GCA_031411015.1 Opitutaceae bacterium | reverse complement strand
GTCACGCTCCCGGTCCGAGAGTCTCGTCTCGTTCTCCGTCACTACCCGCTCCCGCTCAATCAGTGCCTGCTCAAGCTGACGCAACGAACGCTCCAATGTGATTAATTTGGCCGCATCGGGCGAATCAGGGCCGACCATCGGCGACCGCGTGGCCGAGACGACGGCGAGGAGCGACTCAATGGCCGCGGCGGAAGCGTCTAGCGCCGCAAAAGGGGTCCGCGATGTCGCCGGCCGACGACGCGGCAAAGCCAGGGTGACCGTTGGATCGCGCGGCCTCGGCGGCGGAAACTTGATCGGGGCCGCAGCGGACATGCGCGTTACTTTCCTTTGAAGAGCCAGCCGAAGAGGCCGGATTTTTTCTTTTCCTCGGTCTTGCGCGGCAAGCGCAGGTGCGGCCGCAAAAGTGCCATCGCACGCTGCTCAAGCTCGGGATCGCCCAACACCACGAAATGCCGGTCAAGCGCTCCGCCCGCCGCCATTTCCTTTTCAATCAGAGCGATGTCTTGGTGAAACCACGTCGTCGCCAATTCGGCCTGCGCTGCGCCATTGGACGAGCGCGCCGCTTGGGCCACGGCCTCCGCCAGATGCAGGCCTTTCTGCCCGCGACGGAAGGGCAACGCCTCGGCCAGCGCAGCCTCGTCCACGTGCGAGAGGGCATTGAGTAGTTTCCGAAAGTCTCCACCCACGATCACCGCCTGCGAAATGCTCTGCGCAAACACCGCGAACTCGCCGAGCGTCGAGAGTTTTTCGAGCTTACAGAACTCCAGTGTGCCGGCTTCAAGCGCGGCGAGCTCAATGGGGAAATTCTCCGGAATACCCAGCTTGGTGAGGTTCTTCAGAAGTTGGTTATCCTTCTCCGATGCCGCCTGCGCCTGCTCGATCATCTCGCCATACGGACTGTCGAAGGCGAGCGTCTCCTTTAGAATTCCGATGAGTCGCTCAGCCAATTCCGGTTTCTGGCCCTTGAACTGAAGCATCTCGACCACTTCCTCGAAGCTGAAATCGATGTATTTCGCCGGCGTCTCATCCTTCCCGCTAATCGGCCAGTCGGGGCCATCGAGATTCTGTGCCAGACTGTTCAACGACGTATCGACCATGATCGAGGTTGCGAAAGCCGCACGAGCTTCGTCCCAAGCTTTGACGGAGGCAGCCATCGACGATGTTTGGGCAGTGACGGATTGGGAGCTCATGCGTTTTTTTATTGGTTAAGCGTGACCGAGGATCTCAGCGGCAAGTTTGCGGTAATCGGAAATGACGTTGTCACCCGCCGGTCCGGCGTCCGTCGCCTCGGCGCTGACGAGCGCGACGGGCAGACCGAGCGCAACCGCGCGGCGCACGACCATGGCGTCTCGAATCTGTGCGTCGAAAATCTTCGCGTTGGGCGCCGCCCGCTTGGCGGCCTTGAATTGGTTTAGCCGGAGCTGCATTCGCATCTTTGGCACCTCGATATCGACCCCGGTCTTGATGGAGTTGAAAACTATTCCCTGCACCTGCGCCGGCGCCCCCATTGCCGCCCGGCGGAAGCTGGCGGAGAGCTGATGAAACTTCTGCAGTTTCTCCACGAGCAGCGTGAAACCGATGAGGCTCAGTGCATCGGGATTGGCCGGAACGTAGATTTCGTTCGAGGAAAACACCCCGCACTGCGAGGCGCGCAGAATATTTGGCGGGCAGTCGAAAAGGATGAAATCGTAGTTGGCCTCGACCGCGACGAGTTGCTCGTTGAACTGCAGATAGGGCGGCCGTTTCGGATCGCCTTCATATTCATTTTCCAAATCGACGAGATTGAAAATCGTCGGGACCAGGTCGAGGCCCGGCAGCAGCTTCTCACCGGTCTTACCCTCGACGACATCCTTGATGATCAGGTCGCGGATGTGTGCCCGGCCGGGCTCGAAGATCGAAAACACCGCGCCCTCGCCCGAGGCATTGATCTTGTTCCAGCGTTCGAGCTTGAGGAGCCAGATGCTCGCGTTGGACTGCGTGTCGAAATCGCAAAGCAGCACGCGCTTGCCGAGCTTCGCCAAGGCAGCAGCCGTGTTCACGATCAGGGACGTCTTACCGACGCCGCCCTTGTAATTGATGAAACTGATTTTGCGCGCCATGCGTGATGTTGCCCGTTGACAAGCCAGATGAGTAGGGCGTGAACATGCGTCCGCCTCTCGACCGCGCCAGCAGAAAACGGGCTCCGGGGCGTTTATCAAAGTTTTCGCCAACGTGAAAAAATCCGACCTGCGCGACGCCATTATCCGCCACCTTCGCGAGGAGCTTTCGCGCCAAACCACGGCCGCGACCATGGCCCGCGACGAGGCGATCAGCGAGGAAAGCCGGGCGGAGAGCAAATGGGACACCCACAGCCAAGAAGCCGCCTATCTCGCCGAAGGTCAGGCCAAACTCGCCGCCGAGATTGGCTCCAGCATCGAACTCTACGCGGTCCTGCCGCTCCCCGATTTCACTCCGGGCGCCCTCGCCGCGCTCGGCGCGCTCATCGAAATCGAGGCCGCCACGACACGGCGGCGCTCGTGGTATTTCCTCGGCCCCAGAGCCGGCGGAGCACAAGTGCAGTTCAACGGCCACGAGGTTCTCGTGCTCACGCCGCAGTCGCCGCTTGGCCGGCAGCTCCTCGGTCGTCGCGTCGGCGAATCCATCGCCGCCTCCGGACGTGGCACCGGAACGCAGCAGATTGTGGCCATCGTTTGAGCAGCAACGAAAGCGGGCGGCGGACGCCTCGCATCCGTCGCCCCTTCATTCCCGAATATTCTTCGCTCACTCGTTGAGGTTGAATACGACCGGCACCGCCATGCGAAACCGCACGATCCGGCCGGCGCGCCGACCGGGTTCGAATTGCCATTTCGCGACGGCGCGGAGCGTGGACTCCTCAAACATCCGGTCTGTCGACCGCACCACATGCGGATCAATCACGCGGCCATTTTCATCGACGGTGAACTCGACCAAGACTTCGCCGTGAAGCCCGGCGGTCTTCGCTCCGATCGGATAGTGCGGCGCGGCTTGGAAGCGCGTGCGCGGTGAGTTATCGAGCAGCGTCGAAATAATCGGTCCGACTCCCGGCCCATTGCCCACGCCAATACCCGAATCGAATTTCATGGGGATGATATTGGAATCACCCCGTGTGACAGACCGATCAATTGGGGGAGGAGTAATCGTGAAACCGGTGTCGATCACCGGAGTGACTGGCTCGGGTTGAGTCACGGGCGGCGGAGAGAGCTGCTCCTTGTGATCACGTTCCTCTCCGCGAGTATTTGGAATCTCTATTGTTTCGGGCTCATTGAGGGTAACCTCAAAAGGAACTTCATCGATAATTGCCAGCGGTGGCATCGGTCGCGCCGGACTCTTCGTGAAACCAAACAACACCACGGCATGGACCGCGGCGGCAACCGAAATGGGTAGGATATAGTTGGAGTTCATTTTTGATTGGGGCTCATTCACAAAACGGGCGACGCGAACATTTATTAGGGATGCAGATTGATTCTCCCGTCGCTTTCCGGTTTGTCCCGCAGATGCGTTTGCTCCTTGCCCTCCTCAGTCTGGCCGTCCCGGCGATGGCGGCGTTGCCACCGGAATTCATGACAGCACTCGGAAAATTCCGCGCCGACCCGCCACCCGGCTGGTCGTTTACGCAGAAGACCGAGGGCGAAGGGCACTCCACCGTGGAACACTCCGACGCGGCCCGCCCGGACTTTGCGCGCTGGGCACTGCGACAAAAGGACGATCGCGGGCCCACCGAAGAGGAATTGAAAAACTACGCCGACGCGCGTTCGCGCCGTTCCCGAACTGGCACCGCCCCATCGCTGACCGACCAGCTTGATCTGAACTCGGCTGAAATCGTGGCGGACGGCGCTGAACGCGTCACCTGCCGCTTCCGGCTGCGGCCCGGCGAAGCGAGCGATCGGACCTCACCGTTCCTCCGCGCCCTCCTCGTCATCCACAAAAGCACCCGCACCATCGAGTCGGTCGAACTCGCGAGCACAGGCGAGTTCAGCCCCACGTTCGGCGTCAAGATCGCCGAGATGAATACGAAGATGACTTACAGCCTCCCCGACGCCTCAACCCCGAGCCTGCCCCAGCGCGTCGAGACGCGCATGCGCGGAAGGGCGTTTTGGTTCAAATCGCTCGATGCGAGGCTGACCGTCACATTCTCTGAATATACGCGTCGCGAGAATCCCTAGCCCGCGGCGGATCAGAGCGCAGCACGGTTCACGTCTTTGTAGTAGAGATAACTCGCCGGAGTTTTGCCCATCGCGACAAACCACTGCGGGCAATGGGGCGCCATCCAGATCACGTCGCCCGCGGCGACGGGATACCACGAATCCTCGAGGCGATAGACGCCCTGTCCCGCCAGCATCAGCAGCCCGTGCTCCATCACGTGCGTCTCGACAAACGGCAGCGTCGCGCCCGGCTGATAGGTGAAGATATTCATCGCCAGGTCGAAGGCCGGCACGTCCGGCAGCAGCACCTGCAGCCGCGCGTCCGGATCGCCGAGGAACGGCTGACCCGGCACCTTCGCCGCATCGCCGATGATCGCCGACGGTGCCGCCACACCTGCCAGCGGCTCGAATTTTTTTTGAAACAGCGTCACCCGCGTGCCCCGCTTCGGCCCGGTGATCGACCACGCCTCACCCGCCGGCGCGTAGAAAAATCCTCCTGCCGCGACTTTCTGTTTCAACTTACCCACCACGAGCGTCCCGCCGCCCGTCTCGAAATAACCCGCCGTCTGCACGTCACTCGCTGGCACCACCGCGCTCCCGCCCGCCGCAAAGGTCACGAGCAACTGCGCGAACCGCGCGCCCATCGCTGGGTTGATCAAGATAATCGTCGCTGCT
>JANOAF010000069.1:0-1748 GCA_031411015.1 Opitutaceae bacterium | reverse complement strand
GGTCTCGCGAGCCTCCTTCCGTTGCGAGTGGCCGCGAGTAATAGCCTCCGCGCGATTTGAAGCGAGGGATCCCGATTTCCGAGGTGAAGTGTCCCCCAATAGTCCCCCTATCTATACGCGAGAGGGAGAAGGGCGCCCCGTGGGGGCAATCTCTCCATAGGAGAGACAAAATCAGGGGACCGAAAGAGGGCAAACTAGCGGGGAAACGGCCCCTCTGGCGTCTCGTCCTAGAGCAGAAGCTCGCCACTTTTAAGTTCGGTCTTGCTGACCTTTTTTTTCTTTTCGGGCGGGGGAAGGTCGCGGCGGATGAACTGCCCGGCATACGGCTGGCAGACCCTTGCTAGCTCTTCCTCGGACAACGGTTCGCTTCCAATCCATCGCTTCGCACCCTCGGCGTCGAAAATCAGGGGTGTGCGGTCATGGCCGATCTCGGCAACGATTGGATTGGGTTTAGTCGTCACAATCGCGAAGCCCCGATCTTCCCCCACAGGGTCGTTTGACCAAATTCCGCCGAAGAAAAACGGGCGTTCTTCGGGCAAGGAGAACCGGACTTCCCACTTCGCGCCTTCCGGTCCTGTCCACTCGAAAAAGCCGTCCGCGGCGGCGACGCAGCGTTTGTGTCGCGCCGAGTGCTTCCAAATGCTTTTCGTCAAAAGCGCATCGTCTCGCGCATTTACCACGGGCCGACTCTTAAGGGCCTTCTCGTAAAAGGGCCAGACTCCCCACCGCATCGTTGTAAGTGTTCGCCCTTTCTCCCCGTGGTAGACAACGGGCATTTGATCTTTCGACCAACCCCAAGTTTCACCGGGAACGGCTGCCAGAATCTTTTCGACTGCTTCGGCAACGGCGCGTTCGTATGCGTCAACTTCGGAACTTTTCGACCTGTTGTAATGGTTGCACATGATGGCCGGTCCCCGGCTTTCAGAACACAAGGCATGGTCAATTTCTCGCCATGCAAGACCGATTGAGGGAATGGCTACTTGTGCGTTTCCGTTTTCTCCGGCCAGAAATGCCGCCAAATCGCCAGAGCGCCGGCCATGATGGCAATCGCACCAGCAACGATTGAAACGAGGGTGTCGATGGGTCAGCCCTTCGGCGGCACTGCCGGCTTGGCCTCACCGTGAGTTGCAAGGATCGCGCGGAGTTTCGCGACGATCTCGGGTTGCTCGGCGGCGATGTTGCGCGATTCCACGGATTCGGTGGCGTAGTCGTAGAGTTCGATCTTTGCCGTTTCGGCGGGGGCGCCGGGCTTTTTCCATTCGATGAGCCGGTAGCGTTCCGTGCGAATCGCGCGGCCGAGGTCCGCGCGCGGGAAGCTGTGATAGGCGTGGTCGCGCACGCGGGCGGCGGGATTTTTCAGGACGGGCACGAGGCTCGTGCCGTCGATTCCTTGCGGCGCGGTCGGCTTGGGCAGGCCGGCCAGTTCGGCGAGCGTGGGGTAGAGATCCACGGTTTCGGCGAGCTGGCCGGTGCTGGTGCCGGCGCGCGTGACGCCGGGCGCCACGATGAAAAGCGGGATGCGGTTGGCCTGTTCGAAATTGGTGTGCTTGGTCCAGATGCCAAGATCGCCGAGGTGCCAGCCGTGATCCCCCCAGAGGACGACGATGGTGTTGTCGGTGAGTTTCAGCTCGTCAAGCGCGGCCATGAGACGGCCGATCTGCACATCGACGTAGCTCATGCTCGCGTAATAGCCGTGGATGAGCTTGCGCTTGATGTCATCGGGGTAGGGATGCACGGGCGGCTTGGGC
>JANOAF010000068.1:0-8823 GCA_031411015.1 Opitutaceae bacterium | reverse complement strand
GGTTGGGCGGTGCACCTGCACGATAGCGACGACGGTGCGGCGTTGTTCGACGTGCCGTCGCAATCCGCAGCTTTGGAAAAACTGGAAGAAACAATCGCCAGCGCACCCTTTCACCTCAGTGAACTGGGGGCGCTGGGGTTTCGGTTGACGTGACCCGAACGATATTGCGCGCGGGACATTCGTCGTCGCTCTACGGCGTTTTCCACGCCTCGTCGAAAAATCCCGCGTCGGCGATTTTGCCGGGCCAGCGGGCGCCGGGCGCCTCGCGCAGGTCGATGATGGCGTAGTCGGGGAGCTTGGGGGTTTGCAGCGAATTGGTGCCGTAGGCTTCGGCGCGGAAATTGATGCCGCTGTTCAGGACAACGTAGCGCTGCTGCGTGCTGAGTGGGTTCGGAAACACGAGCACGGGAGCGTGGTGCCCGGTGGCATAATTTTTTCCCCGGAAGGTGAGCGCCTTCGCGTCCCACGTGAGCGGGAGCTTTTTCGTGGCGAGCATCTTGGCGAGGAGCCGGTTGGAGGAAGCGTCGCCCCAGAGGACGAGGTGCTTGGTGGCGAGATCGTCGTCGGTCACGGCGGTGTCGTCTTTCACGACGAGTTCGGCGCGGAAGAGGTCGCGCCACATTTTGGTCGCGTGGGCGAGCTCGGCGGCGGACCACGCGCCGACCTTGGCGTTGAGCGGCTGGCCCGTGGGGCGCACAAAGAGAAACGGCTCCATGAACGCATCGTCGATCGGGCCGCTGAGGCCGGGCATCTTGCGGGTCTGCTGGCGCCAGCGGGTGTCGGAGTAGGTGTGGTCTTGGAAAACCCAGCGGCCGTTTTCCTTCACGAGCCAGTAATAGGGATCGGTGGCGCCGAGTTTCACCGGCTGGCCGTCGACGGTGAGTTTCAGGCCGTCGGCCTTTTCGAGAGAGATCGTGAAGACGACGATGTTCTTCGTGGTGACGTCGAGCTGTGCGGGCGTGGCGAACTTCATGTGGACGTCGGCGCGCTCCCACGATTGCTCGAGCTCCATGATTTTTATGCGACCGGAGCTGGAGTAGCGGAGCGTGTAAGTGGTGAAGTGATCCTCGTCGGGCCACTTGGCACGCGGCGTCGCGGTGATGGCGTCGAGGCGCGCGGCGAGCTGGGTCTTGGAATCGGGGTGATATTTGTGCGCGGTCTGCGGGCCGATGATGCGCTCAAGTTTCAAGCCCTCGCCGGCCATGGCGGTTTCCATGATGTCGGCCGACTGTTTCTGCGGATCAATTTCGCCGCTGTAGGCGATGAGCGGGAGGTTGCGAAGATTGGCGGCGTAGCCGGTGGCGTCATACCAACGCCAGAGTTTCTGCTCCCACGACGTGCGTTCGGGCTTTCCGGGCGCGAGCGCCTTGTTGTAGATCGCGGTCTCGGCAAAGCCCGCGCCGGGTGACGCCGCGGCCCACAAATCGGGAAAATGCGTCGCGAGGTGCCACGTGCTCGCGCCACCCATCGAGAAACCGCGCACGACGATTTTTCCGGCGTCGATTTTGTAGGCGCGGCGCACGGCTTGGAGTGCCTCCATCACATCGACCTCGCCGGCGAATTTCGTGGCGTTGCAGAAACGGCCATAGGCGTGGAGCACGATGGCGCCCTCGGGCACAATCTCGCCGGGCTTGGTTTCGTGCTCGGCGATGAAGGCGAGTTCGGTGCGCTTCTCGTTGCGGCCGGAGAGCACCACGTCGAGCCGGCGGGCTGGACCCGTGCCTCTTTTCCAATCCGGTGGCACGACGAGCGCGTAGGGCTGGATGGAGTGGTCGAGCTGGGAACGGTAGCCACGGATCACGCAGCCGGTTGCGTCGGTCCAAGGCGCAGTTCCCGCGCGCAGTTGAGTGACGCGCTCGCGGCCGAGTGCCAGCAGACGGCGTGCGATCTCGACCTGCTTTACGTCGAAGAATTCATCGTATCGGAGCGGCCAATCCACGGCTTTGTGCAGGATCTCCGCGTCGGGCAGCAGTGCGAGGAGCCGGGCGTTTTTAGCGGCGGTGAGTTCCGCGGTGAGCACGTCGAGGTCGCGACGCAGCGCGGCGGTGCCGGCGGTGAGTTCGGTGCGCGCGGTCGCGGGAATCGCCACGCCGGCGGGAGGCAGGCGTTTCGCGGGTGGCGGTGGCGTCTGCGCGGAAATTGTGGGCGCGAGGCCGGCCAGCGCGGCGAAGGCAAAGCAGGCGCGACGAAGCAGAGCGAGAGGAGCGGAATTCATACGGCGGAGGGGTGCGGAAAATTCCGCCGTTACCTCCGTCTTGGCAATGCCGCAGAGGCGCGCCGACGGGCCGCGAGTGCATCGCATTTTTTTGAGCACGCTGTAGCTTCCCGAGCAACCAGGGCCGCGACTGGTCCACGCCTGGTTGGCCGGAGGGTGCGCACGAGGCACGCCCCGACGGCAAAAAACTGAGATGCGCCCAACGGCTGATCGCTTGCGACTCCCCGCGCCGCTGGTCTAATTTCAGGCGCTTTGCAGCACCATGCCGACGTAGCTTTCGAGTTTTTCCAACCGAAAGGGCTTCGCGAAAAAGTCCTCGCCCTCGCACAGGCTCGCGATGTGCGTGCTGCCCGACATCAACAACACCCGCGTTCCCGGCGAGCGCTCACGCACCCAAGCCACCAAATCGCGCCCCGTCCCATCCGGCAGATGATAGTCGGCGATGACCAGGGCCCACTTTTTGTTCGTGACGAAACTCAGCTTCGCCGCCCCCAAGCTGGCGGCCGCGGCGACGTGGAAACCGCGTTTCTCAAAATAGCTCACGAGCGTGCGGCGCATTTCGCGATCGCTGTCGACCACGAGCAGTGAAGGCCCCAAGCCGATGGCCCCGCCCGCGATCATGGCGTGTTCGGAGAGTGAGTCTTGAAGGGGGCTGGGCAGCATTGACGGCGAAATTGGACCGTTGAATTTGGAAATCGAGCCCACCGATGTGGAGGATCAGAAAGCGCTCGTAAAGACTTCTTGGGGTAAAACACCCATTAAGGCTCCTTTTGCTGAAAATAGCCGCCGGGGGACCTCCGGGGACACGCGCGACCGACGGGATTTTCTGCGAAGCTACCGCACCAATCGAATGCGATGCGTCTCGCTGTCACCGATGAAGACGCGCCCATCGGCTTCGACGAAAATCCCATGCGGCCGGGCAAGGGCGCACGCGGCCGGATTGCCCTCCGGTCCATCGCCCTTCGTGCCGGTGCCGGCGACGAGTTCGATTCGCCCGGTGCGCCGGTCGATCATGCGGATGGCGTGATTCTCCGTGTCCACGATGTAAGCGTTGCCGTTCGTCGGGTGGAGCGCGAGGCCCTTGGGACCATTGAACGTGGCCAGCGCCGCCGGACCGCCGTCGCCGGTGAAGCCCTTGGCGCCCGTGCCGGCGACGTGGATGATTTTCCCCGCCTTCAGATCGAAGCGCAGGACTTGGTTTCCCTCGCGGGTCGCGAGCCAGAGGTTCCCCTCGCGATCGAAGTCGAGCGAACGCGGGCCGCGCAAGGTCGTGCCGGCGATGGGGGCGCCGTCAGGGGTGTCACCGGGTTTACCCGTGCCGGCAAACGTCGAGATCAAGCCAGTCTTCATGTCCACGCGGCGGATGACGTTGTTGCGGATATCGCAGATGAAGAGATCGCCGGCGGGGCTGAATTGGATGCTGTGCGGCTGGTTGAGTTGCGCGTCCTTTGCCGGTCCGCCGTCGCCCGCGTAGCCGGGCTTACCCGTGCCGGCGACGGTGCTGATGATCTGGGTCTTCGCGTCCACGCGCCGCACGGCGTGGTTCTGCATGTCGACGATGAATAGATTCCCGGCGCGATCAAAACGGATTTCGTGCGGGAGGTTGAACGTCGCCGCGAGCGCCGGTCCGCCATCGCCCGTGTGACCCTTCGCACCGTTACCGGCGACGGTGGTGATTTTCCCGTCGGCCGTGATTTTGCGCACGCGCTGGCCGCCATACTCGCAGAACCACAGCGCGCCATCGGGCCCGCGAATGACGCCGAAGGGATTGTCGAGCTCCGCCGCGGTCGCAAGGCCGCTGTCGCCGCTGAAGCCGCGAGTGCCAGTGCCGGCCACGGTCGAAATCGTGGCGGCGGGGGCGAGGGAGGTGGAAGCGAGCAAGGCGAGGACGAACGATGTGGGGCGCATGTTTGGAGTAGCGCGGGTCTGTGACCCGCCTTCGGTGGCGTGGGCGTTTTTTTTCGGACGGAAGCGTGGAGCGCGAAAGGGCGGGTCAAAGACCCCGCCCTACTTATTTCCAATGCTCGTCGAAGAATCCCGCGTCGACGATCTTCCCCGGCCAGCGCGGGCCGGGCGGCGTGCGGAGATCGACGATGGACCAGTCGGGGAGCTTCGGCGTTTGCAGCGCGTTGTTGCCGTAGCCATCCGCGCGGAAATCGATGCCGCTGTTGAGCACAACATAGCGGCGCGGGTTGAGCGGATTCGGAAACACGAGCATCGGCGCATGGTTCGCGGCGGCGTAGGTCTTGCCACGGAACGTCAGCGATTTCGCGTCCCACTGCACGGGGAGCTGGGCGAGAATGTTTGCGAGCACGGCGTTGGACGACGGGTCGCCCCAGAGGATGAGGTTGTGGTTGGCGATATCGGCGTCCGTGAGCGTGCGGTCGGATTTTACCGGCGCGTCGCCGCGGAAAACATCGCGCCAAAGCCGGCACGCGGTGGTGAGCTCATTCTCGACCCACGCGCCGACCTCGGCGTTGAGCGGCTTGCCGCTTGGCCGCACGAAGAGAAACGGCTCCATAAACGCATCGTCGACTGGACCGGTGAGGCCGGGTGATTTGCGCAGGCCCGTCGCGGGTCCGGCGCGCCACACGTCGTTCTCCCGATGGAAACTCAGTTCGCCGTTGGCCGGGCGCAGCTCCACGCCATCGAGCACGACGGTCGTGGCGTTGACGCCGGGAAACGAGATGGCCTCCACGTTCTTCGTCCGCACATCGATCATCAAATTGTCGTGCTGGGTGGCGCGCACCTCGGTGAACTCCCAGCCGCGACTCACGCCCTCGACGCGCACCCACGCCGACTCTGGGTAACGCAGCGTGTAGGTTTGAAACCAGATTTCCCGTGGATTCAGGTCGCGGCCGCGCGTGATGAGTTCTTCGAAGCGTTTCGTGAGTTCGATCTTAGTTTCGGCGTGATAGGAGTGGCCGGTCTTCGGCCCGATTAACCGCTCGAGTTTCAAGCCCTCCTTCGCCATCGCGGCCTCCATAAGATCCGAGGCTTCCTTCTGGCCGTCGATTTCCCCGGCATAGGCGAGCGTGGGAACGTTGAAGAGATTGCCGGAAATGCCGGTGCCTTCGTATTGGCGCCAGAGGAGTTGCTCCCACAGGGGACGCGCTTCTTTTCCCGGCGCGTGGGCTTTCGTGAAAATCGGGGTTTCGGCGAAACCCGCGCCGGGCGACGCGGCGCACCAGAGCCCGGGAAAGTGCGTGGCGAGATGCCACGTGCTGCCGCCGCCCATGGAAAAACCGGCGACCGCGATGCGCTGCGCGTCGATGCGATATTGCGCGCGCGCGGCCGCGATCACCTCGAACACATCGACCTCGCCGGCAAACTTCGTCGCGTTGCAGAACCGGCCGTAGGGCACGATCGTGATTACGCCCTTCGGGGTGAGTTGGGGCGGACCGGCGTCGCGCTCGGCGAGGAAGGCGAGTTCGGTGCGCTTCTCGCCGCGGCCAAGTAGCCAGACCATCGCGGGCGTGGGCTTCGTGAGATCGAGTTCGGCGGGGACGACGAGCCCGTAGGGTTGCACGGAGCCGTCGAGCTTGGAACGGTGGCCACGGAGGATAAGGCCGCGGGCCTCCAGCCACGGTGTTTGTTTCGCACGGAGCTGGGCGACGCGCTCGCCACCCCTCGCGAGCAAGGTGCGGGCGTAGGCGATTTCCTTCGCAGAATAAAACGTGTCGTCGGCGAGCGTCCAAGCGACGGCCTTGTGGAAAATTTCCACATCGGGCAGCAGCGCGGTGAGCTTCGCGTCGCCAGCGAGTTCGCGGGCCAGCGCATCGAGGTCGCGCCGCAACACCGCGGCGCCGGTGGCGAGTTCCGTCCGATCCGCGTCCGTGAGGGTGATGCCCGGCGCGGGGATTTTTTTCGGTGGCGCGGGCGGCGTCTGGGCGAAGGCGGAGGCGGAAAACGCGACGGCGGCGAGAACGAGGGCGAAGGGGCGCATGGGGGAAAGAGTTGGGCGGGTCTGGGACCCGCCCTGGCTTGTGCGAGGTGCGTTTTGGGGCGGAAACGCGAGGGGTGAAAACGGAAAGGGCGGGGCACAGACCCGCCCTACTTCCGAATCAGATCTTCGCGAGGATCGCCTTGATGCGTTTCCAGGCATCTTCGCGCGCCTTTTTGTTTTCCGCACTGCCGGCGGGATCTTCCCCGGCGCGCATGAAACCGTGGCCGGCGCCGGCGTAAGTGACGGGATCGAATTTTTTCCCGGCGGCCTTCATCGCCTCAGTGGCGGCGGGCAGCCCGGCGTTGATGCGGGCGTCGTTCTCGGCGTAGAAGCCATGGATGGGTGCCTTGATTTTCGGGATAAGCGCGGCGTCGGCGGCGGAGCCGTAGAAAACGAGGCCGGCGGCGATGTCGGAATTATGCGCGGAATAGAGGAAGGTCTTGCCGCCGCCCCAACAGAAGCCACCGACGACGACCTTGCCGTTGCAGGCGGGGAGTTTCTTCGCGTAGGCGACCGCGGCGTCGAGGTCGGCGTCCACCTGGGTTTGCGCGAGGCCTTGGATTTTGCCGCGGACGCCGTCGCCGCTGCCGAGTGATTCGGTGCCGCCGCCGTTGGGACCGGCCCCCGAGAGGAAGTCCGGCGCGATCACGATGTAGCCGGCCTCGGCGAACTGATCGACCATGCTGCGCATCCAGTCGGAGAGGCCGAAGATTTCGTGGATGAGCACGACGGCGGTGGCCTTGGTTTTCACCTCGGGAAAGCCCACGAAGGCCTTCACCTCGCGGCTGCCGTATTTGAGGGTGACCCACTCAAGGTGGCGCGGGGATTTTTCGAGACGGGACTTGGCCCAGTCTTGGGCGAAACCGGAACTGACAACCGCGAGCGCGGCGAGGGAGAGGAGCAGACGTTTCATGGTGGAGGGGGAGGTGGGAGACGGAGGAGACTGACGATGAGAGCTGGGAAAGCTCTGGCGTCGGGCACGACGTGCGGCGGAAGGGAAGGGTTGCTCGCGTTCGGTGGCAAGCGAACGCTCCGCGCTTAGCTTGTCATGGCGAGTCCGGCGCAGCCGGGCGCGGCAATCCAGCTGCAGATTCAGATGGATTGCTTCGTCGCTGCGCTTCTCGCAATGACAGGGAAAATCGAATGGCCCACTGCCCGGTGCCTGCAACGTCCACGGTCCCACTTCGTCCTGCCGCAGCATCACCGCTCCCATGTTCATTTCTTCCCTTCGCCGATTCATTTTCCTACTGGGCGCGGTGATCGCCGTCGCGACTGCGCCCGCTGCCAGTAGCGCGTGGGTGCAGCCCGGCGCCGACGGCAAACTCGCCTACCGCGCCGATGAGCGGGGCAACGCGATCCCGGATTTTTCGCGTGCGGGCTACGGCGGCGGGGGCGTGGCGCTGCCCGAGCTGCCGGTCGTGTTGACGCTCTCGCCGCAACCCACCGGTGACGATGGCGCGCGTATTCAGGCGGCACTCGACGAAGTCGGCGAACGTCCCGCCGATGCGCGCGGCCGGCGCGGCGCAGTGCTCCTGCGGCGCGGCGTTTATCGCATCGAGGGTTCGCTGGCGATTCGCGCGGGTGGCGTGGTCTTGCGCGGCGAAGGCTTCGGCGAAAACGACACCGTGCTCCGCGCCACCGGCGCCAAGCAGCGCACGCTCATCGAGGTGGGCGCACCGAAAGCGCGGCGCGAGGAAATCCCCGACACGCGCCGCGCGGTGACCGACCCTTACGTGCCGTGGAGCGCGAAATCCTTTTCCATTTCCTCCACCGCCGGCCTCAGCATCGGCGACCGCATCGTGGTCCATCGACCCGCGACTGAGGCGTGGATTCACGAACTCGGCATGGACCGAATCAAGAACCGCCCCGGCGCGCCCGCAGGTGAGACGAAGCAGTGGAACGCCGCGGGTTTCGCGATGGAGTTTGAGCGCACCATCGTGGCGATCGACGGCGCGCGCCTGACGCTCGACGCGCCGGTGATGAACGCCCTCGACGCGAAGTTCGGCGGCGGCGCGATTTACCGCGCCACGTTTCCGCGTCTCACCGAGTGCGGCGTCGAAAACCTCCGGCTCGTGTCCGACTACGCGCGCGGCAAGGAAGACTCCGACGAGGCGCACGCGTGGATCGGGGTAAACCTCGGTGCGGTGGAAAACGCGTGGGTGCGCAGTGTGACCGTCGTGCATTTCAGCCACGCGGTGCAGGCCAGTGGCGGCTCGATTTTCACGACGACGCAGGATTGTGCGCTCCTCGACCCGGTGTCGCTCATCACGGGCAGCCGGCGGTATGCCTTTTCGCTCAACGGCCAGTATGGGCTCGTCCAGCGCTGTTCCGCACGCGGGGCGCGGCACACGTTTGTCACCGGCTCGCGCGTCCCCGGCCCCAATGTCTTCCTCGACGGCCGCGCCGTGCAGTCGCACGCCGACAGCGGCCCGCACCACCGCTGGGCCGTCGGCACGCTCTACGACAACATCGCCGACGACAACCAGCTCCGCGTGCAGGATCGCCAGTGGGCCGGCAGCGGCCACGGCTGGGCCGGCGCGCAACAGGTGCTCTGGAACTGCACGAGCAAAACCCTCGTCCTCCAACAACCGCCCACCGCCCAAAACTACGCGATCGGATCCGTGGGAAAATTTGTCGCCGGCGACTGGTCGCCCAATGCCGC
>JANOAF010000067.1:0-6491 GCA_031411015.1 Opitutaceae bacterium | reverse complement strand
GGCGGGCCGAAAAAAGTATGGGAGATGGAATCGGGCGAGGGCTACGCGTGCCCGACGATGATGGGTGGGCGGCTGGTTTATTTTCACCGGGTGAATGGCAAAGAGACAGTGGATTGCCTCGACCCCGAGACCGGCCGGCGTTTCTGGCGCTTCGATTATCCCGTGAGCTACGAAGATCGCTACGGCTTCAGCCCCGGCCCGCGCGCGAGTGCCGTGATTGACGACGGGCGCGTTTACGTCGCGGGCGTGACTGCGCTGCTGCACTGCCTCGATCTTAAAACGGGCGCGCTGATCTGGAAACGCGATCTGATGACGGAGTTTCGCGTGTCGCCGAATTTTTTCGGCTACGGGCCGACGCCCTGCGTGTGGCAGGATCGCGTCATCGTGAATGTCGGTGGCAAAGGCGCCGATGGCGGGCGCGGCACGTGTGTCGCCGCCTTCGACAAGGTCACGGGAAAAATTCTCTGGGAGGCCGCGGACGATTGGGGTGCGAGCTACGCATCGCCGATCGTCGTGAAACTGCGCGGTCGCGACGTCGCGCTCGTGATCGCGGCGGGCGAGAGCCGGCCCAGTGTCGGCGGCCTGCTCACGATCGATGTGAGCGACGGCCGCGTGCTGGATCGGTTTCCGTGGCGCGCGCGCGTTTACGAGTCGGTCGTGGCCGGGACGCCGCGCGTGCTCGACGACCGACGCGTCTATCTTTCCGAAACCTACGAGAAGGGCGGTGCGCTGCTCGAGTTCGACGAGAACTTGAAATCGAAACCGCTCTGGACGCAGCGCGATTTCGGCCTGCACTGGATGATGCCGTTGCAAATCGGTGGGCACCTCTACGGCTTCGCCGGCCGCAATCCGCCCGACACCGAGTTCCGTTGCGTCGACCTCGCCACGGGAAAAATCGTCTGGGCCGACGACACTCGCTTCGACGAAGACGGCCGCGTGAGCAGTTTTTTCCGCGGCAGTCTGCTGCAAGCCGGCGGACGGGTGTTCGCGATCGGCGAGGATGGCTTGTTCGCGGAATTCGAGCTGTCGCCAAAAGGCGCGGTCGTCCGCCAGCGCGTGCGCCTTTTCCACGCCCAATCGACCTGGACGCTTCCCGCCCTGCATCGCGGCCTTCTGTACGTTGCCCAAAACACCCGCGACGTGCGCGACGACAAACCGCCGCGGATCATCTGCTACGATTTGCGCGGGGAATGAGCGAAGGCGGTGCGTTCGTTTCGCCCTGAGTCAGCGCTTCGAATCCGTCTCCGATCGCTGAGTCTCATCCAAAAAAATTGCTGGTGCTGTCCTTGCGAGCCGGGTTCGTTCGTTGAGGAGTTGAACCCACGCATTCCCCCCGTCCAAAATATCATCATGTCCACCCATGCCATCCGTCTTCACCGCGTCCTTCGCGCGGCGCCCGAGAAAGTCTATCGCGCGTTTCTCGATGCTGATGCCATGGCCAAGTGGATTCCGCCGTATGGCTTCACCTGCAAGGTGCACCACCTGGACGCCAAGGTCGGCGGCACCTTCAAGATGTCGTTTACGAATTTCGGCTCGGGTAACGGCCACTCCTTCGGCGGAACGTATCTCGAACTCGTGCCGCACGAGCGCCTCCGCTACACCGACAAATTCGACGACCCGAATCTCCCAGGCGAAATCACCGTGACGGTCACGCTGAAGAAAGTGATGTGCGGCACCGAGCTGAACATCGAGCAAGCCGGCGTGCCCGCCGTCATCCCCGCCGAGATGTGTTACCTCGGCTGGCAGGAATCACTCGCTCAGCTCGCGCACCTCGTCGAGCCCGAGATTCCGGGTTGAGGCGCACCCTGCGCGTTTTCCCGCTGCCGTCGGGGCACGGAAGCACTTTCAATTTGAAAAGTGCCGTCGGAGGTGGAGTGCGTTGACCCCAACGCGCTGGTTTGCGCGCGGGAATCCTGCAGCGCCTTGAGGTCAAGTCGCTCCGCCGCCCTTCGTTCATCAATGGTGATGATGGTCGTCGTGATGATGACCGTGGTGATCGTGTTCCGGCTGCCGGCGCGATCGCTTCGCGGACCGAGGCTCGGGCCGCTCGATCGTGGCCGCGCGCACAAACGGATCCGTGGCGAGTATAATACTGCGGCGGATCCGCTCGCCGGTCGTGGGGTGCTTCGTCAGCGCCGCATCCTTGATCGACTGGCGGATTTCGTAACGCCGCACCGCCTTTCCGGCGCGCGGCATGGTTTCATAGACGTAGGTGAGCATAGTTGGGAGAATGCCTTGGACCGACTCGTCATGGTGAAGGTGTCTAGCCCGGAAGCCAGATTCCAATTTTTGCGCGGCCAACCTCGCGGCCACGCCACACAATCGTTCCGCGCTCAAGCTGGCGGCGGCTGAAATCCCCGTCGAAGGGGAGCGTTCTCCGGAGCACTGGCGGAAAATGGTCGGCCTCTGGGCGACCGCGCGGGGAACAACCTCCGAACGAATCCAACTAACACCGCCTCTCTATGTCTAAACCACGCGCTTACTCCGTCAAAGCCTACTCTACCACCAGCGCGCAATCGCCGCTCGTCGCCGCCACGATCTCCCGCCGCGAACCGGGCGATGGCGATGTGCGCATCGACATCCTCTACTGCGGCGTCTGCCACTCCGATCTCCACTTCGCGCGCAACGAGTGGAACTTCACCCAGTATCCCGCGGTGCCCGGTCACGAGATCGTCGGACGCGTGACGGCGGTCGGTTCAACCGCGAAGAAATTCAAAGTTGGCGATCTCGTGGGCGTAGGTTGCCTCGTCGATTCCTGCCGCACGTGTCCCGACTGCCGCTCCGGCCTCGAACAGTTCTGCGCCGAGATGAACATGACCTACGGCGGCACCGACAAAGTTCTCGGCGGCGGCACGCTCGGCGGTTACGCGCAGGGCATCGTCGTGCGGGAGGAGTTTGTGTTGCGCATGCCGGCCAATCTCAACCCGGCCGCCGCCGCTCCGCTCCTGTGCGCGGGCATCACGACGTATTCGCCGCTGCGCCATTGGAAAGTTGGTCCGGGCCACAAGGTCGGTATCGTCGGCTTGGGCGGCCTCGGCCACATGGGCGTGAAGTTCGCCCGTGCCTTCGGGGCGCACGTCGTGGTCTTGACGGCGTCGCCGGGCAAAACCGCCGACGCCCTGCGCCTCGGCGCCCACGAAGTCGTCGTCTCGAAGGACGAGGCCCAGATGGCGGCGCACGCCGGCAGCTTCGACTTCATCCTCGACGCCGTCTCCGCGCAGCACGACATCAACGCCTACCTCAATTTGCTGAAGCGCGACGGCAACCTCGTGCTCGTCGGCGCGCCCGAGAAGCCACTGGCCGTCGCCGCCTTTCCGCTGCTCTTCCGCCGGCGCTCGTTCTCCGGCTCGCTCATCGGCGGCCTGCCCGAGACGCAGGAGATGCTGGATTTCTGCGGCCAGCACAACATCACCTGCGACATCGAAATGATCCGCATGGATCAGATCAACGAAGCCTACGAACGCATGCTGAGGAGCGACGTGAAATACCGCTTCGTGATCGACATGGCGTCGCTCAAGTAAGTCAGGCCGGCGCCGCTCGATACGCCCATCCGTGCGAGCGGCCTGCACAAAAATCAAAACGCGTCTGGCTCTTCGGGAAAACAATTCGGCGATGTTGAATCCCGGCGTCACTTAGGGCGACGCGCTTGGGAACGTCCGTCACTTACGAAGGCGATCGAAAATCGAGTTCCCGTGTTCATCTACGGCCGCACTGCCGCGAGCAGCATCGCTGGCGTTTTCGTTTTGCTCCCTGGCACGTCGTGAGCTGACGCTTCAGGCATGAGGCTGCCCCGCCTTTGTCTCTTGGCTGTGTTCGTCAGTGTTGCCGCACTCTCGGGTGCGGCCTCGTTCGACGATCGGGTGGAGGCGTTGTTCCGACCGCTGCTCGGCGAAAAGATGGCGCTTTCGCCGGATGGCCAGCGTGTCGCCTACACTTCGTCCCGTGGGGCGGATCTCGCGATCGTGATCGCCAATGTCGAGTCGCCGGGCCCGAAGCGCACGGTGAAAGTGGAGGCGGCTCGCGAAGCCGACGCCGGGGAGGAAGGACTGCCGGGGCGACTGCGTTTCCTGCGCTGGGCCACGCCAGGCCGGCTCGTGTATGCGCCCGTTGAGCGCGTGCTGCCGCTGCCGACGGTGACGGACGCGCAGGGTCGGGCCAGTCCGAATCCCGACGGGCCCACGATCATCTCGCCCATTCTGGCGGTCGATGCGGACGGCAAGGAGCGCGGCGCGCTCATCGACGCGAGTTATTTTCAAGAGACGCCGGCGGAGGCGCGGCGGTCGCTGGCGGATCTCCTGCGCACCACGAAGGAGCTCGCCACGGTGCGCCAGGAATCCGTGCGCTGGCGGATGCCGCACCTCGACATCCTCGGTTTTTTTCCGCGCGATCGGGAGCAGCTCATCATCGGCACGCGCGGCGCCCACAGCATTCCGATGCAGCACCTGCTTGATCTCCGCACGGGCAGCGTGCGGGAGTTTGGCGGCGACTGGCCGGTGCCACCGGGTGAGCCGCAAGTGTTCGATTGGTTTCGGCTCACGGTTGTCGGCGAGCGTCAGCTGGGAGCGCACCCGGCGACAGCGTGGCGGGATGCGGACCTGGCGCGCGTGCAACAGGAACTCGCCCGCAAATTTCCGCGGCGCATCGTCGAGCTGCTCGATTGGAGTGACAACCGCCTGCGCGTGCTTTGTCGCGTGACCGGGGGCAATGATCCGGGGCGCGTCTTTGTCTACCAGCGCACCGAAGATCTCGTCCTGGAGATTTTCCACCGTGCGCCGTGGCTGGGGGCCGCGAAGCTCCACGACACGCGCGCCTTCGAATTCGCCGCGCCCGATGGGGCCCGCCTCAGCGGCTATCTCACATGGCCGGGCAAACCGCGCCTCACGCCGCCGCCGCTGCTGGTGATTTTTCCCGACGGGTTTCCCGGCCGGGCCCAGCGGGCGTTCGATCCCGAGGCGCAGGTTTTCGCCGACCTTGGGTTCGCCGTCGCGCGGCTTAACCACCGCGGTGTCGCGGGCGTAAGAGCTGAGGACCACGCGGCGCTGCGCGTGGCGGTTGATCGCGTGGCCGTCGATGACGCGGCGGTCGCGATCGCGGGGCTGGCGGCGTGGGATCCGGACCGGGCGTTTGACCGCAAACGCGTCTCGACGCTCGGCCGCGGCTTTGGCGGCTACCTCGCCTTGCGCGCGCTCCAGCTTCAGCCCGCGGCATTTCGCTGTGGGATCGCGTTGGATGCGCCGGCGGATCTGCGCCCGTGGCTGCGCGCGCAGCCCGCCGGGGCCGGGCACGATGTCCCCGTCGCGCTGATCGACCACGAAGAGGCGGACTGGAAAAAACTGTCGGTGCTCGAACAGGCCGAAGCCCTGATGCAGCCGGTGCTCCTCCTGAGCGAACCGGGATACAACCCGACGATCGAGAGCGGCGCGGACGAGCTCTGCGTGCGGTTGAAAAACCTCGGCCGCCCAGCCGAGCGAGTCGCGCTCAAGGCCGGATTTGCCGCGGCGCGGCCAGCGGCGCGGGTGGCCGCGTATCGGAAGATCGCGGAGTTTCTCAATCTGCACCTCCACGATTTCGCCGTGACGGTGGGTCCGACGAAGGAGGTGCCATGAAACGCCGCGCCACCAAGACGTGCTTTGAACTCGCGCTGTGTGCCGCGGGGCTAGGCGTGTTCGCGCCGGTGGCCCATGCCGCCGCACCGGTGGTCGAACTGCCACCGATGATGGTGGAGGAATCGAATGCCAGTGTGCCGTGGCTCTATGTGAAGGCCGGAGGCACCGAGTTTCTCTCGCGCTGCTCAAGCGGCACGACGAGCGACTTTGCCGAGGCGTGGCTGACCAAGCTGCAGCTCGTGCGGGCGCTGGTGCCCGAGGAGTTTCTGGCGAGGATCGATGTGCCGGCGGTGTTCGTGCTCTACGGGCAGGACGTGCGGCAGACGGTGAGCGCGGAAATCCAGCGTGAGCTACAGGGCACACCGGCTGCCGGAGAACGCAAAGGCGGCGCGCCTCCGCGCGGCCACGGCGTGAACATCGCGCCCAGCATGCGACTCGCCGATCGGGACATGCACGCGTCGATCGCCTACATCGACGAAGCGCTCTTTGACGGGGCCAACCTCAGCGTCTCGCCGAGCCACGTGCGATTTCTCCTCGATCGGCGGGTGCCGGAGCTGCCGGCTTGGCTCGCCGAGGGCATCGAGCGCACGTGGCGACGGGCGGACTTTTTGCTGGCCCCGATCACGCTGCAACCGCTGGTGTGGATAGATTCCAGCGAGAGCGAGGCGCTCGTGGGTGATCCTTCGCGCCCGCGCGCGCTGCTGCCCGCCAGCGAGCTCTTCGCGACCGGGATGGAGCGGGCATTGCAAAACAAGCACCCGCGGCGCATCCAGATCCGGGCGGCGCAGCAGGACCTGTTCTTCCGCTGGGCGCTCATCTCCGGGGGCGCGACCCGCGAGGCGTTCTGGAAATTTGCCGCGCTCGCCGCCTCCGGCCCGGTGACCG
>JANOAF010000066.1:0-2543 GCA_031411015.1 Opitutaceae bacterium | reverse complement strand
CCCGGCCCATCCCGATTACGTCACGCTCTCGATGTATCTGCGCCAACACGGCTATCGCGCCGCAGGTGCCGGCAAGATTTTCCACCACACCTCCGGCTTCAATCCCCCCGATCAGTGGGACGCGTTCCAACTCCAGGAATTCGACGATCCTTGGTATCGCCGCCTCGAATGGTATCCTTGGGTAAAGAAGATTCCCAATCCCCCCGGCCATCCCTTTAACGGCCTGCACAACTTCCCGGGAGAATTCGACTGGGGGGTGCTCGACCGCAAAGAAGAAGATTACGGTGACATGGCAGCCGTGCGCTTTGCCGGCGACTTCCTCCAGCGCCAGCACCCGAAACCCTTCTTCCTGGCGATCGGCTTGTGGCACCCGCACATCCCGATGTTTGCTCCCAAGAAATATTTCGATCTGTATCCCGATCCGAAGATCCCTGAGGTCCCGGCCAACGACCTCGATGATCTTCCCCCCATGGCGAAGCGTTTCGCGGCCGTTAGACGCGATGAGCATGAGCGCATCGTCAAAGAAGGGAAATGGCCCGACGCCGTCCGCGCCTATCTCGCCGCCATCAGCTTTGCCGACGCGATGATCGGCCGGGTGCTCGCAGCCCTCGAAAAGTCGCCTCACGCCAAGAACACTGTCATCGTCCTTTGGTCCGACAACGGCTGGCACCTCGGCGAAAAACTCCACTGGCACAAATCGACTCTCTGGGAGCGCTCCACGCGCGTCCCTCTCATCGTCGCCGGACCCGGGGTCAGCGCCGCGGGCGTTCCCCGGGGACAGTCCGTCAGTCTCCTCGATCTCTACCCCACGATCCTCGATCTCTGCGGTCTCCCCGCCAAGAAAGAGAACGAGGGAGTGACGCTGGTGCCCGTGCTCAAGAACGCCACCGCCCCACACCGTCCCGCCGTGGCCACCTTCGGCCCCGGCAATCACAAGGTCCGCACCGAACGCTGGCGCTATATCCGCTACAGCGACGGCACCGAGGAGCTCTACGACAACATTGCTGATCGCCACGAATACCACAACCTCGCAGGCGATCCGCAGCACCGCGCGCTCAAAACTGACTTGGCGCAACACCTCCCCAAATCCAGCGCGCCCCCGGTGCCGGATCGCAACGACTACGACTTCGATTTCGCGACCCACACTTGGAAGCGCAAGTAAGCCCCCATCCCCATGCAACGCTTCCTCCTCGTCCTCGCTTTGCTCACTCCGTGGTTGGCTCAGGCCGCACCGGCCAATTGGTTCAACGTGCGCGACTATGGCGCCAAAGGTGATCGGCTCACCACCGACACCGCCGCGCTCCAGGCCGCGCTCGATGCGTGCGGTCAGGCCGGGGGCGGCACGGTTTATCTTCCGCCGGGCGACTACACGACCGGGCCGCTTTTCCTGCGCAGCCAAGTGGAGCTTCGGATCGAAGCCGGTGCCATCCTCCGCGCCACGGCCGACAAGAGCGCCTATTTCAAGGACGGCCGCGTCCCCACGACCAATCCCGGTGGCGGGGCCGAACCGCACACCGAGTTCCAACTACTCAACGGCAAGGGCCTGCAAAACATCGCCCTGACCGGCCGTGGCCTGATCCACGGTCAAGGCGCCACCGAGTGGTGGGGCCGCGAAAAATTTCGCCCCGTCATTCTTTCACTCACGGATTGCGCGAACGTCCTCTTCGAGGGACTCACCACGCGCGAATCCCCCACCCACACTTTCGCTTTCAACCAAGTCCACGGTCTGCGCATTCATGGCGTCTCCCTCTTTAACGACGCCAGCAGTCCCAACACCGACGGGTTTGCCCTGCGCAGCTGCACCGATGTCCACATCAGCGACGTCACCATGGAGACCGGCGACGATTGCATCACGGTCCACGGCGGCACCCGCGACGTCACGATCACCAACAGCAGTTTTCGCACGCCGTGGGGCGTCCTCTTTATCGCCGAAGGCAGCAACATCACCATGACGAACTGCATCGTGCAGGGTGACACGCTCCTGAAGGATATCCGGAACGCCCACCACGTCATCATCTCCAACGTCGTGGTCCGCGGCACCGGCCGACTTTTCTCGATGCAGAACGGCCCGGCCAGTCACATCACCCTCAGCAACATCACCGCGCATGGCCTAGCGCAGGCCGGCTGGCTGGAAAACGTCGACCACCTCGTGCTCGACAACGTGAAGGTCATCCGCACTCCCGGTCCCGCCGCCGACAACATCCTCAACGGTCTCGATTTTAAAAATATCCGCGGCCTCACCCTGCGTCACGTCGAGCTGCACAATATCGAGCAGGGCCCCGCCATCCTCGGCGACACGATCAGCGATCTCGAAATCGACGGACTGAAGTGCTTCGGTCTGCCGCCCACGGGCCCCTGGCTCGACTTGCGGCATGCCCGCCGCGCTTACATTCATGAGAGCCGCGGTGCGCCTGATTCCGTTTTCCTCCAGGTGAGCGGCGAGCACACGATGCGCCTCCGGCTCGCCAATAACGATCTCGACGGCGCCACTCTCGCCGTGAATCCCGAGGTGCCGGCCCACGCCATCACCGACACCCAGGTCC
>JANOAF010000065.1:0-9044 GCA_031411015.1 Opitutaceae bacterium | reverse complement strand
CCCGGTCTCGCGATCGAGGCCGCCCCGCAGCTCGCCGGGTTGCTCGGCCCGCCGCTGCGCGCGCACGTGGAATTTTCCGCCGCACCGTCGGACGGCGCACAGCGCGACTGGTTCGATCTTACCGTGGCGCTGCGCGTCGAGGATCACACGCTCACCGCCGCCGAGATCGCGTTGTTGCTCAAGGCCCGCGGCAAATGGGTGAGTCTGCCCGGCACCGGCTGGCGGCGCATTGAGTTGGCCGATGGCGCCGAGGGAGAACCAGCGGCGGCCGCACTCGACCGGCTCGGGTTGGGTGCCGCGGACGTGCTCGCGACGGGCAAGCCCGCGACGCACAAACTTCACGCCCTCCAACTCGCCGCTGAGGCCGCGAGTCTCGAGTCTCGCGACGCCAAGCTCGCCGCCGCGCTGCGCACCCGCGTGACTGCGCTCGCCGCGGCGGTGCCCCCCGAGGTGCCGGCGGGGCTGCGCGCCACGCTGCGGCCGTATCAGCGCGAGGGGTTTCAGTTTCTCGCGCATCTCTCCACGCTGGGTTTCGGCGGCGTGCTCGCTGACGACATGGGCCTGGGCAAAACCGTGCAGGCGCTCGCCTGGCTGCTGCACCTCGAGGGCACCCCGCGCGTGGGCAACGCCCCGCTGCGCGTCCTCGTCGTCTGCCCCAAGAGCGTCACGCACGGCTGGTTGGTTGAAACCGAGCGCTTCGCGCCGACGCTCCACGCAGTCGCCTTCAATCCCCTCCGCCTCGGACCCGCCAACTCCGGCGCCCAACTGCTCGTCGCAAACTACACGCAGCTCCGGATTAACGCCGCGTGGTTTCAGCAGCAGACGTGGGACGCGGTCGTGCTCGACGAAGGCCAGTTCATCAAAAATCCCGGCAGCCAGGTCGCGGCCACCGCGCGTTCCCTGCCGAGCCGTCACCGGCTCGTGCTCACCGGCACGCCGATCGAAAATCATCTCACCGATCTCTGGAGCTTGTTTGCGTTTGCGCAGCCCGGGTTGCTCGGCACGCAGACCTCCTTCCGCCGCCAATACGACGAATCCGATCCGGCGGCGCTCTCGCGCCTACACCGGCGCGTGCGACACTTCCTCCTTCGCCGCACCAAGGCCCAGGCCGCCCCCGATCTCCCGCCGCGCACTGAAGACGAGATCGTGGTCGAACTCGAGGGCGAGCAACGGAAGCTCTACGACGCCGAGCTCAAGCGCGCCCGCGCCCAGCTCCTCGGCATCGCCACGGACCGCGCGCTCGACTCGGTCCGCTTCAACATCCTCGCGAGCCTCCTCCGTCTCCGCCAAATCTGCTGCCACCCCGGGCTCATCGATCCGGCGCATCGCCATCTGCCGAGCGCCAAGCTCGACGCGTTGCTCGAGCGCCTCGAGGAACTCCGCGACGAAGGCCACCAAGTCCTCGTTTTCAGCCAGTTCGTCGAGATGCTGGAAATCATCCGCGTGCGCCTGCACAGCTCCGGCATCGGCCACCTCATGCTCACGGGTGCGACGGAAAACCGCGCCGAGCTCGTCGACGAGTTCCAGCGCGACAAAACCAAAACCGTTTTCCTCCTCTCGCTCAAAGCCGCCGGTTTCGGTCTCAATCTCACCGCCGCGAGCTACGTGATCCTCTACGACCCGTGGTGGAATCCCGCCGTCGAGGCACAGGCCATCGACCGCACGCACCGCATCGGCCAGACGCAGCCGGTGGTCGCCTATCGCCTGCTCGCCGAGGGCACGGTGGAGGAAAAAATCCGCGCGCTCCAAAAGGAAAAAGCCGCCCTCGCCAACGCCGTCGTGCAGGTGAATCCCTCGCAAGCATCCTCGATCTCGACAGCCTGCGGCGGGTGCTGGCGTGAACCGCAAAAGGGAATTGCTCGCCGCAACGACGAGCAATTCCACCTAAGCCGCAGGCGGCGTCACTACGGGCGCGACCTGCGCGTTCGGGATGTGCGCGGCTTGCCGGAGGACTTCGCCTTTTGAAACTTTGAGCCGGTGCGCGAGGCCATTGAGCTTCGCGGCATCGGCCGTCGTCAGCACCGTCATCCGCTCGGTGCCGTCGCGGTCGGTCCACTTCACGTGCTGGCTGCGCTGGCGCGAGCCCTTCACGAGTTCGCGCACAAATGTGATTTCCTCAGGCGAGATATCCATGTGGAGCACGAAGGGGCGCGCAGCCCGCGCGGTCAAGACGCGCGGTGCCGTTGGCGAAAAGCCCAAATCCGTCGGGCGCGTGTCTTGCACGCGCCGCCCTGGGGCGAGCGCACCCCGCGTCTGCTGCTCGCGAAGCTCGGTGCCCTGAGCTTCGCGAAAGGGCGAGACAGACGCCCTACCGCTGCGCAGTCACTTCACCGCCGAGAAATCCACCGCGGTCAGAAACAGCGAGTCCGCCTTGGCGACGATCTTGCCATCTTTTTCCGATTCCGTGCGGGCTTTCACCCACGCGGCATCTTCGCGGAAATTTTTCCACGAGGCGGTCGCCGCGTCGCGGCTCGGATAAGCGAGGAAATAGAGGAGCGTGCTGGCCGCGCCTTTGTCGGCATCGGACGGATGGAAATAGCCGAGGTTGGTGATGCCGTGTTTCGCGAAGAGCGCGATGGTGTGGTCGCGGAAGCGAGCATCGACCGCGGCGAGTTTTCCCTCGGTCGCGGTGTAGGTGCGCATCTCAAACACTCGGGGCGGGCCGCCCGCCTTGTTGCCCGCTTCCATCGCGCGCGTGAAGTCGGTCGCGCTGAGGAACAGCCGATCCACCTTCGCGACGATCTTGCCGCTGAGTTCGGATTTCTTGGCCACGGCCTGCCACTCCGGATCCGCGCTGAAGGCTTTCCACGAGGCCATCGCTGCGTCGCGGCTCTTGTGCGAGAGGAGGTAAACGAGTTTGTCGGCGGCCCCGTCCTTGGCGTCGGCGGGCGCCCAGTAGGCGATGTTGACCATGCCGTGCTTCTCAAAAATGCGCCGCGTGTGATCCCGGAAACGCGCCATCAGATCCGGCATTTTTCCCGGCAGCGTCGTGTAGGTGCGCAATTCGTAGACGAGACCGGCCGATTCAGCGGCGCGCGTGAAGTTTGCGGCCAACGTCAGTGCACCGGCGAGCAGGAGGAAGAAACCAAGGCGGGGTGTTTTCATGGAGTGGGCAGGTTGCGGTGCCTGGCGCGTGGCGTCGAGCGAGGAGTCGGGGATTCTTGGCGCGGGGGTGTAACGGGAAGTGAGATCAGCACGGTGCCTGCGGTGCCATGGGCGTCCCGCCCGTGGGTTGAAAATCACGGGCAGGATGCCCGGGCCACTCCAAACGTTGACCTCACTTCCTGTTCCACCCGCGCCATGGGTTGCATGGCGGCGCGAACTTCTTTGGGGTGCGGGCGTCCGCTCACCCATCCCGGCATGTCTTCCCCGTCTTCGTTCAAACGCAAAGTCATCATCGACCAGGACACGTTCGGTCCCGGCGGTTCCAACCTGCAGTCGATCCTCATGGTGCTGCAATCGCCGGACATCGAGGTCCTCGGCATCACGGTGGCGACGGGCGACGGCTGGATGAAGGAAAACGTCGCGCATGCGTTGCGTCTGCTCGAGCTCATCGGCCGCACCGATGTGCCCGTCGTGCCCGGGGCCACTTACCCGCTGGTCAATTCCGAGGAGGGCATGCGCCGCTGGGAAACATTCCACGGCAAGTTGCCCTACAAGGGCGCGTGGATGGAGGAGTGGCCGGACTACAATACCATGCACCGCGCGCCCTATCACGAGGCGGATGCCGTGCCCCCGCATCCCGCCGGCGATCCGACGACGAAGCCGGCCGCCGAGATCGCCGCGTCGTTTCTCGTGCGGAAGGTGCGCGAATTTCCCGGCGCGGTGACGATTCTGGCCATGGGGCCTTTCACGAATCTCGCGCTCGCCGCGCGGCTCGACGAAAATTTCGCGGCCAGCGCCGAGGGACTCGTTTTCATGGGCGCGTCGCTCAATCCGGCCATCTCCGAGGTGGATGAGTTTTCCCTGCAGTTCCTTCACCATCCGCGCGTCGAATTCAACTGCCGCTTCGATCCCGAAGCCGCCTCGATCATGCTGCGCGCGGGCTGGAAAAACATCACGTGCGTGCCGCTCGACGCGACGGTGAACACCAAGCTCACCACCGAACTCGCGCAGCGCGCCAGCGCCGGCGACTCGCCCGCGGCCCGCTTCCTCGCGCGGTTCGCCAGCATCGGTTACCCGATGTGGGACGAGATCGCCGCTGCCGTGCTGCTCGATTCGCGCCTCGCCACGAACAAGAGCTGGGTCGCCCTCGACATCGCCACCGATCACGGGGCCGGCTATGGCTCCACGCTCAGCTGGCCGCCCGGTGGTGGTCCCGGTCTCGGCGAACCCGACGTCAACGTCGTCCGCGCGATCGATGTCGCGCGGTTTGAGCAGCTCTTCGTCGATTTGATGCAGCGGGCGTAACCCCGTCCTACTTTTTCGCCCCATGAAATCCCCGCTCCGCTTCCTCGCCTCCGTCACGCTCGCGGGTCTCGCCCTCTCCGCCGCCCGCGCCGCGCAACCGCGCCCCAACGTCCTCTGGTTCATCGTCGATGACATGTCGGCCAACTTCTCGTGCTACGGCGAGAAGACCATCGCCACCCCGCACGTCGATCGGCTGGCGCGCGAAGGCGTGCGGTTCAACCGCGCGTTTACGACCGCGCCGGTCTGCTCGCCCTGCCGCTCGGCTTTCATCACCGGGATGTATCAGACAACCATCGGCGCGCACCACCACCGCAGCGGGCGCGGCGCGGAGAAAATCAGTCTCCCCGCGGGGGTCGCGCCCGTGCCGAAGCTTTTTCAGGACGCGGGCTACTTCACCTGCATCGGCAGCGGGCTCCCCGCCGTGAGCCGCGTCGGCAAGGCCAAGACCGCCCGAAAAAAATCTGCCGACTCCGAGGCCGGCGGTGGCGGCGGGCTCGGCAAGACCGACTACAACTTCGAGTGGGATCCGAAAATCTATGACTCCGCCGACTGGGCCGGCCGCAAAGCCGGCCAGCCGTTCTTCATGCAAGTGCAGCTCGGCGGTGGCAAACTCCGCGGCGGCACCGACGCCAACGCCCAAGCCCTGTCCGCGCGGGCCGCCGCTGAGCTCGGCGCCGCTACCGATCCCGCGACAGTCACGCTCCCGCCCTACTACCCGCGCGATCCCGTGCTGCTCCGCGACTGGGCGGCGTATCTCGATGCCGTGCGGTTCACGGATAAGCACGTCGGCGCGGTGGTCGCGCGCCTTGAGCGCGAGGGACTCCTCGAGCAGACGCTGATTATTTTCACGACCGACCACGGCATCAGCCACGCGCGCGGCAAACAGTTTCTCTACGACGAGGGCACGCACGTGCCGCTCGTGATGCGCGGCCCGGGCGTCCCCCGCGGCCAAGTGCGCGACGATCTGGTGGAGCTGATCGATCTCGGGCCGACCTCGCTCACCGCCGCCGGCGTGCGCGTGCCCGCGATCATGCAGGGGAAAAACGTGCTCGCGGCCGGCTACGCACCGCGCGCGTTCGCCTTTGCCGCGCGCGATCGCTGCGACGAGACCGTCGAGCGCCTCCGCAGTGTGCGGGACGAACGCTTCCTCTACATCCGGAATTTTCACCCGCAGCGCCCGCACCTCCAGCCCAACGTCTACAAGGACGGCAAATCGATCGTGCAGTCCCTGCGCGCGCTCCATGCCGCGGGCCAACTCGACCCCCTCGCCGAGTCGCTCCTGTTTGCGCCGACGCGCCCGGCCGAGGAACTCTACGAATGGACCGTGGATCGCTGGCAGGTGAAAAACCTCGCCGCCGATCCCTCCCATCGTGCGACGCTGGAGAAACTCCGCACCCGCCTCGATCGCTGGATGATCGAGACCGCGGACCAAGGCCCCGAGGCCTGGTCGATGTATGACAGCGACATGGCGGTTTACAGCGGCGGCCGCGCCACAAAGGGCAAGGGCGAGACCGCCACCGAGCGTAACATCGCGCAGATGAAACGCTGGGCGCAGGAGGGCAAGTAGGCCCCGCGCTGGCGGACGGCGGGGACGCGACGCCCTCGTCGCGGGGCCCGACCGCGGCGCACGTGCCGCGGCTTCACCCCACCGCGATCCCTCTTGGGTGTCGGGCTTGCACGCCGGGTCATATGCGGACTCTCTCGCCGTCGCACCGCGCCACCACCATGAAACGCACCTTCCGCTCCCTGCCCGTCGCCCTCGTTCTCCTCCTCGCCGGTTGCTCCACCGCCTACTACGGCGCGATGGAAAAAATCGGCGTCGCCAAGCGTGACATCCTCGGCGACCGCGTGGAGAAAACCCGCGTCGCCCAGACCGACGCCAAGCAGCAGTTCGCCGACGCGCTGGCGCGCTTCCAAGCCGTGGCCAAGACCGACGGCGGCGACCTCCAGAAAAAATACGACGAACTCAACCGCGAGCTCCAGCGCAGCGAGACCCGAGCGAAGGACGTGCATTCGCGCATCGAGGCGGTCGAGGACGTCGCCGGCGCGCTCTTCGTCGAGTGGAAGAAGGAACTCGCGCAATATTCCAATGCCACGCTCCGTGCCGACAGCGAGAAGCAGCTTGCCGGCACTGAAAAACGCTACCAGACGCTCCTCGCGCTCATGCGTCGCGCCGCCGACCGCATGGAACCCGTGCTGAAAACCTTCCGCGACCAAGTGCTCTACCTGAAACACAACCTCAACGCCCGCGCCCTCGCGCAACTCGACTCCACCAATCGCGGCCTCGAAGCCGATATCGGCCGCTTGGTCGCCGACATGGAGACCTCGATCAAGGAAGCGGAGAAGTTCATCAAGGAACTGAAGACGAATCCGTGAGCGGGCTCACTCCGCGCGGGATGAAGTGTTGAGTTGTTCGGCCTTCGTCGCCCGCTCGCCCTCGCACTCCGGCGAGCCCCGCGCGAGATCGCGGCAGATTTGCGGACGGCGCTCGTAGATCGTGCAGTAATAGTCGGCCTCGCCGGCGGCGTCGCGTCGCACCTCGAGTGCCGCGCAATGCCCGTCCCGCATTCGCATGAACGCGCGGTGGCCGATGAAGTGCGCGAGCCGGTCCGCCTCCAGGCCGAGCTGTGACCAGTCGAGCCCTCGCACCCACACATATTCGTCGGAGGCGGAGAAACAACACACGCCACAACGGCGGCATTCGGGGGCTGGATTCACGGCGGCAGGGGATGGTGCAGACGAGCGACGCCCCAATCTGCCGCTTGCCGCGCTGGGCGCAACGGTTTCCACTCCGAATTCACCCATGGATGCCTACGCCCGCGCCCGCCAACTCATCGATGCCGCGCACGCCGCCGACCCCGCGCGGGCCGCCGACGGACGCGCGGCGGAATTGGTTTACGGCGAACGCGTCGAGGCCTGGGTCACGCGGCTCGTGCCGGAGGCGTCACCGGCGTTGCGCCTCGCGGCGCGCGCCCAGCATCTCGAGCGCTGGCTCGTGCCGCGCGCGAGTTTTCCGGAGGGCAAGGTCGGTTACCTCACGTGGCGGCGCTCGCTCTACACCAAACAGGCGGAGCGCGCCCGCGCGCTGCTACTCGAGGCGGCCGTAGCGCCGGCGGAGGCGGCGGAAGTCGCGACGTGGGTTTCCAAGACCGACCTGAAAAAAAACGCCGGCACGCAGGCCCTGGAAGACGCGGCGTGCCTTGTTTTTCTCGAAAATGAAATCGGCGCCTTCGCCGCGCAACACGCCGAATACCCGCGGGAGAAGTTCGTCGATATCCTGCGCAAGACGTGGAAAAAAATGAGCCCTGCCGCGCAGCAGGCCGCGCTCGCGCTCGATCTTGCGCCGCCGATCGCGGCGCTCGTGCGCGAGGCGTTGGGCGGCGTGAATTAGGACGTCGGGCTGGGCACCAGTCGATCACGGTGCCCACGATAAGATCCTGAGAGCGGGTCGGAGACCCGCCCTACTTTTCTTTTCCGCCCGACCCTTTCGTTACGTTCTTCGATTTGCTGTTGAATCGCTTCCCGGCCTTGTCCGTCATGCCACCTCGCAGCCGGCTCCGGCTACATTTCCGTATGGCCCACAAAGATTGCCCGCATTGTCCCCCGCAGCCTGACCGGCGTAATTTCCTCACCAAGGCCGCCGCCATCGTCATCGGCGGCCTGACCGCCGTCGCGGCCCCGCTCGCCGGCGTGTTTGTCCTCTTCGATCCTTTGCGGCGTAAGACCGAGGCGGGCGGCGCGGTGCTCGTGGCCACGCTCAACGCGCTGCCGGAAGACGGGGAGCCGCGCAAATTTCCCGTGCTCGCGACGCGGGTCGATGCTTGGAACCGCACCCCCAACGTCCCCGTCGGCGCGGTTTATCTTCAGCGGCTCAAGGACAACTCGGTGCGCGCCTTCAACGTCGTCTGCCCGCACGCCGGTTGCTTCGTCGACTACCGGCCGAAGGAGCAATGCTACCTCTGCCCGTGCCACGACAGCCGCTTCGGCACTGACGGCAAAATCATCGATCCGAAGAGCCCCAGCCCGCGTGGCCTCGACGATCTGACGGTTGAGGTCCGCAACGGCACCGAAGTTTGGGTCACGTTTCAGAATTACCGTGCGGGCGTGCACAACAAAATCCCCGCCTGATGAAATCCGTCCTCGACTGGCTCGATCATCGCACCGGCGCCAAGCAGCTGCTCCACGAGGCGCTCTTCGAAAATGTCCCGGGCGGCGCCCGCTGGCGCTATGTGTGGGGCAGCACACTCGTTTTCTGTTTCACGATTCAGGTCATCACCGGGCTCTTCCTGTGGCTGGCCTACAGCCCGAGTTCGCAGACGGCGTGGGAGAGCGTCTACTTCATCCAATATGAGATGTGGGGCGGCTGGTTCCTCCGCGGACTGCACCACTTCACCGCGCAGGCGATGACGGTCCTGCTCGTCATCCACCTCATGCAGGTCGTGATCGACGGGGCCTACAAGGCGCCGCGCGAGGTGAACTTCTG
Organism: Opitutaceae bacterium; assembly: GCA_031411015.1. Taxonomy (GTDB): domain Bacteria; phylum Verrucomicrobiota; class Verrucomicrobiia; order Opitutales; family Opitutaceae; genus ER46. The sequence continues at coordinate 151 of JANOAF010000065.1, read as the reverse complement.
GTCGGGCGTCGTGCTGATGCTGCTCACGCTCGCGCTCTCGCTCACCGGCTATCTGCTGCCTTGGGATCAAAAGGGCTACTGGGCCACCAAAGTCGCGACGAACATCGCCGCCATCACGCCCGTCATCGGGCCATCGCTGCAAAAAATCGTC
>JANOAF010000064.1:0-4990 GCA_031411015.1 Opitutaceae bacterium | reverse complement strand
GTCGCTGCGCGCGCAGCGCGGCGCGGGCGCTCCAAGTGGACGCGTGGCCTTCGAGGCCGGCAGCTTCGGCACGGTGCAGGGTTCGCTTTCAGCGCAAGGCGAGCGGGGGGCCAATGCGTGGAGCTTCTCCGCGCAGGGCGGTCACACCGACAACGAGCGCGCAAACAATCCCTTCGACTCCGCCAATACCGTCCTTCGCCTCGACCGCACGCTCAACGAGCGTGTGAGCATCGGCGGCACCGTGCGGTGGTTTCACGGCGTGTATGGCTCGCCCGGTGACCGCTACACCAACGACCCCGACAACGAGGAACGCGAGGACAACGTGCTCGCGACGGCCTTCGTTGATCTGAAGCTCGCGCCGGCGTGGACGGCGCGCGCGATCCTCGGCGGACAGGATCGGCGCTTCGTGGCGGAGAGCCCGCGCGCGGGCCGCGCGACGGCGTTTACCGTCGTAAAAAATCGCCGCGGTGTGCTCGACACGCAGACGAGCTACACCGGCATCGAGCGGCATCGCGTGACCGCGGGTCTCACGGCCGAGGCGAATCACACGCGCAACACCGGCTTCGGTGACATCAACAAAAAGCAGGCGTTGCTCGCGGTCTTTGCGCAAGACGAGTGGTCGCCCGCGGAAAATGTTTTCCTCACCGGCGGCCTGCGCAGCGATGACTTCGATACCTTCGGCCGCGCGACGACGGGCCGAGCAACTGCGGCGTGGCTGGCGATTCCGAAAGCACTAAAACTCCGCGCGAGCTACGGCACCGCCTTCCGCTCACCGAGTTTCCTCGACCTCTACGGGCAGAGCGCGTTCTACGTCGGCAATCCGAACCTCCGCGCCGAACGCGCGCGTGGCTGGGATGCGGGCGCGGATTATTATTTCGCCGACAAACGCGGCACGCTCAGCGCAACGTGGTTCAACACCGATTTCCGCGACCTCATCGCGAGCACGCCGAATTTTCGCAGCGTGGAAAACATCCAGCGTGCCCGCACGCGTGGCGCGGAACTCTCCGCGAAGTTTGAATTCGCGAGCGCGACGACGCTCCGCGCGAGCTACACTTACCTCGAAGCCGACAACCTCACGACCCGCGCGCGCCTGCTACGCCGCCCGCGCCAGAGCGGCAACATCGATGTGGGGCGCGACTTCGGCGGCGGTCTGAGCGCTGGCACCGGCGTGGCCTTCGCCGCCAAACGTCGCGATGTGGATGCGCGCACCTTCCGCCAGATCGACGCGGAGGATTTCACCGTCGTGCGCGTCTACGGCGCTTGGCAGGTGAATTCGCGCCTCGCACTAAAGGCGCGCGTGGAAAACCTCCTGAACGAAAAATACGAGGAAGTGAACGGCTACCCCGCGCTCGGCTTCGGCGCCTTTGCCGGCGCGGAGTGGAAATTTTGAGCTGAATTTAAGCTGAAACGAAAAGGCCCGCCCGAGAGCGCGGGCTTTTTTTGCGGGCGGAGGAAGGTGGGCGGATTCGAGGCCCGATCGCGCACGGCCGGCAGCGGCGGGGAGCCGCGATTTTGCGCGTTGTTCTCCCCGGGGGGCATCGCCAAGATTGCGCCTCCTCGTCCCACGCTTCGCAGTTCCTCGCCTCCGCCCATGAGACTATCACCCCGCATCCAATCCCTTGTCGTTACCCTGATGGCCCTGCTGCTCGCCGGCTGCGCGGCGGAGAGCAAGCGGCTCCGCCAGTTGGAGCGCGCCGCCGAGCACCAGAAGGCGGGCGATTACGAGCGGGCGCGAATCGAATACCAGAATGTGCTGCAGAAATTCCCCGATGACATCACGGCCATCGAGGGGTTGGCAACCATCTGGCATGACCGGGGCGCGACGATGCGGGCGATGGCCTACCTCACGAGACTGTCGCCACTGGCAACCGGCAACCTGGGCGCGCGCATCAAGCGGGCGCAGCTGATGGCGGCCCTCGGCCTGCGGCCGGAGGCCCGGCGTGAGGCTCAGGCGATCCTTGAGCGGTCCACCACCGCGGGGGAGGCGCTCGTCGTGCTGGCTGAGACGGTGCGCGACGCGGGTGAGCTGAAGGACACCGAGGACTTGCTCCAGCAGTTCCCCGAGAAGCAGACGGTGTGGTTTCACCTCGCGTCGGCGACGCTCCTGAATTTCCGCGGCGACCGTGCCGGCGCCCGATTGGCGGTCGGCCGCGCGATCACGCTCGATCCGAACTCGCCCGCCGCGCATGCCGCGATGGGTGCGATCCAGGCGCTCCTGAACAATCCGGAGCAAGCCGCGGCCAGCTGCAAAAAGGCGGCGGAACTCTCGCCCGTGCGCTCGCGGTTTCGTCTCCAATATGCCGCCTATCTTGCGCAAAGTGGCGACCTGCCGGGCGCGATGGCAGCATTGTCGGCGATCACGAAAGAGGCGCCCGACAGCCAGTCCGCTTGGCGCGGGCTGGCGCAATTTGCTCTCGCCGAGAAACGTCCTACCGATGCGCTCGCCCTGCTGGATAAAGTTCTCGCCCTCGACGCTTCCGATTACGACGCGCTGCTGCTCCGCGCCCGTATCTGGCATATGCAGGGCGAGACCGCCAAGGCGATCGCAGAATACCAACGCCTCAGCGGGCTGTTCCCGGGCATCGGCCTCGAGTTGCCGCATCTCGGGATCGCGTTGCTCCAAAACAACGATGTGACGGGCGCCACCGCGGCGCTCGAGCAGGCCGCCGAACGTTTCCCGGACAATCTCGAGGTCGTGCAGCTGCTGGCGCAGCTCGATCTGCGCGCGGGGCAACACGAACGTGTGCTCGGAGCCATGGCGCGGGTGCTGGGCCGGCGCCCCGATCTTGTGCAACCCTACCTGCTGATGATCGACGCCGCAAAGGGCGCGGGCAAACTCGATGCGCTCGTCGGCGTCTTTCAGCAGAACCTCGCCGCAAATCCGAAAAATTCGCTGCTGCACTTCATGCTTGGCCTGACCTACCGGCAGCAGGAGAAGCCGACCGAAGCGCGGCAAAGTTTTGAAATGGCCGTTGAGTTGGCGCCTAATCTGACGGCGGCTGTCGTCGAGCTGGGAAACCTCGATGCGGTCGAGGGCAAGACGGCGTCGGCCTTGCAGCGGGCGCACCTGCTAATCGAGAAGGCGCCGAAGCTGGCCGTGGGACCGCTCCTCGCCGCGCGCGTGTATGCGTTGGAAAAAAAATGGCCTGAGGCCGAAGCCGCGGCGATCGAGGCGCTGCTCATTGATCACAATCAGGCGCCGGCCTACGGCGTGCTCGTGGAGTCGTGGTCCGCACGCAAGGGCGAGCCGGGCACCGCGGCTCGCGTCGAGGCGTTCCTCGCGAAATTTCCCGGCGAGCTCTTTGCCCTGCGGATCGCCGCGCAGGCGCTGGTGGACCTCGGCGAATATAATCGGGGCCGCGACCTGTATGAGCAGTTCCTCGCCAAGAGCCCGGATTTCGCGCTCGTGCTCAACAATCTGGCCAACCTCTACGCCGATCACCTGAAGCAGCCGGATCGCGCGCTGGAACTGGCGCGGAAGGCCCGCGCGGCCGCGCCGGCCGACCCCTCGATCGCAGACACGCTGGGCTGGATTCTCTATCAACGGAAAGAATATCCCGAGGCGCTGACGCTGCTCGAGGAAAGCGTGAAGGCGCTCTCCGCCAACGGGGTGGTGCAGTATCACCTCGGGCTCGCGAACCGGGCGCTGGGTCGGACCGAGCCCGCGCTCGGCGCCCTGCGCCTTGCCGTCGCGGCCAACGGCGATTTTCCCGGCAAGGCTGAGGCGAAGCGCGTGCTCGCCGAGATGGAAAGTGCGAAGTAGCCTGTTTCGTCCTGCCTGGCGGCGTCAAAATTTCGGCTTGGGCGGCGCCAAATCTCAGTGTGCTGCAGAGCTGCTTTTTGCCACGTATCTTCCCCCATGAACCTGAAGCTCACGACTGAAATTCACCACGGCGGGAAATGGTTGGTCGGCTTTTGCCAGGAATTGCCGGACGCCAATGGTCAGGGCCTGACGATGGAGGATTGCATGCAAAGCCTGCGGGATGTGGTGCATCTCCAGACCGGCGTGGGACGCGCAGCGCAAGGACATGGCCCGCCGTGCAGGTGCTCGAACTGGCGTGAAACGCCGTGACTCGGTTCGTCACCTTGAGGCGCAATAGAATTCGCTGAAACGCAAGGGCGCCTCCCACTCGACCCATTGGAATCCTCAAAGGGCCGGCACAAGCCGGTGCCGCGGCACAGCAAGATTCTTGATCAGTTGCCGGAAAAATTCTGCCGGTATGGAACTTGCCGCGCATGGCGAAGTTGGCGGTGATCCGATCGCGAGTGGCGTGGGGACAAGGCCCGCCGGGCTCACAGTGTGCCCGCATCACGCATTGCGGCCCGAAAACGCCGTGGGGGAAAGATTGAGCCTGGGCGAAAGTCACGGCAGCAAGAGGGACAGGATGAAAACGGGTAAGATTTCAACGGCCGGATGGATAATTTGTAAGGGAAATTTACATTTCTATAGCTCCCCTGCATGGTTCGCAAGTTGTTCGTAACTAAATAAAATATTTAATTAACAGCTAAACAACGATATGGCCACTCCCCGTTTTTGACTCAATGAGAGGGAACGAGCCATGCAATACATTACCTGTCTCGATAATCCTCAACCCCCTCATCCATGAAAAATCGTTTACGCAAATTCCTCGCGGCAGGACTCATCGCCGTTTCGTTGCTCAGCCACGTCCGTGCTGATTCCACGTTCTGGGCGATCGATCAATTTAACACGATTCAGTCGCTCAATGGCGATACTGGAGCGGTCTTAAGTTCCTTTGCTGTCCCCTTTGGGTCTGGCAGCGCTGCGTCTATCGCCGTGATTGGAAATACTGGGTATTATACCAGTTTGGGTGATGCCAACGTTTATACGGTCAATATGACTACCCATGCATATACGGGTATCGCGTTCAACACCGGTGTCTCGCAAAACATGAATTCGATCACCGTCACTTCTGACGAGCATCTATGGTTTGGTCATGGTAGTAGTGGGACAGGCAGTGCATTGCAGGAA
>JANOAF010000063.1:0-2955 GCA_031411015.1 Opitutaceae bacterium | reverse complement strand
CCGCCAGACGCACCGCCAGGGCGTCGCGCAGGGCGCGCGCCTCGGCCTCGGTCCGGCAATGACAGATCGCATCGTCTCCCGACTTTTCTGCAACGCTCACCACCATCGCTTTTGACGACAGCAGCTTGCAGTGGCTTGGAGCCTGCTCCTGATCGCCGGCTCCGAGGGGCCCTCCCTCATCTCTCGTATAGTTGCGCATCACCGTGTGGACCGGCGATGCTCGTGACACACTCCCACAAGCCGACATGCGGTGAACTCCCCTTGACGAGACCGGGGTATCAACAGCCACGTCCGTAATGTGAGGTATCGCGTTCGCCCGTCGTGCATCGAGATGGCTCTCGCGAACGTGATCAAGAACGCTCCAGTTCCAGTTAACGACTGACGCTCACCCGCCAGCGTCCATTGCCGAGATCGTTCAGCGTGATCTCGACGGGCAGGAATTTCTCGATGACCGCGATGTTCGTGCGCGTGTGCTGCGTCGGCGCCATCGTCACGAACGTACCTCTGCCTGCGAGCGCCAGCGGCAGCAGCAATTGATCGGCAAGATGCGGGCCAACCGGAACCTTCGCCGCCATGTACGCCTGAGCTTCCTTCACCGTGTTCGCGGCAACCGCTCCCGCCGAGATCCCCCGATCCCCAAATCCCGTGAAAATCTCCGTCACGTTGTCCGTGCCGATCTCGATCGCAAGCACGTTGCCGGGGCCATCCGCCGCGATCGTACGCGGCAGCGCCGCATCTGCCGGCCACGACAGCTCGGATACAGCCTTGCGTGCTTCGCGCTCGGCGATGTCGAAGGGGAGGTTGGCGACGTCGGCCGTGACGCGGCGCAAGCGGAGCGTGCCAGCTGCCTCGAGAGTGAGCGGTAGCAACTCGCTTGTCGGCGTGACACTCGCCAGCCAATGGCCGCCGCCCGCGGGATAGAAGCCCGTCTGGTGCAGGCTGACATCCACGATTGCACCCATGCGCCTGATCTGCGGCAGGAACACTCGTTCCAGATAGTCGAACGTCGGCGCCATCGGATTGTGCGTACCGCCGGAAAGCTTCAAACGCGATGTCGTGTCTGCCCGCAGCAGGATCGGCAGTACGGTCTGGAACACGAGTATCGTCGAACCGGACGTACCGATCACAAATTCGTAATCGCCACCACGGATCGCGGCGGGCTCGAACACGATCTTTGCTGATCCCAGATCCGCGCCGGCCACCTTCGCTCCCGTGATTTTCGCTGCCGCCTTCACGCAGGTCAGATGCTGCCGCTGCAAACCGGGCCTACGGCGCTTGGCGCGGATTTTCTCCAGCGCGAACGGCGTGCCCGTGATCGCCGACAGCGACAACGCCGTCCGCAGCACCTGCCCGCCACCCTCGCCCTCGCTTCCGTCTATGGTGAGCATGTGCTGCTCCCTCTCCCCATCATCAGTCCCTACGAGCAGAGGGGATCCCCTCACCCCTTCACACACACGACCTGCCGCAGCGTATGCACGATCTCGACGAGAGCGGCCTGCGCTGCCATCACGGCGTCGATGTCCGTGTAGGCCTTCGGCGTCTCGTCGATGACCTCGGCATCCTTGCGGCATTCGACGCCGGCGGTATCGCGCGCGTGATCGGCGAGCGTGAACCGGCGCTTGGCCTCCGTCCGCGACATCACGCGCCCCGCGCCGTGCGAGCACGAGCAGAAACTTTCCGCTTTGCCGCGTCCGCGCACGATGAACGACTTCGCGCCCATCGAGCCCGGGATGATGCCCATCACGCCTTCCGCCGCACGCACCGCACCCTTGCGCGTAATCAGCACGTTCTTGTCGAAGTGGTGCTCACGCGCGACGTAATTATGATGGCAGTTGACGGCCTCCAACGACGCCTCGAACGGCTTCGGCACGGCATGGCGGAACGCTGCGATCGCATGATCCATCATCACCTGACGGTTCATCATCGCGAATGACTGCGCCCATTCGACCGCCTCGACGTAATCGTCGAAGTGCTCCGTCCCTTCCGGAAAATAGGAGAGGTCCTGATCGGGCAGGTTGATGTACCACTTCTCCATGTCCTTCTTGGCGAGCGCAATGAAGTACTGGCCGATCTGATTGCCGACGCCGCGCGATCCCGAGTGCAGCATCAACCACACGCGGTCCGCCTGATCGAGGCACACTTCGAGGAAGTGGTTGCCCGTTCCCAGGGTCCCCAGGTGGTTGGCGGTGTTGGCCTTGGCGATGCGCGGATGCTTGTCGGCAATCGTCTTGAACCCCGCTTCGAGCACGCGCCACGCTTCCGCCGACGCCACCGGCAGTTCGCCCCACGCCCCCTTGTCGCGCGCATGGCCCTTGCCGACGGTACGCCCGTGCGGAACCGCCTTCTCCAGCGCCGAACGCACGCCTGACAGGTTGTCGGGCAGGTCGCGCGCGTTGAGCGACGTCCGCACCGCCATCATGCCGCAACCGATGTCGACGCCGACAGCAGCAGGAATGATCGCGCCGAGCGTTGGGATCACCGAGCCGATCGTCGAGCCCAGGCCGTGATGCACGTCCGGCATCACGGCGAGCCATTTGTAAATGAACGGCAGTTGCGCGGTCTTCAGCAGCTGCAGCGCCGCCTTCTCCTCGACGGGAACGCCGCGTGTCCACATCTTCACGGGTACTGCACGATTGCCAGCCGCGTGGGCCGCGTCGAGCCGCTGTGCGAGAAATTCGTAGGAGCGGTCAGGGCTGGCGTTTGTCATCGGATCAACTCCCTTTCATTTCATTTCCAGCAGGCACGCAAAGTCGTGACGACGAAGATTGGTGGAACGTCCTGCTCTACCGCTGAGCTACGGGCCCTCACATGCCGTGAGCGACCCGAGACATAGGTGACACTTCGTACCGGACACATGGGTAACACTTTCCGCTTTTTCGCGGGAGGTGTTGATGCCGTGGAAAGAGAGTTCGGTGATGGACGAACGTGTCCGTTTCGTTGCCCGCGTCCTCGAGG
>JANOAF010000062.1:0-1968 GCA_031411015.1 Opitutaceae bacterium | reverse complement strand
GGTCGAACTCACTGAAGTCCGTAGGCCTTTTCTCGACCTCAATGCGCTCGACTTGTTTTACGCGCGTGCGGCGGAATTTGATCAGGTCGGCGATGGGGTAAATTTTCAGGCCGCGCCGGCGGGCGGAAGTTTTCAGCCCGGGCAGTCGAGACGTGGTGCCGTTGTCGTTCATGCTTTCGCAGATGACGCCGCTGGGCCGCGCCCCGGCGAGACGCGCGAGATCCACCGCGGCTTCGGTGTGGCCGGCGCGCTGGACCACGCCGCCGGGCTTGGCTCGCAGCGTAAAGATGTGGCCCGGCCGCCCGTGATCGGTGGTTGTCGAAGTCGGCGATACGATCATCGCAATCGTCCTCGCACGGTCTGCCGCGCTGATGCCACTGGTAATTCCCTTTGCGGTGTCGACACTGATCTGGAAATCGATCCCGAGGGACTCGCGGTGGACGCGCACCATTTGGTCGAGGCCGCGGCGCGCGAGCGTGTTGTCAGTCGCCGCACCCAAATCAGGCCGCGGCCGAACCGCGCGATAAAATTGATCGCGGCGGGCGACGGGTGCTCCGCCGCCCGCACGAGACCTCCTTCGTTTTCCCGATCGGTGTCGTGATTCTTCGACCACGCCGTAAATCGGCGGTGGCTTTATCGATGGAGTCAGATTGCGGCAGGGAGGATCGACAAGGCATTCGCCCCGATTGGCAGCCAGGCTTAATTGGCGCGGACTCCGGGGTGAACTCCTCAAACTCGCGCGCGAGTGTGCCCAGTCTTGGTGCGGGCCGACCCTAGAAGGAAAACAGGGTCAACTATTTGGAGAAATATTCTCAAGATGTGTAATGTATCACCGATACAAAACGCAATGGACGAAATTACCAAGGAATTTCTGATTGAGAGCCACGAGAATCTCGACCGCCTCGATCGTGATCTCGTCTCGCTTGAAAAGGAGCCGAAGAATGCCAAGTACACGCTCGCAAGCATCTTCCGCACGATTCATACGCTGAAGGGCACGAGCGGATTTCTTGGCTTCGGTAAACTCGAGGCCGTCGCCCACGTCGGCGAAAACCTTTTGAGCAAACTCCGCGACGGCGTGCTCGCGGTGAATCCCGAAATCACCAGCGCGTTGCTCGCCACCGTCGATGCCGTGCGCTTCATGCTCGGCCGAATCGAGGAGACGGGCGATCCCGGCGATCGCGACTACAGCGGTCTTGTTGAATTGCTCGCGCGTTTGAACGAGGGAAAACCCGCCGGTGCCGCCCTCGTTCCGATCGCGACTGCCCCTGTGGGGATCGTGTCTGCACCTGCTCCCGCCGTTGTCGTCGAAGCCAAGGTTGAGCCCACACCCGTGGCCGCTCCCTTGGCTGTCGCTGCGAAGACTCCCTTTGCCGCGCCGGCGTCGGCGCAGGCTGAGGCCCCGCCGCCCGCGGCTGAGGCGGGCGAGAGCCGCAACCACGCGGTGTCCGACAGCACGATCCGAGTGGATGTCGTGCTGCTCGACAAGTTGATGAACCTGGTGGGTGAGCTCGTGCTCGCGCGCAACCAAGTGCTCCAATTTACCACGCAGCACACCGACAGCGCCTTTCTTTCGACGTCCCAGCGGCTGAACCTGATCACGACCGAGCTGCAGGAGAGCGTGATGAAGACGCGCATGCAGCCCATCGGTAACGTGTGGAGCAAGCTCCCCCGGGTCGTGCGGGACCTCTCGGCGGCGTGCGGTAAGGCCGTGCGCATCGAGATGGAGGGCAAAGAAACCGAGCTCGACAAAACGATCATCGAGGCGATCAAGGATCCGCTCACCCACATCGTCCGCAACTCGGTCGATCACGGCATTGAGAATTCCGAGACCCGCGTCGCGGCGGGCAAGCCCGCGGAGGGCTGCCTCTAGATGAGCGCCTATCTCGTGGGTGGACAGGTCAACATCGAGATCACCGACGATGGCGGCGGCATCTACTACGAGCGCGTGTAACAGAAAGCGCTCCAACG
>JANOAF010000061.1:0-8704 GCA_031411015.1 Opitutaceae bacterium | reverse complement strand
TCCCACCGCGCTTTCGGTAGCGGCGAGTGCGGCTAAAACCAGCGCGATGGGGTCAACGCGCTCCACCCCGTGGCGGGAGTTTGCCGCGAACTACGATCTCATCCGCGATCGCATTGCACGCGTCGTGCCGGGGTTTGAAGACTACAACCGACGCGTGCGCGAAGGCCCTTTTTCGCTGCCCAACGCGCCGCGCGATCGGCGCGAGTGGCGGACGCGGAGTGGCCGGGCCAACTTCGTTGTCGCACCGATCACGCGACGACCGCTAGCGGCGGGAGAATTCGTGATGATGACGATCCGCACGCATGATCAGTTCAACACGACGATTTACGGGCTCGACGACCGCTACCGCGGTGTGTTTGGCGGGCGCCGAGTGGTGTTTATGCATGAGGCAGACGTCGCGGCGGCGGGATTGCAGCAGGGCCAGTCGATCGATCTGACGAACCGGCACGGTGGCGTGGAGCGAATCGCGCGCGCCTTCATGGTCGCGCCGTATTGCATCCCGCGGGGCTGCGTGGCGACGTATTTTCCGGAGGCCAATGGGCTCGTGCCGATCGACAGCGTGGCTGCGGGGAGCAATACGCCGACGAGCAAGTATGTGGTCGTGACGGTGACTCCGGCGCGCGGGTGATGGCGCGGTATTTTCGGGCGCGAAGATTCGTTTTTGGGCGCTGGCAGGGGAACTTTTCTGTGCTACCTTCCGTCACAATCAAAACCATGAAAACCTCATCTCTGCTTTTGGTCGGTTTTCTCGCGGTGAGTTCGGCCTTCGCCTTGCAGCCGGTGGATCCCAAGCTCACCGCCCGCGCCGAGGTCTTGTTCTTCGAGCCGTTGAAGTTCACGGATGTTCGCGACCGGGCGATGGGCGACTCAAGCAACACGACCTATCTCGAACAGATCCGTGATCATCTGCTGGAGCAGGCCAAGTATTACGTGCCCGCGAGCCACAAGCTGACCGTGACGATCACGGACATCGATATGGCGGGTGAATTTGAGCCATGGCACGGGCCGCGGTGGGATGATGTGCGCATCGTGAAGGACATCTACCCGCCGCGCATTACCCTGAGTTTTCGGCTAACCGACGCGGACGGGAAGGTGGTGAAGGAAGGCAAACGCGACCTCCGCGATCTGGCCTTCATGATGAAAATCACGATGAGCTTCCGCGACGACACGGTGCGGCACGAGAAAGCGCTCCTCGACGACTGGCTCCGGAGCGACTTCCCGCGCGTGCGCAAGGGTTGAGCGCCAGGGGGAACTGTTTCAGTTGATGAGACGATGACGGCGGCCGCACGTTGACAACGCCCGCGGCCGCTTTGTTTTTTCTGATGTGACCTCGCCACTCGTCGCCGATCGTTCTGCTGCTCGCTTGGACAAATGGCTCTGGGCGATGCGCGTTTTCAAGACGCGGGCGCTCGCGACCGACGCTTGCCGCGCGGGGAGCGTGGCGGTCAATGACCTCGTGGCGAAGCCGGCGCGCGAGGTGCATGCGGGCGAGGTGGTGGCGGTGAAGCAGGGGTTGTTTACGCGGACGCTGCGCGTGGTGGGCGTGCCGCAATCGCGGGTGGGGGCGAAGTTACTCCCGGAGTTCTGCGCCGATCTCACGCCGCCGGAGGAATTCGATAAGCTGCGCGAACGCAGCCTGCAGCAGGTGCTGGCGCGCGAGAAAGGCAGCGGGCGGCCGACGAAGCGTGAGCGGCGGCTAATCGATCGAGCGTTCGATTGAATCTGGAATCCGGTAAATCAAGAGGCGGAAAAAATCTCCGTGCCTTGGTTCGATGTTTCCTGATTTCCTAAAATTCAGAACCCCGCATGAACATCTTTTCCAAGTTCGAGACCGAGCTGGCGGTGCGGCCGGATGACATCGACCTCTACCAACACGTCCATTCGACGCGCTATCTCGACTACGTGTTGGCGGCGCGGTTTGAGCAGATGGGGAAAAATTATGGCATGTCGATGCAGGCCTTTGCCGAACTCGGGCTGGGCTGGTGGATGACTGCCGCCAACATCAACTACAAGCGCCCGCTCGGCTGGGGCGACCGCATGACGGTGCGTTGCTGGATTGAGCATTTCACGCCGACGGGCTGTCGGGTAGCCTTCGAGATTGAGAAAAAACCGGGCGGGAAACGGGTGTGCGACGGCTATTGCGACTACGTGCTCGTCACACTCGCGACCGGGCGTGCGATGCCGATTCCGGAGGACGTGAAGGCGAAGTATTCCATTTGAGGCCCGAAAACAGGCGGTCGGCATCCAAGAAGAATTCCCTTGCCTTGATAGCCCGACCGTGTGTTTTACCCGACTTATCGTTAGAGACAGCGTTAGGTGACAGTTACTGGTGAGTCGTTGGCTGAGCGTTTGGCTTAAGTGATGATTTCGAAACCCAAGTTGGGAACGGACTGGCAGCAGACGAAGGATCTACGAGACATCACATGAGTAACTCCAAACTATACGTCGGCAATCTGTCGTTCAAGACCACCGAAGACGAGCTCCGCTCCTCCTTCGGTCAGTTCGGCGCAGTGACCGACGTTTACGTCGCCATGGACAAGATGACCGGCCGCCCCCGCGGTTTCGCGTTCGTCACCATGGGCACTGGCGAAGAGGCCAAGGTCGCGGCTGAGAAGATGAACGGCGTCGACCTCGGTGGTCGCCAGCTGACGGTCAATGAGGCGCGTCCGAAGGAAGAGCGTCCGGGCGGCGGCTTCGGCGGCGGCGGCGGCGGTCGTGGCTTCGGCGGCGGCGGCGGTGGTCGCGGCGGCTTCGGCGGCGGCGGTCGCGGTGGCGATCGCGATCGCGGCGATCGTCGTTACTAAGACCTGACGTTTTTAACGAAACGATTTTTCGAGGGACGGAGCTCCTGAGGAGCTTCGTCCTTTTTTTTGCTTCGGTTTCCGCCTTGTCGTTCTGGGCGGAGCGAAGAATCCAGTCCCGACTGTGTCGGGCCCCCAGCAACGAATGTCCAATTGGATTCTTCGCTGCGCCCAGGACGACAGACTCATTCCGAACATGCCTTTTAAAGCTCTCAATCTTTCCGATAACGTCCTCCGCGGCGTGCAAGCCGCCGGCTACACCGATCCCACGCCGATTCAGTTGCGTGCCATTCCGGTCGTGCTCGGTGGCGGCGATCTCATCGGCTCCGCGCAGACGGGAACGGGCAAGACTGCGGCCTTTGCGCTGCCGATTCTCAGCAAGCTTGGTGCCCACGCCAAAGGCCAGAACGCCCGCGTGCTGGTGCTTGAACCCACGCGCGAACTCGCTGCTCAAGTCGAAACGTCCTTCCGCGATTTCGCGCGCTTCACCGATATCCGCGGCGTCGCGATTTTTGGTGGCGTCGGCTACGGCAACCAGCGCGCCGAACTGCGCCGCGGGGTCGACATCATCGTCGCCACACCGGGCCGGCTCATGGATTATTTGAAGGAGGGCGCGATTTCGCTCCGCGACATCTCGGTCCTCGTGCTCGACGAAGTGGACCGGATGCTCGACATGGGATTTCTCCCCGTGGTGAAGGATATCATTAGCCGCTGCCCGAAGAACCGGCAGACGCTGTTCTTCTCCGCCACCGTGCCGCCGGAGATTCAGGCGGTCGCGTCGTTCGCACTACGCAACCCGACGCGCGTTGAGGTCGGCATCAACCGCTCGATCAACGAGTCGGTGAAACACGCGCTTTACCCCGTCGCGTTCGAGCAGAAATTTGACCTGTTGGTCGCGCTGCTCGCGAAGACGGACTTTGACAGCGTGCTCGTTTTTTCGCGCACCAAGCACGGCGCCGATAAGATCGCGCGCCGGCTGAAGGCCGCTAATCACTCGGTCGCTGTGCTCCATGCGAACCGCTCGCAAAATCAGCGCATCGAGGCGCTGGCCGGTTTCAAGAGTGGCAAATACGAGGTGATGGTCGCGACCGACATCGCCGCGCGCGGCATCGACGTCGCGGGAATCTCGCACGTGATCAATTACGACGTGCCGGAGAAACCCGAGGACTACGTGCACCGGATCGGCCGCACCGGCCGGGCGCAGGCGGTCGGCGATGCGTTTACGCTCGTAACGCCGGAAAACTACGGCGACATCCGTGACATCCAGCGCTTTATCGGGGCGAAAATTCCCGAGCTGCAGCTCGAAGGCTTTCCCTACAAGCCGCTCGCGCCGCGTCCGGCTCAGCCCGCACCGCAAGGCCGCTCAAACGGTGGGAATCCAGGCACGCTGCAACCGCGCGGTGGGTTTCGCCGGTTTAAGAGCCGGCGCTAGTTGGCATGGGCGCGACAACCTCCGCCGTAGTTGAGAAACACCTCGCCGCGCTCCGCGCGTGCGAGCGCTGTCCGCGAATGCACCGGCCCGCCGTCGTGGGCCGGGCGGTCGCGAGCCGCGTGATCCTCGTCGGCCAGGCACCGGGCGACAAGGAGCCGAGGCTCGGCCGGCCGTTTGCATGGACCGCGGGGAAGACGCTCTTTAAGTGGTTTCACGCCGCGCTCGGCTGGAGCGAGGACGAGGTGCGTGACCGGCTTTATTTCGCGGCCGTGTGCCGCTGTTTCCCCGGCAAAAAGGAAACCGGCGGCGACCGCGTGCCCGCGCCCGAGGAAATCGCCGAGTGTTCCGCGTGGCTTGAGCGGGAGTTTGCGCTGTTGCAACCGACGCTCGTGCTCCCCATCGGCAAACTCGCCATCGCGCAATTCCTCGGCGAGCGCCCGCTCATCGAAACCATCGGCAAAAAATTTAAGATCGAATATCGCGGCCACGCGGTGGACTGCATCCCGCTGCCGCACCCCTCGGGTGCTTCACCGTGGCATCGGATGGAGCCGGGGAAAACTTTGCTGGGTCATGCGCTCGCACTCGTGGCGAAGCACGAGGCGATTAAAACGGGTTGAAGAAGGAAGCCAGGAAGGCCGGAAAGCTAGGGCAACTTTGATTCGATTCTTGGTTTCGTGGCTTCCCTCTTTAATTCACCCGATTCCACACCGGCTGCCCCAGCACGGCGGCGCGGGCGATTTTGGCGGAGGTGCTGCGCATCTCGATCATGCCCTCCGGTGAGCAAAACGCGGCGTGGCAGGTGCAGATGAGATTCGGCGTGGCGGCTTCGTCGGCGGTGCGGAGGGGTTCGTTTTCCACGACGTCGAGGCCAGCGCCGGTGAGGTGACCGGAACGCAGCGCAGCGAAGACTGGGGCCTTGTCCACGACATCGCCTCGCGCGGTGTTCACGAGGAATGAGCCGGGTTTCATGAGCCCGATTTCCTTCTCCCCGATCAAGCTGCGCGTCTCGGCGCTCAGCGGACAATGGACCGAGACGGTGTCGGCGATCTTCAGGAGTTCGGCGAGGGAGTTGACGCGCTTGATGCCCACGGCCTTGTGCGTGCCGGCCGGCGCGTAGGGATCGTAGAAGACGACGCGGAAACCGAACGCCTTTGCGCGCAGGGCGGTCGCGGTGCCGATACGGCCGAGGCCCACGAGGCCGAGCGTTTGCGTGCGCAGCCGGCGCATCTTCGGCGCGACGTCGATGTGCCACGCGAGTTGCTTGGCGACGGCGTCGAGCGGGAAAAGTTGCCGGTAGAGCGCGAGGATGAGGGCGATGGCGTGGTCGGCGACTTCCTCGGTGCCGTAGTCGGGCACGTTGCAGACGGGGATGCCGGCCTTCGCGGCGGCGGCGACATCGACACTGTCGAAGCCCACGCCATTGCGGATGATGGCGCGGCAGTTTTTCAGCTGCGCGACCACGGGGGCGGTGACGAGCGGGCCGTGCCAAAGGATGAGCGCGTGCGCATCGATGACGGAAGCGGGGAACGGGGCGTCGAAATCGAGCCACGCGGTCGTGAGCTCTGCGACGTCGCTGAGATGCGGCCGCTCGACGGTGGCGGCGTGGTCGGTAAACTTGAATTCCTTGGGGCAGACGATGACGACGGAAGGGCGGGCGGGCATAAATAGGCTTTGACCACGGAATACACGGGTGACACGGATGCCGGAAAGTCTTATCCGTGTTTCCCGTGAAATCTCTCCTCAAACTTTCCCTGGCTGTTTTCGCACTGGCGGCTTTCGGCTCACCCATTCTCCGTGCGCAGCGCGAAAAACTTCCGCCGGCCGATCTCGAGTTTGTCGAGAAGACTTGGCCCGGCGCAAAAAAAACGCAGACGGGCATCCGCTACGTCGTGCTCCAAGCTGGCACCGGTGACACGCCGAAGCCGGGTGACAAAGTCAACGTGCTCTACGAGGGCCGGCTACTCGACGGCAAGGTCTTCGACTCCGCGAAGGACGCGACGCAGCCCTTCACGTTTCGGGTGCGCCGCGACATGGTGATCGAGGGCTGGGATCAGATTTTGCAGGTCATGAAGAAAGGCGACAAACTGCTCGTCATCATCCCGCCTGAGCTAGCCTACGGCACCCGCGGCCAGCCCCCGAAAATCGGTCGCAGCGCCACCCTCGTGTTCGAAATGGAGCTGCTCAGTTTCGGGAAGGAATAAGGCGGGGCGGTCGTCGCCGCTGTAGATGCCCGGCCGGTGGCCGGGTAACTCGCCCACCGGGCGGGCATACAACTGCAATGTTTCTCTCACACCACTTCAGCACCCCGGTGGCAGCGGGCTCATCGCGTGGGCGCCTGCCGTCTGCGGCCAAAAAAAAGACGCAATCGGGACCAGCATGGTGATACGGCGGTAACATTTGCCCGCTAAGCCGAGGAGACCGAGGGCAACCTCGATCCCACCATCATAATCTACGAACAGATTGGCGCCGACGTGACCGCTAATCGTGCGAGCGCGGCGCAGAGGCGCTTTTCGTCGTTGTTGAAGCGATGCACGTGGTCGGTGAAAATCGGGACGCCCCCGAGGACCTCGCCTTCGGAGAGCATGGGGCTGGCCACGATTCCGCGCGGGAGCGCGTCCCCGACTTTGATGTCACGCAGCGCTAACGCCTTCGTGGGTGCCTTGAAGTCTTCGCGGTTCATGGCGGCCATGCTACCCGGTTTCCGGTCTTCGCAATCCGGTTTATGCAAAGAATTCAACCGCCGAAAGGTAATCCACAAAGGACACGGCGGTAACATGCGTCCGCTAGGGTTGGCGCGCAATGGATCTGTTCCTTCAACGCTCGCTCGTCGCATTTGCCGCCGCCGCGGTGGGCCGGGAAGTTCGACATGGGCAGCTCGTTCTCGGCGCATGTCGGCGAACGGGACGTGGGCGGCGAACTTTCTCCAATGCTCAGGTCCGCCCTGATGGACGACCAGCAGATGATCGCCAATGCGCCCGGCTATTGGATCAATCTCATCGCCCAGGACGATCACGCGATCGATTACATCAAGCCGACGATCTGGTTTGATTGAGCGAAAGCCCCTGCTCCGCGACGCGCCCGCCGCCAGCGGCGGGCGCTCAACAACGAACTCCAACTTCTTTCCCTCCTCCTCCCATGAAACTCCGCATCCTCCCGCGCCTCTGCTCTCTCATTCTCGCGGCCATCGCTCCGACGGCGCACGCCACGCGCATCGGCGATATCATCACCGTTACCAATTTCTAGGATAACCTTGGGAGCGCCTCCCACCTATTATTGGGCAGCCCGACTGTCGTGGCAGGCAGCGGTGATGTGGTCTCGCATCTGCCCTTTTTCAGCGTGAATCCCGAGTCCACTAGGGAGGCGCTGAACAATGCGGCCCAGCACGGGCGGCCGCGCTCGGTCAGGATTTCTATCGGCGTGACGGATGGCGCCCTGCGCCTGAATGTCGCCGCCGACGGTCGCGGGCTGGAGGCAACCCCAACCCTCGATCGCAAGCCTGGGAATGGTTTGCGGATCATGCAGCTGCGGGCCGAATTGATCGGCGGAAAAATCAAGCTCCGACCAAACGGGGATCACGGCTGCGTCGTCACCTGCGTCGTGCCACAGGGTTTCGGGGGCACCGCCGAAGCTCCGAAGGAGGCGTGATGCCCTGCCCATCTCCGCTGCGCGACAAAGTGCGGATTTTGGTGGTCGACAACCCTGCCTTCTTTCGGGAGGGAATCGCCGCTTGGGTGGCGCGCCAATCCGGCCTCGAATATTGCGGTTGCGCCGACTCGCCGTCCGGCGCGCTCGCGGCGATCGCAAAAGAAAAACCCGATTTAGTGCTGCTCGATCTCCAGTTGCGCGATGGCAGCGGTCTCGACGTCCTGTATGCCCTCAGGGCGGAGTCGCAAACGTCTAGGGTGATCGTGATTTCCCACAAGGACGATCCACTCGTGGTAACGCGGGTCCTGCAAGGGGGGGCCAAGGGCTATTTCCTCAAGGACGAAGTGAATGATACTTTGCTCACGGCGATTCACACGGTGATCAATAGCGGAGTCCACCTCAGCGATCACGTGCGCCCCAAAATTCCACCGGGCGGTTTGGCGGACCTGACCTTGCCCACCGATCGGATTTCCTTTCTGTCGCACCGCGAGCGGCAGGTGTTGCGGAAGCTGGGTCGCGGCCTTTCGACCAAGGAAATCGCGGTCAAGCTCACCCTCAGTCCGAAGACCGTGGAGTTCTATCGCGAGAGCTTGAAAAAGAAACTCGGCCTCCTGAACAGCCTGGCGCTGGTGCGGCAGGCCACGCTTTGGGAGCACTACGGCCGGCTGGATTGAGCGGCGGGACCTGTTCTCCTCGCCCAACCAATGCGGGGGTGGGCTTCCGGGCGGGAATGGAGCCGTGCCCCGGTCACAATGCGATTGAGACGGGGCCCCGGCTTCATCCGGGAACGCCCCTGAGATTCCAGCTGGATTGCCACGCCCGGCTG
>JANOAF010000060.1:0-5517 GCA_031411015.1 Opitutaceae bacterium | reverse complement strand
ATGAAGATGGAGAACCACAACAAGCTCCTTGGCAAAGTCGCTGGCGTCGACGGCCTGAAAACCGGCTACACGGCCGGCGCCGGCTATTGCCTCAGCGCCACCGCTCAGCGCAACGGTCGCCGCGTCATCACCGTAATCATGGGCTCCTTCGGTCCCGGCGGCCAAATCGACAAAGGGGTGACCCGCGACCTCAAGGCCGTCGAGTTGCTCGAACGGGGCTTCACGGCGTTGCCCGCCGTGGCCGCGCCCCCCACCATCGCAACGGCCGCGAGCGACATTTCACCGATCGTGCCCGCACCGCGCAAACCAGTGACGCCAGAGGCTCCAGCCGAACCGATGGTGAAGTTCTCGTTGCCGAAGAAATAATCCGGCAGCGGATCAACCCGGATCCAAGCGCAGCGTTGTAGGGCGGGGTCGCCGAACCCCGCCATCCGGAACAACCCAAACTGTTTCCACGCCGGGGGGGTTCGGCCCCCCCGCCCTACATTTTCTACGCGGCAATTGAAACCGCATCAGGCGACTGGTCGCTCAATGTTCGAGCAGCAGGATGAGCAGGCCCAGGATCGCAAACAGTGCGCCGAGCAGGCCCGCCTCTATCCGTTCGAATTTCTTCAACCTAAACCGCTCGAACCCGAGCAGGGCGAGCCAGGTGAAGAGCGTCATCCCCGCGAGCGTCGCCACCGCGAGGATCACGCTGAGGACAATAAAGCCTTTCCAGCCGAACTGCACGCCCGAGAGGTAGACCGGCAGGAATCCTTCGCAGGGCGAGAGCGTGAGCATCACGAACAACCCGCTGATCGCCGCCCATTCGCCGGACTTCGCGGAAACAATTGGACTGCCTTTCAACTCTTCCTGCCAGTGGCTCTGCTCGCCTTCCTCGCCGCAATGTTCATCTGCCTGGTGGTCGCTGCCCGGCGTATGGTGATGGCAGATGCCCGACCCGGTCCATTGCCGCCAAAAATAAAATGCCGCGACCGCCAGCAACAGCCCGCCCGCGAGTCGCGAGAACCACTCGACCTTTTCTTCGAGCTGAAACCCGCCCCACGCGATGAGCAGCCCCAGCGCGCTCGTCAGCGCCACATGCCCGAGTCCGGCCACCGCCGTGATCGCCAGCGTCTTGGTCCGCCCCCAGCCGCGCGCCCGCGCCACGAGCACAAACGGCAGCCAGTGGGTGGGAATCGCCGCGTGAAAAAACGCCACGGTAAAACCGGTCGCGGCGATAGTGGTGAGCACGGGTGATTGCATCAGGGAGCGGTGAGCCAGCCCGCGGAGCCGCGTGCTGTCGAACGTGAATCCTAGCAAAGTCGTCAAGGGGGTGACGTGCCGAATCGTGCGCCTGCTGGGGACGCGGCGCCCTCGCGCGTCTCGTCCATCCGCCTTCAATGCGCCCGAACCGCGGCGAGGGTGCCGCGGCTCCGGCAAACCACGTCACCATCCGCGCGCAGTTCGCTTCGCCTCGCGCGCGATCTTGCTGGTTCTCACCCGTGCTTCGCGTTCAGCTTTCCCCTCGCCCTCGCACCATGTCCACCGCTCCCGATCTTCCCGCCGTTCGCGCCTACTTGCTCGCGTTGCAGGACAGTATTTGCGCCGGACTCGAAGCCGAGGATGGCACCGCGCAATTTCGCACCGACGAATGGACTCGCCCCGAGGGCGGCGGCGGCCGCACGCGCATCCTCACCGAGGGCGCCGTGTTCGAAAAAGCCGGCGTGGCTTTCTCCCACGTGCACGGCACGAAGCTCCCGCCCTCCGCGACCGCACATCGCCCTGAACTCGCGGGCAAACCGTGGGAAGCCCTCGGCGTCTCGCTCGTGCTTCATCCGCGCAATCCCTACGCGCCCACCGCGCATATGAACGTGCGCTTCTTCTGCACGCGCGAGCCCGACGCCAACCCCGCCGGGGGCGGCGCGGCTCCCAGTCCCGCAATCCAAAATCGAGAATCGAAAATCGAAAATCCAATCTGGTGGTTCGGCGGCGGTTTCGACCTCACGCCCTACTACGGCTTCGCAGCCGATGCCGCGCACTGGCATCGCACCGCCCGCACGGCGCTCGCGCCGTTCGGCGACGCTCTCCACGCGCGCTTCAAGAAATGGTGCGACGATTATTTTTTCCTCAAGCACCGCGGCGAGCCGCGCGGCATCGGCGGCATTTTCTTCGACGACTTCAGCCAGCTCGGTTTCGCGCCGTCGTTCGCGTTGCTGCGCGCCGTCGGCGATGCTTTTCTCCCCGCGTATCGCCCCATCGTCGCGAAAAGAAAATCCCTGCCGCACACGGATCGCGAACGTCAGTGGCAGCTCTACCGCCGGGGCCGCTACGTCGAGTTCAACCTCGTCTGGGATCGCGGCACGCTCTTCGGCCTGCAGAGCGGTGGCCGCACCGAATCAATTTTGATGTCGCTCCCGCCCCTCGTCCGCTGGGACTACGACGCCAAACCCGAACCCGGCTCGCCTGAGGCGAAGCTCCACGACGTGTTTCTCACGCCACGTGACTGGGCCGCACTCACCGACGCTCAGCTCTCAACTCTCAGCTCTTAACTCCAGAGACTTCCCGCGAACGCTTCCTCGCCGCCCTCGCCTGCACTCCCCTCGATCGCCCGCCGATCTGGGTCATGCGCCAGGCCGGCCGCTACCTCCCCGAATATCGCGCGCTCAAGGCGAAGTCCTCGTTTCTCGAAATGGTGCGCACGCCCGCGCTCGCGGCCGAGGTCACGTTGCAACCGCTCAAGCGTTTCGCGCTCGATGCGGCGATTCTGTTTTCCGATATCCTCGTGATCCCCGAGGCCCTCGGCCAAGGCTACCAGTTTCGCGAGGGCGGCGGCATCGGCATGGATTTTCGCCTCGAAACGCGCGCGCAAATCGACGCCCTCGCTCCGACCCACGCGGTGCCCGCGCGGCTCCACTACGTCGCCGACGCGCTGACGTTGCTGAAAAAGGAACTCGCCGGCTCGCACGCGCTCCTCGGCTTCGGCGGCTCGCCGTGGACACTCGCCACCTACATGGTCGAAGGCGGCAGCTCCGATGAGTTCGAGCGCGTCAAACAGCTCTTCTACACGGACCGCATGACCTTCGACGCGTTGCTGGAAAAACTCACCGCCGCGCTCATTGAATATTTTCGGATGCAAATCGCGGCGGGCGCCGACGCGATTCAGATCTTCGATTCGTGGGGCGGCATCATCGCGGGGGCCGATTACGAGGCCGCGTCGCTGCGCTGGATTCGACAAATTGTCGAAGCGCTGCCGCGGGAATTTCCCGTCATCCTCTACGCTAAGGGCACCGCGCCGCATCTCACCGATCAGGCGTTCACTGGCGTGCGCGCGCTCAGCGTGGACTGGACCAGCGATCTCTCGATCGTGCGGCGCGTGCTGCCCGCCAATGTCGCCGTGCAGGGCAACCTCGATCCCGTGCTGCTCAACACCACGCCGGAGATCGTGCGCCGCGAGAGCACACGCCTCTTGGAATCGATGCGCGGCACCCAGGGCCACATCTTCAACCTCGGCCACGGTATCATGCCGCAAGCGAAGATCGAATGCATGACCGCGCTCGTCGAAACCGTGATCGACTGGAAGAATTGAACAGGAAAAACGGGAAGTTCGGAAAGCTCCTGCCTTCTTCACGCTCTTCCCGACCTTCCTGTTTTAATTCCGTGGTCCATCCCAATCCACGCTCCATCGCGATCATCGGCGCCGGCATCACGGGCCTCACCGCCGCCTACCGCCTCACCCAGCGCGGTCATCGGGTCCGCGTCTTCGAAGCTTCCGACCGCGTCGGCGGCGCGATTCGCACCGAGCATTCCGACGGCTGGCTCATCGAAGCCGGACCCAACACGATCCTCGCCGGCGATCCCGCGCTTTCCGCGCTCATTGAGGAACTCGGCCTCGCGCCCGAGCGCGTCGCCGCGAATCCCTCGGCGAAAAAACGCTACACCGTCCGCGGTGGCTTGCCGGTCGCGCTGCCGCTCTCGCCGCCGGCGTTTCTCGCGTCAGCGCAATTTTCCCTCGGCACGAAGCTGCGCGTGCTCCGCGAATTTTTCGCCCGCCCGCCCGCTCTCGCCACCGACACGAGCATCGACGCCTTCATCCGCAATCGCTTCGGCCCCGAGATCGCGGACTACGTGCTGAATCCGTTCGTCACGGGCATCTACGCGGGCGATCCGACGAAACTCTCCGCGCGCCACGCCTTCCCCAAGCTTTGGTCCGCGGCGCACACCACGGGTTCGCTCCTGCGGGCCCAACTCGCCGCCGCCAAATCCCGTCCGCGCGATGCAGGCATCATCTCGTTTCGCCGCGGCCTGCAAACCCTGCCCGATGCTCTCGCCGCCCGTCTGCCGGTAGGCGTGCTCTCATTGCGCAGCAAAGTCGAAATGCTCACGCCCGGCGCGCGGTGGACGCTCGGGTGGCGTGATGCCGAAGGTGCGATGCACGCCGAAACATTCGATGCGGTCATCGCCGCGTTGCCGGCATTCCCGCTCGCCGCGCTGCGGTTCGGTCCCGCCGCCGAAACTCCCCTCGCCTCGCTCGACGCCATCGTGCATCCGCCCGTGGCCTCGCTCTTCCTCGGCTATCACCGGGACCAGATCGCGCACCCCCTCGATGGCTTCGGGCTGCTCGTTCCGGCGCGGGAAAAGCATTCGTTCCTCGGTGTGCTCTTTTCTTCGACGCTCTTTCCCGACCGCGCCCCTCCCGGTCACGTCGCGCTCACCGTCATTGTTGGCGGCACGCGGCAACCGGAAATCGCCCGCCTACCCGCTGCCGCGATTCTCGCGCGGATCACGCCCGACCTCGCACAACTCCTCAGCGTGCGCGGCGCACCCGTGTTTCAACGTCACACCTTTTGGCCGCGGGCGATTCCGCAATACGATCTCGGCTACGACGCCCATCTCGCGACGATCGCGGCGGCGGAACGCGCGTATCCCGGATTTTTCGTCGGCGGACAAGTAAGTGACGGCATCTCGCTGCCCGCCTGTATCGCGGCGGGAGAGTGGCTCGCGACGCGCGTCGTGTCATAGTTTTGTTCCCAGCGGTTCGCGGTTTCGCCGCCCGCGGTTTCGACCCGCCTAGTCCCTTGACTCTCCTCTGAGCCGACGTAGCCTCCCGCCCCTTTATCCGGCATGGCCCAAGATCTGAAAGACACTCTGCAGCTTCCGAAAACGGACTTCCCGATGCGCGCCGGTCTGGCGCAACGGGAACCCGGTCGCGTCGTGCATTGGGAGAAGATTGGGCTCTACGCCGCCATCCAGAAAAAGCGCGCCGGCGCGCCCGCCTTCGTGCTGCACGACGGCCCGCCCTTCACCAACGGCGATGTCCACATCGGCACCGCGCTCAACAAGGTCCTCAAGGACACCGTGAACCGCTTCAAGACGATGCGCGGATTTCGCACGCCTTACGTCCCCGGTTGGGACTGCCACGGCCTTCCCATCGAGCAGAAAGTATCGAAAGAAGTCCGGGAGGAAAAACTCACGCTCACGACCGCCGAACTCCGCGCGCGCTGCGACGCCTTTTCTGAATCGTGGATCGCGAAACAG
>JANOAF010000059.1:0-6903 GCA_031411015.1 Opitutaceae bacterium | reverse complement strand
GCCTTTGCGGTGCCGCTGTTGATGGCGCTGCACACGTGGTGGCATTTTTCGACCGCGCCGCAGACGAGCGGCTATGCGTTTCTCACGCGCTATTCCACCGGACTCGAGGGCGTCGGCATCGCGCTGAAGCTTGGCCTCAACGGCATCTCGATGCCGCTCTTCGTGATGGCGGGCATCGTCGGTTTTGCCGCCGGACTCTACGCCATCCAGTCGCAGGCGGAGCGGCTCAAAATTTACCTGATGCTGCTCCTGATCATGCAGGGCGGGTTGATGGGCGTTTTCGCGAGCGTCGATATTTTCTTTTTCTACTTCTTCCACGAACTCGCGCTGATCCCGACCTTTATCATGATCGGCCTTTGGGGCGGGCGCGACCGCGGCTACGCCGCGATGAAGGTGACGATCTACCTCACGGCGGGTGCGATGATTTCGCTCGTCGGCCTGATCGCGCTCTACGTGAAGGGTGGGGCGAACAGCTTCGACCTCATCGCGATCAAGGTGCAGCTCGCGAACCATCCCTTCGCAGAGTCGTTGCAGAAAACCGTTTTCGGCCTGCTTGTCCTGGGCCTCGGCATCCTCGTTTCGCTCTGGCCGCTGCACACGTGGGCTCCCCTCGGCTACGGTGCCGCGCCGAGCGCCAACGCCATGCTGCACGCGGGCGTGCTGAAGAAATTCGGCCTCTACGGCCTCATCCAAATCGCTGTGCCGCTGCTACCGGCGGGTTTCGCGCACTGGTCGCATCCGCTCGCCTGGCTCGCGGTCGTCGGCAACGTCCTGGTCGTCGGCTTCATCACCATCGCGCAGCGCGACCTGAAACAGATGATCGGTTACAGCTCGGTCATGCACATGGGCTACGCGTTCCTCGGGATTGCCGTGGGCTCGACGCTCGGTGTCGGCGGCGTGGTGCTGATGATGGTGGCGCACGGCCTTTCGGTCGCGCTGCTCTTCCTCCTCGCGACGAGCATTCATCACCGCACGCACACCTTTGCCATGGATGAGATGGGCGGCCTCGCGCAAAAGACGCCCGTGCTCGCCGCGTTCTTTGTCGCGGCGACCTTCGCCAGCATCGGCCTTCCGGGTTTCGCGAATTTCTGGGGCGAGCTCACGATCTTCGTAGCGCTGTGGAAATTCTCGCCACTCATCACCGCCCTCGCGGTGGCGGGCGTGGTCATCTCGGCGATTTACGGCCTGCGTGCCGCGGCGCGAATCTTCTTCGGCCCAGCGACGGAGCGGATGAACACCGTCGCCGCGCAGCATCCCCCGCTCGATCTGAGCTGGGCGGAAAAGATTCCGGCGCTCATCCTCCTCGCCGCGTTGCTCTTCATCGGCTTCTGGCCGAAATCGCTGTCCGACCCAATCAACGCCGCGCTCGCGCCCGCCGCGAAAGTGGTCGTCACGCGCTGAAATGCCCGAAGTAACCGCTAATCCACGCTGATGATCGCTGATTCGGAAAATAATTTTCTCACTGCTGGTTCGCCTGGATTTATTCAGCGTTCATCAGCGTTCATCAGCGGTTACTCCCTTTTGCCGCGATGAATCTCGAAGCCGTCAAACTCGCCGCCGCGGACAACGTCTGGGCCGCCATCTTTCCCGAGCTGATTCTCGGCTGCCTCGCGCTCTTCCTGCTCGTGCTCGAAATCGTTTTGCCCAAGCAGCACCACGCGTTGATTCCCGACGTCGCAATCGCGGGTATCCTCGGGACGTTTATCGGGCTCTGCCTCAACTGGGATTCGTTTGTGGCGGCGCCCGACACCTTCAGCGGCTTGCTGCATCACAGCCAATCGGGTCAGTTGATGCGCGCGTTTTTCCTGCTGGCGGCGCTGCTGGCTTCGCTCCTCGCGCGGGTGAGCCTCGCGTCGCGGCCGATGCCGCGGGTCGAATTTTTCCACATCCTCCTCGTCGTTACAGGGGCGATGATGCTCCTCGCGCAGAGCAATCACTTCGTGATGTTGTTCGTCGCGCTCGAGACGCTCACCATCGGTCTCTACATTCTCGTCAGCTACTACCGGACGAGCACCGCCTCGCTGGAGGCCGGTCTGAAATTTCTCATCATGGGCGCGCTCAGCTCGGGAATGCTGCTCTTTGGGATTGTGCTGCTCTACGGGGTGGCGGGAAATCCCGCACTGCCGGCGCACACCGTGCAAGCGATGAACTACGGCGAACTCGCCCGCTTCCTCGCGGCGAATCCCCACCACTTCGTCGCCAGCCTCGGCATCGTGCTCGTGCTTGCCGGCGTCGCCTTCAAGATCGGCGCGTTTCCCTTCCAGATTTGGGTGCCCGATGTTTATCAGGGTGCCCCCACGCCGGTGACGGCGTTCCTCGCCGTCGCCTCGAAGGCCGCGGGTTTCGCGGTCCTCCTCGGCCTCTGCGGATCGGGCGGTGCATTTGCCGCCTACGGCTGGCTCACCGAGCCCATCCTCATGCTGATGGCCGCGGCCACGATTCTCTTCGGCAACATCGCCGCGATTACCCAGCATAATGTGAAGCGCCTCATCGGCCTCTCCGGTGTGTCGCACGCGGGCTTCCTCCTCCTCGGCGTCGTGGCCTCGCGCACTTCGCCCACGGCGCTTGACGCGATTCAGTTCTACCTCTTCGCCTACCTTATCGCGTCGTTTGCCGTCTTCGGCGTGATGACGCACCTCGCCGGCCCCGACGATTCCGATCAGGAACTCGATCACTACGCTGGCCTCGCGAAGGAGAATCCGTTTTTAGCGACCGTGCTCGCCGTGGGCCTCGGCTCGCTCGCCGGTATCCCGCCGCTCGCGGGCTTCATGGGGAAATTCCTCGTGTTCGTCTCCATCTTCGAAGCCGGCCACGGCACCTCGCTCGCCATCGCGATCGTCGGCGTGGTGATTTCGATCTATTACTACTTCGGCTGGATTAAGGCGGCCTTCTTCGAAACATGGACGCCCTCCGCCGACGTCGCAGCGCTGCGCCCCGCCCGCACGCCGGTGAACCCCGTGACCGCCTTCGCCCTCGGCACGCTGGCCCTCGGTTCAATCGTGCTCGGTTTCTATCAGGGGCCGCTCGGTCAGTGGCTGGCGCTGAAGTGAGATGGCTTAGATCCGCATCCGAATTGATCGGCCGGTGGATTTGTTAGGGCGAAATGGAAGTGAGCTTCGATATGTTTTGTAGATGCTGGGCCAATAAAATCTTGACCGGTAGTTTGGCTACGGTTTGCGTCCGCGCGTCCTAGCGTGCATCTGCCGAATCCCAGCTCGGTGACCCCGGTGCCATGAATTTGTCGGGCTGGATTCCTGCCCCAATGAAAAGTCACCAGCACATGCGTACGCTCGGTGCGTTAATTGTAACCGCCGCAGCCCTGCTTGCAGGGGGCTGTGCCTCAATCATCCACGGTGGCCCGCGGATGATAAGCGTGGCCTCACAGCCGCAGGGAGCGAAGGCCACTATCAGTAAGGAGTCCGGCGAACTCGTGTCAGTGAATACTACGCCGTTCACCGTAACGCTCGATCCGAAGAAGGGATATTTTAAGGGACAGCCCTATAACATCAGGCTGGAACTTCCGGGATACAAAAGTGCCGAGATCGCGATCACGCCACAGGTGTCCGGTTGGTATTGGGGGAATATCCTCTTCGGCGGCTTGATTGGAATGCTAGCCGTCGATCCCGTGACGGGATCGATGTATAATCTGAGCCCCGAAAAGATCGAGCAGCAGCTTACTCCTTCGCAGGCGGAACTCTTGAAAAGCGGTATTGGCTTTGTCGTCGTGCTCGCCTCAGAGGTGACTGCGAGCGAGCGGGCCAGCATGGTTAAGATCAACTGAGGTCCGCGTGGCCTCGGAATCGCCGGTAGCAGGCAACACGACGAGACGCGAATGACCGTGGTGTGGCCGCGCAATTTCGCATCATGATTCGATGCCCTGCGCCAGTCGGATGGCCCGATCCCCAAGTATGTCAGCCACGTTAAGTGGAAGCATCTCCATGAAATCGCCGATTGTTGGCGGATTGATTGCCGTTCTGATGAGCGGCTGCGCATTCGATATTGTTCACGTCCGGCAAGTCCCGGCCGTTTTTCGCGTAGGCGAAATGTCGAGTGACCAATTCGTCTTGTTGCAGGAAGTGAAAGCGCGACTTGGCACCGGGTTTCCCACTCATCTGAAGAGCGGCACGGTGTGGCGTCGCGTGGGAGAGATCGATGCCGGACAGGTCTATTCCACCGACGACCAGATCGTGAAAGTGGAGGCCTCGAATATCCATGAGGCGCGCATCGTGGTTTCGGGCGGGCGCTTGGTGGGCTTTTACTTGCCAGTGGAGAAAACCTACGCGCCGCTATCCCCGCCGCTGACTTTGGAAGTGAAAATTCAACCCTGAACCTACCCAAAATATGAAAACACGTTTTGTCCTCCTCAGCCTTCTTGCCGCGAGCGCGCTTTTTTCCGGCTGTGGCACCGGCCCGAAATTTTCCGAAATGAAGAGCACCCTACCAGCGTTGGCTGCCGACAAGGGACGGATCTACATCTATCGCGATTCGGTGATGGGAGCGGCCATCCAGCCTGACGTTCGGGTGAACGATGAGGTTGTGGGCAGCGCGAAGCCGAAAGGTTTCTTCGTCGTGGATCGTCCCGCGGGCGAATATAAGATCAGTTCCTCGACTGAAGTCACGCGCACGCTGTCGCTTACCCTTGCCAACGGACAGACGCGCTATGTGAGGCTTGGCATTTCCATGGGGTTCATGGTTGGGCACGTGTATCCCGAATTGGTCGAGCCCGCCATGGGTGCGAAAGCGTTGGAGGCGTGCAGCTACACGGGTGCAAATTAGCGCTGCCGCCCGGCTCATCAACGTCCAGGTCAAATGTGCCGTGAGTTTTTCCGCGCATGAATCAGTGCAAGGAAATCGAAGCCGCCGAACCCGAGGCCGTTCTCGCTGAGGCAGCAAAGCGCGACGCCGAACTGGAGAGCGGAAGGGTTCAACCGCTGACCGAGGCGCAGTTCTGAGCGGGAGTGCGCCGCCGTAGCGCGTGAGGCTTGGTTCTCGGGCTTGCTCCGGTCGGCTGCCGAGTAATCGTTCGGTCATGTCAACCACGCTCGAAGCGGTCTATGAGGAAGGCTGGTTGCGCTTGGCCAGTCCGTTGCCGCTGCCCAATCATGCGCGCGTAACCGTCACGGTGCAGACCCTCCGACAGATGAGGAGCGGCCGGCGTGCCTAAAGTTGTCGGAGGCGGCACTCGTGAAGACATGGGAAAATCCGGCGGATGACGTCTTCAATGCCTTGCTCCAGAAATGAGGTGGTCTTGCCGAGCCGGAACGATGCCGTTGAGAGTCCAGAGTTAAGAGCTGTGAGACCAATCCCCAGCGGACCGGCAGGCCGCGAGGTGCTTCGGTGCTGACACTCACGGTTTGTTTTTTCTCTCAACTCCCGACTCTCAGCTCTCAACGCGTTTCTCCGGCTGAGCTTGTAGGCGAATTTCGCTTTCCCTTCTTGCGCCGCGGGCGGCTCTTTGCGGCCATCTCTTCTGCCGCATGAAGATAACCGGACTCGCCCTTGTTCCTCCGCCGACCGCGGCCGATTGCCCGAAGGTCACGCCGGAGTTGTTGGCGTCTGTGCTCGCGCGCTATTCGCGCAGCAATCAGGGCATCGCGGCCATCCTCAGCAAAGTGGATCTGGCGAATCCGGATGCGTCGATCGACCGCATTTTGAATTTCGTCGATTACGGGCACGCTTCCATTGGTGGGCTCACGGGCGGGCTCGCGGTGGCGCTTGATGATGTGTCGATGTGGCTCGCGTATAAAATTTTCGAGCTCGCGACGATGGCCGACGGGCAGGAGTCGAGCACGCGCTACATCACGATGGATGCGGCCAACCTTCCCACGGCCGCCGAACTCGGCATCCCCGACGACCTCGCGGGTCGCTGGCGCGATGTGATGGCGCGTTCCTTCTCCGCCTATCATGCCGAGTATGCGCGGCTCGATGCGCAGGCGATGAGTAATCCCGGCCTCGTGCGCCTGCCGCCCGATGCGAAGCCCGCGGTCGTTACGCGCCTGCGCAAAAACTACGCGCTGGATCGCGCGCGGTATTTTATCCCGCTGGCGACGCGCACGAACCTCGGGCTCGTGCAGTCGTCGCGCATGTGGGCGACGACGGTGAAGCACCTCGATTCGCTGCCGCATCCCGAGGCGAAGGCGGCGGCGAAACTCATCCGCGACGAACTCCTCAAGCAATCGCCCCGGCTCATGCGGCACAGCTCCGCCGAAAAATCCTACATCGAGCAATCTGCGCAGGAGCTCGCTGCGTCGCTGGCGCTCGGCCGGGCGCGGCTTTCGTCCGCGCCCCTCGCCGATGAAGTCTGGGTGCATGTCGAGCGTGCGACGCCACCGTGGCTCGCCGAAACCCAGCCCATCTCCGAAGCGCTGCGGCACCGCGCGAATCGCTACGGCCAGCAGGGCACGGCGACGCGCCGGATGCGCGTGAGTTTCGCCTGGAACAACATGGCGCTCGCGGAGCTGCGCGACCTCAACCGCCACCGCACGGGTCACCGCTACACGCCGCTGATTCAGGCCGGATTTTATCTGCCGCCGGAAATCGATCGTGCACCGCATGCGGCGTTGCTGGCGGATCAGCTCGCGCTCACGCGCGAGCTAATGGAGCGCGGGTCGCCGGCGTATGTTCACTCGCTGCTGCTCGGGGCGCAGACGCCGTTTGAGCACAGCACGCATGCCGACAAATTCATCTACGAGGCCGAGCTGCGCACGGGGATGGGGGCGCACTATCGCTACGCCGAGCACCTGAGCGCGGCGTTGAAAGCCTTCTTCGCCCAAGTGCCCGAAGCGCGCGACTGGGTGGTCGAGGGCACGGCGGAACCGGAGTGAATTGTGTGTAGGCGGGGTGCCCTCACCCCGCGGCGCCCTGCGCGCCTTCCGCTACCTTCCTCAAACCCGCGGGGTGAGG
>JANOAF010000058.1:0-2219 GCA_031411015.1 Opitutaceae bacterium | reverse complement strand
CGCGCGCCAGCCGGCCGGCAGCGCGAGCGAGAGCGACACCTCTTTTCCCTCGCGCCGCACGACAGCCACGAGCGCGCCCGCCTCCGGCGCGCGGTGCAGCACCCACGAAAAATCCGCGACCGAGATCAGCGGCTGGCCGGCGAAGGAAACGAATTCGTCTCCCACCCGAAAACCCGCGCGCGCCGCGACCGAGTCCGCCGCAACCGCGGTGATCGCCGCGGCCCGGTCGGGCGCGAGGCCGAGGCCGATGGTCTCGGCGGCGGGCATCGGGTAGATGCGCTCGGGCGGCACGGGCTCGCCTTTCTCTCGGTAGTAGCCGCGGAACGCCTCGCCGACCTGGTGGCAATGCACGCAGCTTTGCACGACGTTGCCGCCCCAGTTGAGTTCGCGCCCGTATTTTTTCGCGAGTTCCGGAATCTCTACCGGCGTGCGAAAGGGCGTCGGTCCACCCTGCTTGCCTTCGAGCGCCGCCTGATTTGCCGGATAACCGCGATGCACCGCGAGCGCGCCCTCAAGGGCGCGGCGGTAGCCAATCGTCTCCTTGGCCTCGGGGTCAGCCTGGTGGGTCCACGAGCCGTAACGCCCGTAGATCGTGCCGTCGGCGTTGAAGAAGAGCGTCGAGAACGAGAGGTCGTAATCGAACTGAAACCGCGCAAGATCGATCGTGTTGGCGTTGATCAGGCGCACACACACGAACTGATCGAGCAGCGGCGCAAGCGCGGGCTCGGTGAGCACCTGTGCATCGAGGCCCACGCACGAGAGGCACGGCACGCAACGCAGCACCACGAGGAGCGGCTTGCCGGTGCGCTTCGCCTCGGCGAAACCGCGGTCGACGTCGTTGTAGAGCCAGCGCGCGTCGTTTTCCATCGCGGCCTTGTCGCCGCGCACCGCGCCCTCGCGGTCTTTCACCGCGGCGGCGTGGGCCGCCGTAACGACCATGAGCAAAAACAAAACGGCGAGGTAAACGGCTCTCATGGCTGGACCTTGCCCTTGATGGCGGGAATCGCCGTGCCGACGTTGGCTTGGAGCTCAAGCGTGACCTCGTCACCCGCAAACGTGAGCCGGTGCCGCAGCACAATCGGCGTGCGGTAGCGCGCAACCTCGACGGTGAAAGTGTCCGCCGCCGTCCACGCGCCGCTGAGCGCGACGACACCGGCCATCGGCCCGCTCTCGACGTCGCCCTTCACCCATTCGCCCGGCGCAAGATCGACGCGGTCGCGCTTGCCGCCGACAACGGTGGTCAGCTGCGTCGCGCGCGCGCCGGACGAGGACGGCTCCAGCGCCACCGATTCGATCCCGAGAGGATTCTTTGAAAACACATAGCGCTTGCCCGCGATTTCCTTCGCGAGCGGCGGCACCGCAATGGCGGCGGGATGCTTCAGCGAGAGGCTCGCGAGGCGCGCCTTCAGTTTCGCGTGCGTCCCGTCATCCGCCGGCAACGCACCTGCCGTCTTCGCCTGCAACGCTGGCAGCAGCTTCGCCCACACCCCATTCAACACGCCCTGCAAATCCCGCGTGCCCGCCGTGATGGCGATCACCGCATCGAGCTCGGGCATCACGATGCAGAATTGCCCATGCGCACCATCGCCGCGAATCACGCCGTAGCGGCAGCGCCAGAATTGAAAACCGTAGCCCTGCTCCCAGTCGCTCGCGGGGTTGCTACCATTGGACATCCAGCGCGAGGTCGCCGTCTCCACCCACGTCGCGGGCACGAGTTGTTTTCCATTCCACAGGCCCTTCTGCAAATAAAGCTGACCGAACTTCGCGATGTCCTCCGTGCGGATGCTGAGGCCGAAGCCACCCATCGAGATGCCCTGCTTGTTCGCCTCCCACGTGGGATTCGCGATGCCGAGCGGCTCGAAGAGCCGCGGGCGCAGGTAGTCGAGCACAGTCTGGCCGGTCGTCTTCTGCACAATGGCGGAAAGCATGAAAGTGGCGGCGGTGTTGTAGACGAAGAAAGTCCCCGGCTTGTGCGTGACCGGCAGCGCGAGAAATTTCTTCACGGCGCTCGTCTCGTCGTTGTAGGGGAAATTGGCGATGTCCTCATTGTGGTGCCCCGTGGCCATCGTGAGGAGATCGCGCACGCGCATGGCCTTGAGGTTCGCGCTCGGTTTTTCCGGCGCGTCGTCGGGGAAAAACTTCAACACCGAATCCTCCACGGAAAATTTCCCGTCCGCGATCGCGAGACCGACGGCCGTCGAAGTGAAGCTCTTGCTCAG
>JANOAF010000057.1:0-9410 GCA_031411015.1 Opitutaceae bacterium | reverse complement strand
CCCGCCCTCCGTGCGAATGCTCAACCCGCGAAAGGGCGGGTCACAGACCCCGCCCTACTTTCAACGCCAATCGCCTCCTCTTTGGGTAATCATCAATCGAACTGCTGAAGCTTCCCTCTCCCATGAAAACATTCCGCCTTCTCCCCCTCGCCGCGTTGCTCGCCAGCACCGCGCTCGCGCAAGATCTCACGCTGGCCGAACTCGCCGGCCGGCCGGAATTCCTTCCGACCCAGGTCACGCTCAAGCAGCCGGTCAAACTACAGGGCCGCCCCGGTTTCGCCATCGGGCAAAAGCTCACCGTCGTTTCCGTCAGCGGCACGCGCGTCGAACTCGAGACACCCGATGGCCGCAGCACGTTCAGCACAAAAGTGGAGGACACCGATGTGCTCAGCGCCGCGCAGGCCGAGTGGAAAAAACTCACGCCCGACCAGCGCGCCCTCACCTACGCCGCGCTCCTCCAACGCAAGGATCTCTGGACCTACCGCGTGAAGCTCACCCAGCCCATGCAGCTCAGCGGCGGCACGTTGCCCGTCGGCGAACCCGCCATCCTCGTCGGCCTCGAGGGCGACAAACTCCTGCTCGCGCACGAGACGCGGAAATTCCTCTTCAACGCCGAGGCCCGCGGCACCGACCTCCTCGCCTCCGCGCGCAAGCTCCTCGCGGACAAAAACGCGTTCCCCAGCCGCGTGAGCGAAGACCTCATGGGGAAACTCGTGAGCCCCGCGACCGGCGCCCCTGCGCCGCTCGATGCCACGGCCGAGCCGAAGTATTACGTGTTTTACCGCGGCGCAGGCTGGTGCGGCCCGTGCGTGCAATTTTCCCCGTCGCTCGTGAAATTCTACAAGGACGCCAAGCCGAAGAACGCGTCCGCATTTGAGGTCGTCTTCATCAGCGGCGACAAGACGCCCGCGGAGATGAAAGCCTACGCCAGCAAGGTCGGCTTCGCGTGGGCCAGCGTGCCCCAGGCGCGCCAGCCCGAGATGCAGATCGTGAACCGGCTCTTCACGAACCTCATCCCGCAGCTCGTGATCACCGACCGCGCCGGCACCGTCGTGATCGACAGCGCCAAGACCGGCGGCCCCGACAACGCCCTGAAGCAATTCGACGCGCTCTTGAAAAAAAGCGCGGGCTGACGCTGCCGGCGATGGCGTAATGCTCGGCTTGGCTTCGCGTGCGGTTGAATGTCGCGCCGTCGCCAACCGTATGCCGGTAAGCGTAGACACCTTCCCGGGATCTTTGCCACGCGTGCGAGGATCGCCGAGTTTATCTCCAGGTAAGTTCGCAGCTCCGTCCGAAATTTTGTCGTCGTCGCGATGAAATCAGAACGTCGGCGACGCCCAACGTCCGCTCCGGGCTTTGCGCGACCATGTTCTCGAAATCAAGCGCACCCCGAGCCGCCGGGCTAAAACAAATCCCGCCCGGTGGCCGCCGGGGGCGGGAGCACGCCGAGGATGCGCGCGAGCGTCGGCGCGATGTCGGCCACGCTGATCGGCTGCGAATAGACGCCGGGCACCACGCCGCGCCCGAGCCAGAGCAGCGGCACCCGCGTGTCGTAGGCGTAGGGCGTGCTGTGGTTGGTGCCCGTCTTGCGCTCCACCCAAAACGGCTTCGAGCGGTAATACACATCGCCGCTCCGCTCGCGGTTGAAGCTGTGCAGCGTGGCCGCGGCGAAGGGGCCGGACACCGCGCCGACCTCCAATTCGCCGCGCGTGTAGGCGGCATCGACAAACTCGAGCGTGAGCAGCGCGGCGCGCGCGACTTTCGCCGCGGCGGCGGGCTCGATGTTTTTCTCGCGTAGATTTTCGCGGACCAGCACGAGCTGGCTGGCATCGACGACGAGCCAGCGCCTGCCCTCGCCCAGCGCACCGAACGCCGCGTCGAGCGCCGTCTCGCAGGTCTTCAGCACGCGCGCCGGATCGATGCGGCCGGCGCTGGTGGCGGGATTCAGCGCCTTCACGCGCTCGGGCAGTGACGGAGTGCCATGATCGGCGGTGAGCACGATGGTGCAGTGGGCGAGGCCGACGCGTTTCTCAAGAAACGCGAAAAAATCCGCCAACAGGCGATCGGTGCGCAGCGTGATGTCCATCACCTCGTGGCTCTCGGGTCCGTAGATGTGGCCGATGCTATCGTTGGTGGAAAAGCTGAGGCAGAGGATGTCGGTGACGCCCCGCCCGCCGAGATTCTCGTTTTCCACGACCAGCTTGGCGAAGTCAGCGAGCACCTCGTTCTTGAACGGCGAGGCCTCGAACGCGTCGTAGAACGCCGCCGTGATCGTGTCGGACCCGCCGTTCACGCGTTTGGGAAACGTGGCGCCCATGCCCGACTCGATGCCTTCACCGGCCGCGGCGTCGGGTCCTTGAAGCCGGTCGTAGTCGGCGGCGGGCAGCAGGCGGTCCCACGTCTGGCCGAAGAACGCGTCGACGCGATTCGCCTTGTTGAAGGCGCGCACCCACGCGGGCACATCCTTCATGTAAGCGGTCGACGACGCGATGCGGCCCTTGTCCATCCAGTAGGCGGCGTCGGCGAATTTCCCCGCGAGCAAAATGGCCGAGCGATCCTTGCTCGAGACCCCGATGACCTTGGGGCCGGGGCCGCGTGAAAGTTTGAACTCATCGCCCACGGTCGTCGCGAGCAGCTTCCGCGGCGAGGCGCCAAGCCCCGGCTTGCGGCCGGGCATCCGCACACCGCTGTGATCCTCGGCGAGGCCGACGACCTGCACGCTGTCGTCATCGACGCAATTGACGCGCAGCAGCGAGTCGCGATCGATCCAGTCGTTGGCGATGATGCCGTGGATGTTTGCGTGGACGCCGGTCAGGACGACGGCGTGGCCCGAGGCGGTCTTCGTCACCGCGTGCTCGTAGCGGCAGTCGGTGAATTGCGCTCCCTGCTCCATGAGCAATTTCAAGCCGCCGGGAACGAAGTGCTGGCCGAAGCGCGCGAGATAGTCGGCCCGAAACTGATCGATCGTAATCACGACGACGAGCGACGGAGCCGGCGCGGACTCGGCGGCGTGCAGGGAGGAACCGGCGAGCGCGAACACGGCGGCAAGATGGAGACGCACGAGGGCGGGCCTCAGTTTTCCGACATGGGCGGGACGCCCATGCCACGTGGCACGGGCGTCCCGCCCGTGAGTTTGCAGAAAACTGAGCAGCGCCCGGCAAGCGACAGAAACGAAGGACATGGGAAATTTCACGTGGAGCGTCGCACCACCAGCTCCGGCCGCAAGCGCACGGTCACCGGCGGACGCACGGGATCCATGATGCGCTTGAGCAGCAACTCCATCGCCTGCCGGCCGACCTCATAGGCCGGCTGGCGCACGACGGTCGGCGGCGGATCGAGCGCCTCGGCCCACGGCAGATCGTCGAAACCGACGACCGCCACATCGCCGGGCACGCGCAGGCCGCGCTGGTGGAGACAGGCGAGCGCGCCGACGGTCATGAGGTTGTTGCAGACGAAGAGCGCGGTCGGCGGCTTGCGCAGCGCGAGCAGTTCGGTGGCGAGCACGCGACCGCTCTCCTGTTTGAAATCGCCCGCGCGCATGAAATCCTTCCGCGGCGCGATGCCGCGCGCGGCGAGGGCGTCGAGGTAGCCCCGCCGGCGCTCACGGCTGGTCGAGACCTGGGTGCGGCCTTCGATCAGCGCGATGGCGGTGTGGCCCTTGTCGAGGAGATGGTTCACCGCCTCAAGCGCACCCTGATAATTATCCACCTCGACGAGATCGGTTTTCACCTTCGCGAGACTGCGATCGACGCAGACCACGGGCATCCCTGTTTTCACCACCTCGATCACGGCAAAATCCGTGTCGTCAAACGGCGGCAGCACGATGCCGTCGACCGACTCGTCGCGCATCACGTCGAGGTAGAAGCGCTCCTTGTCGGGGTTCTCGTCGGAGTTGCAGAGGAGGAGCGCATATTTGGCGGCGTAGGCGGCGTCCTCCACGCCGCGCGCGATCTCGGCGTAGAAGGGGTTCTGGATGTCGGGGATGATGAGGCCGACCAAGTGGGCGCGGCCGTTGTTCATGCGCAGCCGCCGCGCGACGCGGCTCGGCCGGTAGCCCAGGTCGCGCAGCGCCTGCTCCACGATCGCGCTCGTCTCGGGCACGACCTTGTCGGATTTGTTGAGGACGCGCGAGACGGTCGCGATGGAAACTTTGGCGCGAGCGGCGACTTCCTGGAGGCTGGCCATGAGGGAAAATTCGAGGCCGGCGCGAAACGTTGCGCGAGCGCGAATCAGAAGCGGCCGCGCACGCCGAGCGTCCAGATGGGGCCGAGAATTTCGCGGGAGCGGAGGAGGCCGGGCTGGCCCGCGTAGTAGTCCTGAAACGCGTTGTTGATGTTGCGGCCGGCGACCGTGAGCTCGTAGGTGCGGCTGATTTTGTAGCCGGCGCTGAAATCGGCGAGGAGGCGCTCCGCCTGCCAGTTGATCACGTTGGTGCCGAAGCCGTCGATGCGGGCGGCGGACCAGGTGGCGCGGAGCTGGACGTTGAACTTGTAGTTGCTGAAACGGATGCCGCCGTTGACGGCCTTTGGCACGACACTGACCAACGGGAGGGGCGCGACCGTGCGCGAGAGCGAGCCGAACACACTGAGGCCGCGCCAAATCCCGGGGAGGAACACGAGCTGCTGGCTGTATTCGAGATCGACGCCCTTCATCTTGCGCGTGCCGGAGAGGTTGGTGGGCTGTTGGAAGGAGTAGCCGGCGTAGGCCGGATCGTCGAAGCCGGCTGCCGCGGCGGTGGTCGGCGTGTTGACGGAGCCCATGTTTTTGATGTCGAGCTGATAGACGGAGAGGGCGACGGTGCCGGCGGGCTCGAGATAATACTGCACGCTCGCGAAATACTTGTTGGAGAGCTCGGGCTTCAACTGGGGATTCGGAACGGTGACGATGCCCCGGATGTCGTCGATGGAGGGGAGGCCGGCGACGCTGTCGTAGCCGGGCCGGAGGATCGACTGGCTGGCGGAGAGCTGAAGGACGAGGTTGGGAGTGAACTCATACTTGGCACCGCCGCTGGCGAACCAATCGCGGTAGCCGCCATACTGACTGTGGCGCTGGCCGTTGCGGTATTGATAGGCGATATAGGGAACGGTGTTCGCCGTGTAGCCGGCGGCGCGCACGGCGGCGTCGGGGAGAATCTCAAACACGCGGCCGGTGTTGCGGGTCCGCTCATGGCGGAGGCCGAGGTTCAGGCGCAGGCGGTTGATGCGCGTCGACGCCTCAATGAACCCGGCATCGACCTGCTCTTTCAGGGCGCGCGGCGAAGTGAAGGCGTTGCGGAATCCCGTCAGCGTGTCCTCGGTGAACCACGTGGGATTGGCGAGGT
This sequence comes from Opitutaceae bacterium, assembly GCA_031411015.1. Classification (GTDB taxonomy): domain Bacteria; phylum Verrucomicrobiota; class Verrucomicrobiia; order Opitutales; family Opitutaceae; genus ER46. Next base: position 4,090 of record JANOAF010000057.1, on the reverse strand, counting down.
AGAGGCGCTGCATCGCGGTGTTGTCGACGTAGGGCAGGTTGAGCGCGGTCATGTTGCCGCCGACCTTCGGGTCGAAACCGCGGTTCTGATACACGGGGAACACGGTGGTCGCGGCGGTCTGGGAGTTGTTGGGGCCGACGTATGTCCACTGCCGGGAGTTGTCGTAGATGTCGTGGGTCGTGAGCCGGGTCTTCGCGCCGGTAGAAAGAATCACGGGCAGGCCGGCGAGGTTGAGCGACTTTTTCCCGTCGAGGTAGGCGACGAAGACCTGATTCTGACCGCCGGTCATGCGGCTGCGGATGTTGTTCGCGTTGGCGTCGTCGCGGCCGAAGCTGGCCGGGTCATTCCACGGGCGGGCAATCGTGCCGCCGACGGGGAGCTGCGTCATGCGCCAGCCGGGCTGGATCGTGCTGTCCCGCTCGGCCATCCAGCTGATGCGCGTGATGCGGGCGATGACGTTGTTGAAGAAACCCCCTGTGAGGTCGGTGTAGTGCGTGCGGCTGCGCGAGTAGCCGCCGCCCGCGGTGAGGGTCAGGTCGCCGAGCTTGTAAACGAGCTTCGGCGTGTAGGTGACGGTGTCGTTAAGGCGGTTGCGATGGCCCTGCGATTCCTCGAGCCGGGTGTTGGCGTTGGCCCCGGAGGGCAGCGCGATGACCTTGGTGAGGGTCGAGGAGGGATCGATCTGCGCGGCGCTCGCGTTGAAGCTGATCACGCGGTTGACATATTGATCGTTCAGGTGGGAGCCCGCGGTGCGAAGCGAAAACACGAGGTTGTCCGAAATCTTGTAATCGAAATTGGCGCCGAAGGAATCGCGGCGCGTGATCTTCGGGCCGTGGCGGAAGCTGAGGCTGCTGATGAACGGCCCGCGCGCGGTGTTGCTGAAATCGTAGTTCGTCGTGCCGTTTTCCTGCTCGGTGTAAACGCTGTTGGTGCCAACGTTGAGCTGCACGCCGAAGCGGCCGCCGAACGATTCGCCGTAGCTGAGCTTGGCGCCGGGGAAAATTTTCAGGTGGTTGCCGTCGTCGGGACCGGGCGTTTTGTGAAACGTGAGGGCGTAGGTGTTGGCCGAGAGCGTGGCCTCGGCGACGACTTCGCGGCCTTTGCGCTCAAAGGCGTTTCGGCTTTTCAGGTTGATGCTGCCGGCGGCAGCATCGGCGTCCATGCTCGCAGTGAGGGTCTTGCTCACCTCGATGGACTCAATGCTATTGATCGAAGCCTGCTCGAACTCAAAGCCACGGGAGGAACCGCCGAAGCTGCCGGAGGAGGCGTTAGCCATGCGCATCCCGTCCATACTGATGCCGACATACTTCGGATCGAGGCCGCCGATGCGGGCGGCGCGGGCGTCGGACTGCGTGTAGTCGATGACGACGCCAGGCATGTATTTCACGAACTCGCCGATGTTGCCGCTCGTGACCTCGCCAAAGTTGTCGGTCGCGACGACGTTCTTCATGTTGAGCGCGGCACGCTGGTCCATGATGGCCTTGGCGTTGCCCTCGCGCTCGGAGGAGACGACGAAGCTGTCGAGCTTGATCACGTCACCAGCCTGCTTCGCCGCCGAGCCCGGCTGATAGGTCGAGCCCTTCAGCTCGAAATTCTGCGTCGCAGTCTGATCGCTGCCGAGGGTCACCGTGGCGGTCGCGGTATCATAGCCCGTAAACGTAACGGTGAGCGTGACCGAACCCGAGGCGACACCCGTCAGGACGTAGGAGCCATCGTCGCCGGAGTAGGCGACCGTGTCGGTGCCGGCCACGCGAATCTCGGCGTTGCGCACGTATTGCTGCGTGGCGGGATTGAAGATGCGGCCGGTGATTTTTCCCGAAGCCACGGACTGGGCGAACGCCGAGGAGGCCGCCAGCACGAAGGCCAACAGGCACGAGAGCGTGAAACGAAAAGCAGTCAGGGGGCGACGGGCGCTTCCGCCGGTCGCGAGGTGTGGGGTTTTCATAGGGATTGGCGGGTGTCAGCTAATTCTGTAAACGTTTACATTTCCCCGCGAATTTGTGTCAAGTGCGATCTCCGGCGCGGAGTTTTCAGAGCGCCGCCAGCAGCCCGCCGTCCACGGTGACGATCTGGCCGTTCACGAAATCGGAGCCGCGTGAGGCGAGAAAAACGGCGGCACCCACCAGCTCGGACGGCTCACCCCAGCGGCCCGTGGGCGTGCGGGCGCACAGGTGGCGGTTGAACGCCGGATCCACCGTGAGAGGGCCGGTCAGCTCCGTGCGCATGTAGCCCGGTGCGATCGCGTTGGTCTGGATGTTGCGACCACCCCACTCCACCGCCATCGCGCGCGTGAACATCTTCAACCCGCCCTTCGCCGCCGCGTAATTCGCGATCGTCGGCCGCGAGATTTCGGAGTTGAGCGAACAGAGATTGATAATCTTGCCGGCACCGCGCCGCAACATCCCGGGCACGATCACCCGCGCGACGAGAAACGCGCCCGTAAGATTCGCGTCGATTACCGCCTGCCATGACTCCACCGGCATCGACTCCAACGGCGCCCGCCGATGAATCCCCGCGTTGTTGATCAGAATGTCGATGCCGCCGCTGATTCCCCCGAGAGCCGCTTCGATCTCGGGGGCTTTGGTCACATCGAAACACCGGCCGCTCACCGTAAAGCCTTCGGCCCGCAAACCCGCGACCGCGCCATCGAGCCGCACTTGATCGAGATCGCTGAGAATCAGTTCGGCGCCAGCCGCACCGAGGCCGCGCGCCAGCGTCAGGCCGATACCCTGGCCGGAGCCGGTCACGAGCGCGCGGCGGCCGGCCAGCGAAAACAATTCGGCAGCGGCCCTCACGTGAGCTTCGGCGAGCGGGGAACTCATCTTCAACCGCGTGCCGCAAACCTGCGCGGCGGGCGAGAAATTTTCTGCGCGGGCCGATCCCCAGGCGTGGTTTTGATCCAAAAATCCGGTTGACGCCGTCGCGCGTGATAACGTTTACATTTTTTCCCCGCTTCGTTTCCTGTTCGCCTCTCGCCCCGCCATGCCCACCGTGAACCTCCACCTCCGCGGACCGCTCGCCGGTTTCTCCGATTCACTCCGCGCCTTCGCATGAAAACCACCGTCACCCTCAACATGGCCGCCGCACTGGTGCGCTTTCTCCAGCGGCAATACATCCGCCGCGACGGCGTGGAGCACCGCCTCATCAACGGCGTGTGGGGCATCTTCGGCCACGGCAACGTCACCGGCTTCGGCCAGGCGCTCGAGGAGCACGGCGCGTTCGCCGGGAAAAACGCGCTGCCCTATCTCCAGTGCAAAAACGAGCAGGGCATGGTCCACGCCGCAGTGGCGTTCGCGAAAACGCGCCAGCGCCTCGGCACCTACGCCTGCACGAGTTCAATCGGCCCCGGTGCGACCAACATGATCACGGGCGCGGGCGTCGCGACCGTGAACCGCCTCCCCGTGCTGCTGCTGCCCGGCGATATTTTTTCCAACCGCATCCCTGGCCCGGTGCTGCAACAGCTCGAATTTCCCGGCAGCCAGGACGTGAGCGTGAACGACTGCTTCCGCCCCGTCTCGAAATACTGGGACCGCATCAACCGCCCCGAGCAGCTCCTCGCCGCGCTGCCCGAGGCGATGCGCGTGCTGGCCGACCCGGTGGAAACCGGGGCCGTCACAATCGCGATGCCCGAGGATGTGCAGGCCGAGAGCTACGCCTACCCGTTGCACTTTTTTGAGAAACGCGTCTTCACCGTCGAGCGCCCCCCATGCCCGGCCGAGAGCCTGCGCGCCGCCGTCGCCGCGATTCGCGCGGCGAAGCGCCCGCTCATCGTCGCGGGCGGCGGCGTTCACTACTCCGACGCCACGGACGCACTCGCCAAGTTCTGCGCCGCCACCGGCATCCCCGTCGGCGTCACGCAGGCCGGCAAGGGCGCGCTGCTCGACTCGCACCGCGCGTGCCTCGGCGCCATCGGGGTCACCGGCACCGCCGCCGCCAACGCAATCGCCGTGGAAGCCGATCTCGTGATCAATATCGGGACGCGGCTGAGCGATTTCACGACGGCGTCGAAGACTCAGTTTCAAAACCCGCGCGTGCGCTTCATCGGCATCAACGTCCACTCGGCCGACGCCCGCAAACACGGCGCGCTCCC